>CAZODP010000015.1:15437-21771 GCA_964578595.1 uncultured bacterium
AGTTCGGGCAGCAACCGCAGCTCATCCTCCGTCAAATGCGACCAGATGGCAGACGAGGTGCGGTGTTGTTTTTGAGCGGTCTGGCGAAACGTTTCCACTTGATCGAACAGGCATTCTAAGATCGCCTGCGGATCCTGGTGGAGCTGGGCCGCATAGCGAACAGCCGATTCCAGTCCGGTGGATTCGAGCCGCTCTCCCCGGGCATTGGCCGCTTCCGTAAAACCATCGGTATAGTAGACCACCACATCCCCCGGCTGAAGCTGAACACACCGCTCCTCAAACTGTCCTTCTTGCTCTAGCCCCAGCAGTTGGCCAGCGGTATCCAAATAATCCAGCTCTTGGGTGGTGGAGCGCCACAGCAGCGTCGGATTGTGGGCAGCATTGCTAAAGCACAAATGCCCAGAGGCAGGTTCGTAGTCCGAATAAAACAGGCTGATAAAACGGTGGGCCTGCTCCAGATCGTCGTACATGACGTGATTGAGGTGTTGCAGGATCCGAGCCGGACGGTGATCGTTCATCACCTCCGCCCGGAGCATCCCCCGCATCGTGGTCATCAACAGGCCAGCGGGCACCCCTTTGCCCATCACATCCCCAATCACAATCCCCACCCGCCGGGATCCAGACTGGGATTTGATCTCGATAAAGTCGTAGTAGTCGCCCCCCACTTGACTGGCGGTTTTACAGCGGGCCGCCATTTGGATCCCTGGCACACAGGGAAAGGTGCGGGGCAGCAACCGGGACTGAATTTCAGATCCGATCTCTAATTCTTTGCCCAGGGCCGCCTGACGCCGCAAAGAAGCGGTCAACTCGTCGTTTTCGATGGCAACCGAGGCTTGGTCCGCCACCATCCGCAGCAATTGCTGCCGCTCCTCCGTCCACTCATAGCCGAGCTGGGCACTAAACACATACAGCCGCCCCCGCACCGTGCTCCGCATCAATAAAGGGGTTCCCCGCAGATAGACATGGGAACCCAAGTCCTGCTGAAATTGCTGATCCAACAAATGCTCTAGCCAGGCCCCAAAGTCCAACGCATCCTCCAAGACCAAGGCTGAGGATCCCACCTGAGGAATGCCATCTGCTGCGGCAATCGATTCAGACAGCACTTGAGTTGACCGCTCCAATAGCGTGCGCAATTGATCACGATACTCCGGATCCATGCCATGCACCTGCTCTAGGCGCAACTGGCCATTGGGTTCAAACATCACCAAGACGCTGCCGTCGGCATCCGTAAGCTGGCTGGCCACAAACGTGGTCAACTCCAACACCTGATTGAGATTCTTAAACGACCGGCAAGCAAACGCCAATGCCGCAAACAGATCCTGACTCTTACGCTGTTCCCGCTGCTGAAGGGGGGGCGACGGCATGATATCCACGACTTTTGGCACGGCTTTTGGCTCTGCTGTCATCAACTCCGCAGCCGACCACTGGGATCCGGATCCGGCGTTTGGGGTAGGCAACTCTCCCTGACTGGATCCCTCCGCTTGACTCACTTGTCCGCCAGCAGCTTGTTCAGTGGCATCAAAACTATCCTTGTTTTGGATGCTGTCCTCAGCTGTCACCTGATCTGTGGTTTGGGCAGTCAAAGGCAGCGCTTGGATCTCAACCGAAAAATCACCCCCGCGATCATCACTAGAGCGAGCCTGTGAAGATGGGTCAGAGGATAAAAATGACACCGAAAAGGATGGCGAAGTAGCCATAGTAACAACAGACCCCAAATCCTGCCAACTGAAGACCTTGCCCACCTGTGATTCAAACAGCAATTAGGCCGCTGAAACTCAAAAGCTGGGCAAGAGCTGGACAGGGCTGAATTGACTAGCTCAGTTATAGGCGGATCCGGCGGGTTGAGCAAGCCAAAGCTGCCGATTGGCTGCCGATTTTGGGGTTATGGCCTCAGCCTTTTTCGGTCAGGCTTTACCGCTGACTGGTTCGATCTCCAGCTCGATCTAAATGGGTTCGATTGACCGTCTCTGCTTGAGTCAGATCCACCGGCGGCGACACCGCAAAAAATCGCTGCCGGATCCGATCGGCAATCCCCGATCCCGTCAAACCCAGAGATCCCAGAGACTCTTCTGGAGCTGCATGATCCACCAACTGATCGGGCACCCCCAGCCGCAGGATGGGCACCAAAATATCCGCATCCAGCAGCGCCTCGGCCACAGCGGATCCAAAGCCCCCCTGCAAGCAGCCCTCCTCCACCGTGACCACCCGGCCCAATCGCTGGGCCAAAGGCAAGATCAGCTCCGTATCCAACGGCTTGACAAAGCGAGCATTGACCACCGTTGCACTGAGGCCATGTTCTTTGAGGATCTGAGCCGCCTGGAGACTGGGATGCACCATCGAGCCATAGGCCACGATTAAGACATCCTCCCCGTCCATCAACTGCTCCGCTTTGCCAATCGGCAGGGCTTCCCAACCCTCCTCCGCCAAGGGCACCCCCACACCGGATCCGCGGGGATAGCGCATGGCAATCGGTCCATCGGTGTACTCGATCCCGGTGACCAGCATCCGTTGCAGCTCAGCCTCATCTTTGGGGGCCATCACCACCAGATTGGGGATGCAGCGCAGATAGGCAATGTCATAGAGGCCCTGATGGGTGGGGCCATCTGCCCCCACCACCCCCGCTCGATCCAAGCAGAAAAACACCGGCAGGTTTTGGATGCAGACATCATGAATGATCTGGTCATAGGCCCGCTGCAAAAAGGTGGAGTAGATCGCCGCCACGGGACGCATCCCCTCACAGGCTAGACCTGCCGCCAAGGTCACCGCATGTTGCTCTGCGATCCCCACATCAATAAATTGGTCTGGCAATTTGGCCTTGAGCTTATCCAGTCCCGTGCCGGTGTCCATCGCCGCTGTGATGCCGATGATGCGGGGATTATTGCTGGCCAACGTGGTCAGGGCATGACCAAACACTTTGGAATAACTGGGGGGCTTGGGCTTGGTGGAGGGGTAGGGTTTGCCGGTGGTGAGACTGAACTTGGACTGAGCATGGTAGCCCACCCGATCCACCTCGGCAGGAGCGTAGCCTTTGCCCTTGATGGTAGACACATGAACCAGGACAGGGCCGGTAATGCCGTGGGCCACCTCAAAGGCATCGATCAGCTCGCTGAGATTGTGTCCATCCACCGGCCCCACATAGGTGAATCCCAACTCCTCAAAGATGATCCCAGTTTTGTTGTTTTGTACGGCTGTGATCAACTTCATGGTCTCCTTCATGCGGTCGATCTCAGGGCTGAGACTGGATCCCACCAAAGGCAGACTTTTGAGTTGTTCTTCGAGGCTGTCGGCTAAAAACTGCACCGGCGAGCTGAGGCGCAGTCGGTTTAAATAACGGGGGATCGCCCCCACATTGGGAGAGATGGACATGCCATTGTCGTTGAGCACCACCATCAAATTGGTTTTGGGCAGGTGTCCGGCGTGATTGATGGCTTCGTAGGCCATTCCGCCTGTTAAGGCCCCATCGCCGATGATGGCGCACACCTTAAAGTTTTTGCCCTGGGCATCCCGTGCCAGAGCCATGCCTAGCCCCGCCGAAATGCTGGTGGAGGCATGTCCGGCCCCAAAGTGATCGAATTTGCTTTCACAACGCTTGCAATAGCCCGCGATGCCGTCCTTTTGGCGCAGGGTATGAAACCGGTGGTAGCGGCCCGTCAGCAGCTTGTGGGCATAGGCTTGGTGGCCCACATCCCAGATCACCTTGTCTTGGTCTAGGTCCAGTGTTTTGTAAAGTCCAATCGTCAGTTCTACGACCCCCAGTCCTGGCCCCAGATGTCCGCCAGTGGCTGCAACCGTTTGCAGGTGCTTCTCTCGGATCTGTCGGGCCAGACTCTGCAACTGGGGTAGGGTGAGGTCGTGGAGTTGGTTGGGATGAGTGAGATCACTCAGTTGCATAGCTATCTTTGCCTGTTTTCACTGATCTCACTTTAGATCGCTTTAAGGATCCCTGTGGCAACTTTGCAGAATGTCGCAGACCGTCACAGTCTGCCTTGAGCCTTGGGGAGGCAAGAGGTTTGTGCCGGAGGGGGGGATCCATATCCGTGGTAGCTCAGGCCCCAACAGATCCCGTCACCTGGGATTTGGGTCAATTTGGGTCAATTTGGGTCAATTTGGGTTAAGGGATCCAGGCTAGAGCCATCAGCAGTGGCGGACTAAATCACCGTATTGTCGTGAATCACCGCATCTTTAATCACAATCACAATGCCATTGCTGATCCAGATCCCCTCGTCTTCGCGTTCGGCCTCTTGCACATGATCTTTGTTGAGGATCTTGACATTGCGACCAATGCGGACGTTTTTGTCCACAATGGCGTTAGCGATATGGCTGTTGGCTCCGATGCCGACGGGCGGGATCCCACTGCTGAGCTTTTCTGCTCTGATTTCAGGGGATTCATAAAAGTCTGCCCCCATCATCAGGGTGTTTTCGATCATGGTATTGGCTTCAATTCGAGAGCGGATCCCAACGATGGAGTTAGAAATCTGAGCGTTTTTGATGATGCAACCGTCTGCAACCATAGTGTCTTTGATCTGGCAATCTAAAATTTTATTAGGGGGCAAAAAGCGAGGCCGAGTGTAAATCGGCATCTCGGAGTTAAAGAAGCTAAAGGGTGGATTGGGCTGCTTGACCAGGGACAGATTGGCATTGTAAAACGCCTCAATCGTACCGATGTCTTCCCAGTAGTCATTAAAAAGATAGGCCTGGAGGTTGTGGGTTTTGACCACAGAAGGCAAGACCTCTTTACCAAAATCAGTGTGATCTTTATTTTGCAACATCTCCACCATGGCTTGCCGGGTGAAGACATAGATACCCATCGAGGCAATGTAGGGCTTTTCTTGCGCTTCTGTGGGGCTGAGGCCGAGGGTGGAGGTATCCACTTGACAGGATTTGAGCCGCTCCCCTTTGGGCTTTTCGGTAAAGCTGAGGATCCGGCCAGCATCGTCGATTTTGACCAGTCCAAAGCTGGAGGCAACATTTTCGCGGCAGGGCAAGACCGCCAGGGTGACATCGGCCTGGGTGGATCGGTGGTGTTCGATAAAGGGGCGGTAATCCATGCAGTAGAGATGATCGCCAGACAGGATCAAATAGTCCTGAGCATTCCAGGATTCCATCAGCCAGAGGTATTGCCGCACCGCATCGGCTGTACCCTGAAACCATTCAGGATTTTCGGGGGTTTGCTGGGCGGCCAAGATATCCACAAAGCCGTTGCTAAACGGAGAAAACCGGTAGGTATTGACGATATGGCGGTTGAGAGACGCGGAGTTGAACTGGGTCAGGACATAGATTTTTTCAAGGCCGGAGTTGATGCAGTTGCTGACGGGGATGTCGATCAGGCGGTACTTGCCAGCTAAGGGCACAGCGGGTTTGGCACGTTTTTTGGTGAGGGGATAGAGGCGGGTGCCGCGTCCTCCTCCCAAAATGATCGACAAGACCTCAGACATGATTAGCCTCCGACGAGCAGAAGGGTTTCGCTCACTAGCATAGATCCCCGTGGCCGCTTGCAGATGCTTATTTCTGCCGGATCCGCCCTCGCTCAGAGATGATCTAGGCTTAATGTCTCTTGAAAAAGAGCTGTTTGACAACATCCCAACGGGTGCATTTCCAGCCATCCATGTGCTGCTCGATCAGCCCCTGTGGGTTGAGCTTGATCTCAGTCCAGCCATCGATGCGGGGGCGGGGTTGCCACGGCAGCGGCATTGACCAGCTCAGGGTCCACTGAGTCAAAATCCCGTTGGCTCCATCCGGTCGAATCTCATGTAGATCCAGCTTCATCTGGGGCAGCCATTGGCTCAGGGATCCGATCATCTGGCGGTAGCGATCTACCCCCCGAAAGCTGTTGAGAGGATCCTGAAAATAAACATCCGCCGCGTAGAGGTGATAGCTCTGGTCAAGTGGAAAGCGGCTGTAGTCCTGCCGTAGGGCTTCAATTACCGTTTCGAGCTGCTGAGGATCCATGGTCTTGCGCTCCTGTTGTCAATTCCAGGTTGGCCAGTCTTGACCGTTAAGGCAACAGATGCTCTGGCCCCAGGCAAGTCCCGCCGATCAGATGGCTGACCCTGAGGGAGCTGACGATCAGGCCACCGGATCCAGTTCTTTTTCAAAAAACCAGCGGGTGCTACCATCCTCAAACTGCACCACAAAGCCAAAACTGCTGCCATCCACCACGCGGCGGGCGATCACAGTGCCAACTTTGCCCACCACGGCCTCGGCCTCAGGGGTACCCCGCTCACGGACAGAGCGGATCCGAACGTTTTCACCAATTTTTGGGAGGGTCATCATAGGGGTCTGGGGGGGCAATGCCCTGTCTGTGAAGGGTAGATATGCGATTTGACAATTGCTT
>CAZODP010000015.1:21871-43685 GCA_964578595.1 uncultured bacterium
CTGGGGGGGCAATGCCCTGTCTGTGAAGGGTAGATATGCGATTTGACAATTGCTTGTTTGATGTTTGTTTGACAAATTGACATAAGAGCAGCGATTTGAGCCAAAAAAAGCTCACCCCAGGCTGGCTCACTGGCTCATGGCGTTGATCATATAGTCAAAGTAGGGGGCTGCTTCGGCGGCACCGTCTGCATCCAGGAGGCTGAGAGCGGCTTCTTTTAAGAAGATGATGGCGTCGATCATGCCGGGGATGGGCACATTGAGGGAGTTATACATCTCCCGCACCCCAATCAAGCCAGTGCTTTCGATCGGATCCTTGGTGCCAGAGATGATGCCGTAGGTGGCGAGGCGCAGATACCAGTCGTAGTCCCGCAGACACTGGTTGTAGCGTTTGTCACCATAGGCATTGCCCCCCGGCTGGATGTAGTCCCGACGCTTGTTAAACAGCCGCTTTTGGGCCTCATCAACGATGCGCTTTTTGTTTTCGGTCAGGATCTGGGCGATCTCTAGCCGCTTGGCCCCGGTTGACATATAGGCCCGAACATTATTCAGCTCCCCCACTGAGAGGTAGCGCAGCTCATCATCGGCCACCCCAATGGCTTGGTTGATCACACTCACAGGTCATCTCCTAATCGGATAATAGTTGTTGGCTCGTCATTGGCTGAGCCAATCGTTTACTAACGGTCTCCCGCCCCCAAAAGAACAGGTGAGAAACAATTTCTTATAGGGTCATCTTACCGGACAGATTCCCTCTCATAAAAGTCCCCTATGCGGATCCTGCCCTTGGCCCCATACCCCACCCTATGCCCCAAACCAAAGGGATCCCCACCTAGAGATCCCCATGGTTGCGATTGTCAATTTTTGTAAAGCAGCAATTTTTATCAAGCAGCAGGCTGAATTATCCGGGCAGGATCAGCTCGCCACGCCGACCCAAGGGATCCGTTAAGACATTGCCGTTGGCCCCCTTGATGCGGAGGGTGACTGAGCCGCCGTTGATCTCAATCTCGGTGTAATTGGGCAAAGCCAGCTCCAGATAACGCAAACTGCTATTGGTGACACCAGGGATCCCGCCTGCTTCCACTGGGGCCAAGAAAGAATTGACAATGCCGTAGTAGATCTGGGAAGAATTGGGTACTCCAATTGAGTCCCCCAGCTCATCAATGCTGATGGCGGTAACACTCTTGCCGGTTGGCCCGGTCCAGACCTCCCAGACGGGGGTATCGCTGCCGGGGTTAACTTGGCCGATAAAGCCGGCATGGTTATTGCCTGTTAAAAAGATAACATTTTCGATGCCGTTGCCCTCAATAGCCCCGAGTACCTCTTGGCGTTCCAGCCAGTAGCCCTCCCAGACATCATTGGAGCGGAAATAAGTCACTGAGATGGGGTACTCACTGACCACAAACTTGTAGCGAGCGGTGGAATTGCGTAGCCCGTTCAGCAGCCACTGTTTTTGGGGATCCCCCAGTAGGATCCGGGGGGTCTGGCGCAACAGCCCAAACAGAGCCTCCTGGGAGCCAGGGGGGCCAAAGAAGAGAGCCTGCTGTTCGGGGGTGAGGGTGAGACCGGATCCGGCCAAGAATAGCTCAGGGGTGAGACCAGGGGGCAAAATCGGCAAAATTGGGGTGGTCACCGCCAGATCCCGATACTGACGCAGATCCAGCACAAACACCTCTGCCTCAGACCCATACTTGAAACTGCGGAACAGCCGATCTTGACTGTTGACACCCCCCACATCGGTCAGTTGGGGGGTGACGGGGTTGTACTCAAAAAAGGCTTGATACCCCAGTCTGACCAGGTCTTCCACATCCGTGGTGGTGCCGGTGGCGTCATCCAACTGCTGGGCATTGCCCCCGCTGGCTTTGCGGCCACTGTAGTTATCGATCACCTCGTGGTCATCCCAGTTGATCACCAAAGAGGTTTTGTCAAAAATCTGGGGGAACTCAGCCCCGGCATAGTCAGGATCCCGTTGATCCCGATAGAGGCTGCGATAGAAGTCCAGATTGCCGATGGGATCCTGCCCTAACCAGAAGCGGTCGGCGTAGACGGTGTCGCCATTAAAGACCACGAAATCCACATCGCCACGATTGACTTCATTTAACAAAGCGGCCCCAATTGGGAACGGTGGCTCGTTGGCACAACTGATGTGCAAAAAGCGGACTGGACGGCCATCCCCCTCATCCGGCAGGGTGCGGAACCGGCCCACCGGACTGGTGATCCCGATGCTGGTGGTAAAGCGATAGAAAAACGTCTGGCTGGAGGGCAACGTATTGATCACAGTACGGGCGATATAGTCCCCAGGCTCCAGGCGATAATTTTGGCCGGCCTCGCGGCGAGCTGTCAGCGGGATCTCCTGAATAACTGTGGTGAAAGCCTGATCACTGGCGATTTGTAGCGTCACCCCCACAGTGGCTCCCCCATCTTCGGGCACCACCCGGGTAGAAAGCACCGCCCCCCGTGCGGTCGGATCCCCACTAAACACCCCCTGAGGAAACCCGCTGCGACCCCCAGGAATGACCCCTATGCCAGCGGATCCGCCATTGCCCCCACAGGCTGCTAAGACTGCCGCGCCCCCTCCCCAGGTGAGCAGTTGCAGCACAAATCGACGGGAACGCATTTGGGCACTCATGATCTTGATCCTGCAATGTCTGTGAATGCCACTAGTCAACCATAGACAGAGGCAACAAAAGGTTATGAATAGGGGATCCTGAGGTTAAGATTCGGTGAGAATTGGCCCCAATGTGGACCGTGTTGACATCCTCTCAACCCCCTCTCAACACATACCCCTTATCTCAAAAGAGACAGTCCCAAAAGGTTAAGAGATCCAGATCGCCTGACTAGGCATTTTTGTCTATGATGCGGGCTGAGTGGGTTGAGGAGCCAATATGAAGTTTGCTCAGTTGACTGACCTTCACATCATGCCAGCGTCGGCCTGTCGGTGTTGGTGGATGCCGGATGCGGCTGAAACTCTGTTGCAACAAGCGATCCATCAACTCAACCGGATCCCGGATTTGGACTTTGTGGTGTTAACGGGGGATTTGGTTGACCGAGCGGATCGGTGGAGTTTTGAGTGTTTGCGGCAGCATCTGGCCACTCTCAGGGTTCCCTACTACACCAGTGTGGGCAATCACGATATTGACACCCAAGGCCGCCGCCAGAATCGGGCCGATTTTATGGCCTGGTGTCGGTTACAGTTTCGGTTTGAGCTGGCCGCCACCGGCTATGTGGACTATGTGGCATCCCCGCTGCCGGGTCTCAAAATTGTGGCTTTGGATGCCAGCTTGGGGCCGTTTCCACATCCGCAGGGCCGGATCCGACCGGAGCAGTTGCGCTGGTTACAAGGGGTGCTGGGGCAGTATGCCGATGACGGGATCCTGGTGTTGATCCATCAACCTCCACTGGCCTCCGTTTTGTTTCGCAAATATCGGATTGTGCCCGAAGAAAGTAAGGCCCTGCAGCGGGTGTTGCACAACCATCGCCACATCATCGGGGTCCTGAGCGGTCATCTGCATGTGCCCAAGCTCTATCGCCGCCGAGGGATCCCCTATTTCACATCGCCGCCGCTGGTGGGGCCAGTGTCAGCCTTTCGGGTGTTTGAGGTTGAGCCAGATGGCACTGATCTGTTGTTGCGCTACGACTGGCAATTTGTCACCACGCCCGCCCAGACTTCCCGTCCCCTTTGGCATGGGGTGATGATGGGCAGCCACCGAGATCGACATGGAGCCATCCGGATCCCGCTGCCTGCCCATTGGCCGGATCCGGCTTGGGTATCATGCCTGCAAGTGCTCTAACCCAAAGTCTTGGTAGCACAGTCTTAGATTTGAAAATCCCAGCTTTAGGGTTGCTGATCCGGATCAAAACCATAGCGATCCCGGACGAGATAAAGAGGCCGCTGCTTGGTTTCTTCAAAAATCCGGCCCAAATACTCCCCCATCACCCCCAGCGAGATCAGTTGGATCCCTCCCAAAAACAGCACCACCACCATCAGCGACGCGTAGCCCGCCACACTGACCCCGTATACCAGCGTGACAAAAACAATCACCAGAGCATAGAGCATTGCAATCAAAGACAACACCACCCCCACATAGCTCCAGATCCGCAGCGGTAGGGAACTAAAAGAGGTGATCCCCTCCACCGCCAGATTCCAGAGCTTCCAGTAGTTCCAGGTGGTTTTGCCCTGGTGACGGGGGGCACGATCATAATAGATGGCCGTCTGACGATAGCCCACCCAGGCAAAGATCCCTTTCATAAAGCGGGTGCGCTCCCGCATCAAACCAATCGCCTCCACCACCCGCCGATCCATCAGCCGAAAATCTCCGGTATTGCGGGGGATCGCTACCGTGCTGAGGCGATCGATCACCTGATAGAAGCCCCTTGCCGTCAACCGCTTCAGCCAGCTCTCCCCCTGCCGTGTCCGCCGCACCGCGTAGACCACATCAAAGCCCTCCTGCCAGCGGGCCACCATCTCCGGGATCAGCTCTGGTGGATCCTGTAAATCCGCATCGATTGGGATCACCGCCAAACCCCGACTGGCATCAATCCCGGCGGTCAGCGCGATCTCTTTGCCGAAATTACGGGATAGATCCAACACCTTGATGGCCGGATCCCGCTGTTGATGATCGATCAATCGCCTCAGGGTGTGATCCCGACTGCCATCATTGACACAGATCAGCTCATAGGGAAGCCCCACCCCCCTCAGAACGGATCCCAGTCTGTCAAACAGGTAATCGAGATTATCGGCCTCGTTGTAGCAAGGCAAAACCACCGACAAATGTGGGATCCCCATCATGCCAACCTGTGCGCTGAGCAGCTTTTTCGCAGGCCATGCTCCAGTCGAGACCCACAGACGGATCAGTCAACCCAGTGAGTGGCCATGTGCTCCGCCAGATCCACCACCCGCTGTGAGTAGCCCCACTCGTTGTCATACCAGGCCATCACCTTGACCATATCGCCCCCCAGCACCGCTGTCATCTCGGCGTCCACAATGGCAGAGCAATCATTGCCGCGATAGTCGATCGACACCAAGGGCAGATCCGAATAGCCCAGGATCCCGCGCAGGCCATTTTCGGCGGCCTCTTTGAGGGCACGGTTGACCTCTTCGGTGATCACACTCTTTTCGGTCTGTACCACCACATCCACCAGCGAGACGTTGGGGGTGGGCACCCGTACTGCTACGCCATTGAGCTTGCCTTTGAGTTCTGGGATCACCAGGGCCACCGCCTGAGCCGCCCCAGTGGTGGTGGGCACCATGCTCAGGGCTGCCGCCCGTGCTCGCCGCAGATCTCGGTGTCCGCCATCCAAAATCCGTTGGTCGCCGGTGTAGCTATGGGTGGTGGTCATAGAAGCCCTCACCACCCCGAACTTGTCCAGGATCACCTTCATAACGGGGCTGAGGCAATTGGTGGTGCAACTGGCATTGCTGACCACGTTGTGGCGCACCGGATCATAGGTGTCTTGGTTGACCCCATACACGAATGTAGGGATATCTCCTTTGGCGGGGGCGGTGATCATCACCTTTTTGGCCCCGGCTTCAATATGGCGGGAGGCACCGGCATAGTCCCGAAACACCCCAGTGGCCTCGATCACCAAATCAACACCCAAATCCTTCCAGGGCAGGTTGTTGGGGTTGCGATCAGAGACGACTCTGACCATCTTGCCATTGACAACGAGGTTGCCATCCAGCGTTGACACCTCAGCCCCCTGGATTGGCCCCAGGATCGAGTCATACTTGAGCAGGTGGGCAGCAGTCTCCGCATCCGAGGTGTCATTAACGGCCACAACATCGAGCTTGGACTGAGCGCGCCCCAGCCAACAACGCATAAAATTGCGCCCAATCCGTCCAAAACCGTTGATAGCGACCTTAACCACTGCCTCTGACCTCACTGCTCTTGGGTTGATACTTGTAGGTTGATTTTACTGAGATGATGATCGAAATGATCGGGGAATTGTTTTGCGAAGGGACTGTGCAAAGGGATGGTGCCAATGGGTTGAAAAACCTACCAGCAAATCTTGAGGAGGGATCCTTGGCTCCAGAATCCCAGCTTCACCACAGACCTCATCAGAGATAGGGTTGAAAGGCTTGGATCCCACCCCCTCTGGAGCTTTGGGCCTCTGATTAGCACATGATATCGCAACAATGGATTCCTCTACGGATTTTCTTTGGGATTGTCTAGGAGGGTGGACAGATGAGGATCCAGACACGTCAGGAACAGACCTATCAGGGCCACACCCATCAGGATTGGATGCAGGTTGCCCTAGCCGAAGCGGTGGCCGCAGGAGCAGCGGGGGAGGTGCCGGTGGGGGCTGTGATCGTGGATCCCCGGGAACGGCTGATCTGCACCGGCCAAAATCGGCGAGAACGGGACAAGGATCCCACTGCCCATGCTGAGATGGTGGCTTTGCGACAGGCGGGACACCAGCGGGGAGATTGGCAATTGCAGGGCTGTCGGCTCTATGTCACCCTCGAACCCTGCCCGATGTGTGCGGCGGCTGTGGCTCAGGCGCGATTGCTGGCAGTGGTCTATGGCACTGAGGATCCTAAGGCTGGAGCATTGGGCAGTGTGTTAAATCTGCTGGAGAGTCCAGCCACCTTTCATCGTCCGCAGGTGATCGGAGGGATTTGCGAACAACAGTGTCGCGCCCTGCTGCATCAGTGGTTTAGGGATCTCAGGCAAGCAAGATGATCTTCTCCCCGTCTCAGTCAATAAACTCAGTCAGGACTGTTCTGGGTTGGGGATCCCTGCACCAGAAGGATGGGTCTGCCATAATTGGGATCCTTTGGAGTAGCGTGTCGGCATGATGGTTGAAGGATCCCAGGCTTTGTTGGCTAGCCAGGCCGTTGATTTAGCTGGGCCTGTAGGTGGGCCTATCCATGTCATTGGGGGTGGATTGGCGGGCACAGAAGCCGCTTGGCAGATTGCGGAGGCGGGGCTGGAGGTGATCCTGTGGGAGATGCGTCCGATCCGCCGTAGTCCTGCTCACCATACCGATCACCTGGCGGAGCTGGTCTGTAGCAATTCTTTTGGTGCCCTGGCCGATGATCGCGCCCCTGGTCTACTCAAAGCGGAGATGCGCCAACTGGGATCCCTGATCATCGAGATGGCCGAGCGTCATGCGGTGCCGGCTGGGGGTGCCCTAGCGGTGGATCGAGGGGTGTTTGGTCAAGCTCTGACGGAACGGGTGGCCCATCATCCTCGGATTACCCTGCAACGCCAAGAGGTGACCCAGATTCCAGACGGGATCGCCGTTCTGTGTACAGGCCCCCTGACCAGCGATCCGTTGGCGGTGGCGTTGCGGGAGCTGACGGGATTGGAGTACATGAGCTTTTTTGATGCTTCCAGTCCGATTGTGACGGGGGATTCGCTGGATCCTGGGGTGGTGTTTGCGGCCTCCCGCTATGACAAAGGAGAGGCGGCTTATCTCAATTGCCCCATGACAGAGGCGGAGTACGACCGATTTTGGCAGGCCCTCACCACCGCAGACCAGGCGGCTCTCAAGGATTTTGAACGGGAGGAACGCAAGTTTTTTGAGGGATGTTTGCCGATTGAGGAGATGGCTCGGCGGGGGCGTGACACCCTCTGCTATGGCCCCCTCAAGCCGGTGGGACTGCGGGATCCCCGAACGGGAGACCGACCCTTTGCGGTGGTGCAACTGCGCCAGGAGGATAAGGCGGGTCAACTGTGGAATCTGGTGGGCTTTCAGACCAATCTGCGCTGGGGAGAACAAAAGCGAGTCTTTCAGATGATTCCGGGCCTGGAAAATGCTGAGTTTGTCCGGATGGGGGTGATGCACCGCAATACGTTTCTGAATGCGCCCCAGTTGCTGGATCCCACCTTGCAATTTCGGCAGCGGCCCACGCTTTTTGCAGCGGGACAACTGGTGGGCACGGAGGGCTATGCCTGTGCGGCGGCGGGGGGATGGTTGGCGGGCACCAATGCGGCACGGCTGGCGCTGGGTCTGCCTTTGGTGACATTGCCGCCGGAAACCATGATGGGATCCCTGTTTGGGTTTATCAGCAGCGCCGATCCCAAGCATTTTCAACCGATGCCAGCCAACTTTGGGATTGTGCCACCGTTGGAGGGCAAAAAGATCCGCAACAAGCGAGATCGCTATGCCCACTACCGGGATCGCTCCCTTCAGGCTCTAGCCAGAACAGGATTGGGGATCCAGCAGGTGACCCAAGTGGAGGATCCTAAGCTCAGCATTGTGGATCAGGTTGATCCGGTTATGGCGGTTGCCCACCGTTAATCCATGACCTGCCAGAACTAACGGTCGCTAAGTTTTCAAACATTTTTCAGGCATCGAAAAACATCGAAAAAATCAACCTGGAATCGCTATTTTGGATCAGGAGCTACCGCTCGCAGGAGTCCATAGCGAATCAGACCAGATCGGTATCCATCCGCCATCAAATTGAGAGCCAGTGCCCCTCGGATTGTGCTCCAGCCGGAGGTGAGCAGCGACCACCACACCCTGGGATCCCAGGCGGAGTCGATCACCACATCCCAAAAAGGGGCCACCTGTTGCGACCAGTCGGCGGTTTTGATCTGGGCAAATCCAACCTCTTGGGCAATGGCAGTATAGTCTGGCAGGCTGATCACATAGGGCAGACAGTAGACTTGGTAAATCTCTTGAAGCTGGGCTTGATTTTGCAGTGAAAGAGGCTCCGGCTGATGACACCAGGTTGCCATCAACAGGATCCCGCCAGGTTTCAAGACTCGATAACACTCGGCCAAAAATTGTGATTTATCAGGCATATGTTCGCCACTTTCCAGCGACCAAACCAGATCAAAGGATCCGTCTGCAAAAGGCATATTTTGAGCGTCGGCCACCTGAAAACTGACCCGATCAGATAATTCACGTTCTCTGGCCCGTTCTTGAGCGCGTTGGGCCTGAACCGGACTGAGGGTAATGCCCGTGGCTTGGGATCCAAAATGCTGGGCCAGCACCAATGTACTTCCGCCAATTCCGCAACCCACATCCAAAGTATGCTGCGGGGATCCAACGTTGCCCCAGAGTAATAGCTCAAGGATCAGATCAATTTGAGCTTGATAGCGATTTTTGGACAGGCGATGGGGATCTTTGAGATCATAAAAGCCGTGGTGCATATGCTCTCCCCAGACCTGTTCCCATAGGCCCGATGAGGCATCATAAAATTGTCGGATCCGAGTGTTGAGATCGAGATTTTGATTGGGATCCACGTTGCTTTCCAGGCTATTTTGAAACATCACAAAGACTCCAGAGAGCTAAACATCAAGGGCGGTCAATAGGGTTTTCTGAGGGGTGATCTAAGGGGCTTTTGCCATTGCCGCCAGATAATTTTTTTCATTGGCTTTGACGGATTTAAACAGATCCACCACCGGACGAGGGTAATCGACCCCAAGCTGGATCCCGAACTGATGTTGTTGATCTCGGCTGAGGCGATAGGGTTCATGAATTCCATCCCCAGGGATCCCCCTCAAAGCCGGTAGCCAATGTCTCAGATAGTCTCCCTCAGGATCATAATCGCGAGATTGTTTAGGGATATTAAAGTAGCGAAATCCACGGGCATCATTACCAACGCCAGCGGTGTAATTCCAGTTGCCCCAGTTGCTACACACGTCATAGTCAATCAGGTGTGATTCAAACCATTCAGCCCCCATTCGCCAATCAATCCCCAAGTTTTTTGTCAGAAAGCTGCCCACATTTTGCCGCCCTCGATTGGACATAAAACCACTCACCAACAGCTCCTGCATATTGGCATCCACCAGGGGATAGCCGGTCTGCCCCTGTCGCCAGATCTCAAAGCGATCCCAATCCTGCTGCCAGGGCAACGGGATCCCTTGTAAGCCTTCAGGGCGAAATATTTTGTGGCCATGTTTGGCGGAGATAAAACGAAAATAGTCGCGCCACAGTAGTTCAAAAATTAGCCAATAGGTAGAGTCATTGCGGATCCGATCTTGTTCGTACTGCTGAACTTGGCTGTAGATATAGCGGGGGGATAAACATCCCAAGGCCAGCCACGGCGAAACCTTAGAACTGTCATCAGGATTCAACATTCCATTACGGGTTTGTTTATAAACCTTGAGCCGATCCTGCTCCCAAATGTAGGACTGAATCCGGGCTTTGCCTGCGGTTTCACCCCCGACAAAATGATTTAAAACCCGGGGATCCGAGTCTGGTTCCCCCAAGCCAAAATCCCTCAATGCCGGTATGGCTCCAGGATCCAGCTCTGGGGGTAAAGGCGAAAGGATTGTGGGACTGAGCAGGAGAGGACGGGGCAGGGGGCCTGATTCAGCTTTTTTGCGAAAACTGGTGAAGACTTCTGGGATCCGGTGCAGCGGAAACGGCAGATCATCGGGATGCAGCAGCGTGTGTCCCCAAAAGAGTCTGAGCTTGCGACGGCCCATCTGTTGCAGTGCCTTTTGGAGGGCGGCTTCCACCTGCTCTTCTTCGGTTCCCACCTCTTTGTGAGCATAAATGGCCTCGATGCCATGAGCCTGACACAGTTGGGGCAACAGGATTTCGGGCTGACCCTGACCCACCACCAAATCGCTGCCCAAGGCCTGGAGCTGACGGCGCAGATCCGCCAGACTTTCTAGCAAAAACTGGGCCCGAAAGGATCCGGTCTTGGCAAAGCCGAAGCTGGTTTTGGCGGCAGGGCCGATTTGGCGCGGATCCAGGCAGTAAACCGGGATCACCTCTGCTTGGTCTCGGCAGGCCTGATAGATCGGTTCATGGTCATGGATCCGCAGATCTGTGCGATACCAAATGAGAATGCGGGTCATGATAGGTGCAAGCAAGGATTTCGTAGGCTTCTATCATCTCAGACTTGCCTGCTATCGGGCTAGCATCCGCCGCACGTGTCCAGACGTCTTACTCAATGGTGCCCGGTTGGGTTTTCTCTTCTATTCTTCACCCTCATGTTTGACTCTCTGCTCCGCCAAACCAAAGAACAGCTTTTGGCCCCAATAGTTCATACCCCGCTCAAGCACCTGCACCCCACCACCATCACCCTAGCCGGATCCTGTGTGGGTGTGAGTGCAGCGGTGGCGGCGGGTCACCAGCTCTATGCCTGGGGGTTGGGGCTGTGGCTGCTCAATCGGCTTTTGGATGGGGTGGATGGGACTTTGGCTCGTCTGCAACACAAACAGAGTGATCTGGGGGGCTATCTGGACATCGTGCTGGATATTGTGGTGTATGCCGGGATCCCGGTGGGATTGGCCTGGGGACAGGCACAGCTTGATCTCTATCTGGCTTTGGCGGTGCTACTGGCCAGCTTTTATATCAATACGGCGGCCTGGATGTATCTATCAGGTCTGCTAGAAAAGTATCAGGCCAATCGCCCCTTCAATGCCCAAATCAATGCCCAGATCAATGCCCAAAGTTTAACCAGCCTGGAAATGCCATCGGGTCTGATTGAGGGCACCGAAACAATTGTGTTTTACACGCTATTTTGGCTCTTTCCAGAGCACCTATTGCCCCTTTTTTATGCCATGTCTGTCTTGGTGGGGATCAGTATCTTGCAACGGATCTACTGGGCGGTTAAACATTTGCCCACCCTCACCCCCAAATCCAAAAACTACAAGCCCAAAAACTAAGGGATCCCAATGTCCCAATGGGGGCTGACAAAACTTTGAATGTAAACAATGTAAACAATGTAAATAATGTAAACACTGTAAACACTGGATCTATGGCTCAACCGATGGTTAAACTGCCCTGCTTGGATCGCCTGCACCTTGAGGTGACCAATGTTTGTAACTTTAAGTGTGAGTTTTGTCCGGATGCGGTCATGGGTCGGCGGCGGGGGCATATGGATCTCAGTTTGCTCACCAAGCTGCTGGATGAATTGGCGGAACAGCAACGCTCGGGCCACCCCCTCACCCGGATCCTGACCTATCACCTGATGGGAGAGCCGCTGATTTATCCGCCGATTTTTACCGGGATCCAGATGGCGGTGGAGCGGGGATTGCAACTGCATCTCACCACCAATGCCAGCACATTTGCCTTGTTTCCAGATCACATCCCTAAGCTGGTGGAGTCTGGGATCCCCAAAGTCACCCTCTCGTTGCAGACCCCGGATCCGGCCACGTATGCGATTCGGGGAGCACCGCCCCGCTTGACCCCGGATCTTTATTTTGAAGGCATCACCCGCTACGTCCAGGCGCATCTGAAATCAGGATCCAGCACCCGGGTTCACATCAAGTTTTTGGACACCACGCCTCATCCTTTTTTGGTGCCCCACAAAGCCCTGTCCGTGGTGAATGGATCCGCCGCCATGCAGCAGGAATTGCACACTTGGGCGGAGCGATTGTTGGGCGGGATCCCGAATCCCCCTTCACAGGAGCAGCTTACCCATGCAATAAGTCGCCATCAGCCCGGTCGCTGGCAGGTGATCCCCCTTACCCCCACCTTGGCCCTGGAAACCTTTCCGCTGGATAGTTGGGGCAATAGCGGCTCCGAGCAGATCTACCCAGCCCAGTTTGGCACCTGCAATGGAGCCTCTCGCCAAGCCGGGATCCTCTATGACGGGACAGTGGTGCCCTGCTGCAAGGATTATGAGGGCTTGATCCCCTTGGGATCGGTGCGGGATCGGTCTTTGGGGGAGGTTTTGAGGGCTGAGCCAGCCTGTGGACTACGGCGAGATTTTGCCCGACTCAAAGTCACGAATCCCGTTTGCCAAGCCTGTATCGGAGCGGATAGTCGGCCCAAAGCTCTGGCCCGTCAGGTGGGTTCTGTGGCTTATTTCAAGCTCTATCGCCCTCTGATGCAGCGGATCCAGCCGGGATGGGGGGATGTTTAGTGGGTGGGGAGCCTGTTGCGGAATGCCACCATAAGAAGGATATCTGTTGGCTGAATTGAGACGGATCCCGATGTTTCAGAGTACGCGGCGGCGGCTGGCTCTTTGGTACACCTGTGTAACGGCAGTGGTGTTGGTGGTCTTTGCGGTGGGGGTCTACGGCTATGCCCGCTACACCCTGATCGACCGCATTGATGACACCCTCAATCATGTGGCCGAAGTGGTGGAACGCTCAATCCGAGCCGAAGCTCGCCAGGATCCCCAACGGCTCCTCAGCCTATCGATCTGGCAAGAGCGGACTGATCCTGATCAAGCCCTTCAGGACGACTACGAAGATGACCACATTGATCTGGAGTGGTTTGGGCCGGATGGCGGTTTGCGGTGGGCCAGCAGTCCTCATACCGCTGATTTACCCCTCAAGCCGGGGGTGGGAACCATCTATCTCAGTTCGGGTTACGGGCTGCGGCAGATCACCGATCCGGTGACTCTGGGGGATCAGGTGCTGGGCTATCTGCGGGTCAGCCATCCCTGGTTTGAGGTGACCAAGCCGATTCGGCAGTTGACGCTGGATTTAGGGCTGGGGCTGGGGGGGATGATCCTATCGGTGGGGCTGATCGGTTGGCTGCTGTCGGGCTTGGCGATGCGCCCGGTGCGGGAGTCTTATCAGCGGCTGAAGCAATTTACGGCGGATGCCTCCCACGAGCTACGCAGTCCCCTGGCCAGTTTGCAAACCACGGTTCAGACCACATTGCGGGATCCCGATCTGGATCTGCCCACTCGCCACAAATGGGAGACGGTGGAACGACTCAGCCGCCGCTTGGGGCAATTGGTGGAGGATCTGCTGTTTTTGGCTCGCCAAGATCAGCAGGAGGTGCTGAGGCTTTGCACCACAGAATGTCATCTGGACGGGATCCTGCTGCAGGTGGAGGAGATGCAGCGTGCCCTGGCCCTGCAAAAGGGGATCCAACTGGAGCTAGATATTCCCGACACTGCCGAGGACTATCGCCTCCAAGGGGATCCGGAGCAGTTGTTGCGACTGTTTTCTAATTTGGTGATCAACAGCCTTCAATACACGCCCGAACAGGGCCAGGTCAGCCTGCGGCTGCGGCGGATCCTGGGGGGCAGTTCGGGGGCGGCCCAGTTTCAGATTGAGGTGCAGGACAACGGCCCTGGGATCCCGGCGGCGGCTTTACCCCATGTGTTTGATCGGTTTTATCGCGCTGATCCGGCCCGCACCCACTCAGCCCCGTGGCCCAAAGGGACAGGATTGGGACTCGCCATTGCCAAAACCATCGTGGAACGACATCACGGCCAGATCCAACTGGATAGCCAAGAACATCAGGGCACCACCGTCACCGTAAGACTGCCTGCCCCCAGAGCACAGGGTTGAAAATCAATGTTTGGTTAAGAACAGGTTAAAAAAACGTTAAAAGATGAGCTAGGATGTATCCCCGGCGTAGTTGGAGGGGGGTTCATGTCTCAGGTTTTAGGATTGGCTCAAGCTGTGGAGTCACCAGAGATCAGCTTAGGATCCTTTGCTCATGGGATCCTGGGGTCTCACTGGCGACAACTGCTCAAAGGGCGGCAGGCGCTGCTAATGGAGGACGGGCCAGAATCACTCCATCAACTGCGGGTGACGGTGCGGCGATTGCGGGCCAGCTTGGATCTGTTTGGTCTGGCGGTGGATATTCCCAAGCAAGGTCGGCCCCAAAAACTCAAAAAACTGGGATCCGCTCTAGGACAGCAGCGGGATCTGGATGTGATCATGCAAACGCTGGTGTCAACCTATCGCCCGCAATTGCCGGATCAAGAGCAACACTGGTTAGACTGCCTCACCCGCGACATGGCCAAGCAGTATCCCAAAGCCCGTCGCCAGAGTCATAAGCTCCTGCAAAGTAAAGATTTCGCCAAGATTGAGGCCACCTGGTGCGCTTGGGTGCAGTCCCCAGTCTTTACAGAACAAGGATCCTATCCTTTGGGACAATCTTTGCCCCTATTGCTGTTGCCAGCCCTGCGAGATTTAGTATTACACCCAGCTTGGCAGTTAGAGCTGCAATTCAGCCAGGATCCTGCGTTTGAAAGTGCCATCGGTCATTTGCATAGCCTACGCAAAGCCATCAAACGGTTTCGCTATCAACTGGAGGTGAGTGGCGATTTTTATTCCTCTCCTATTCAGGGTTGGATCCAGCATCTCAAAAGTTTGCAAGATCACCTGGGACAGCTCACTGATGATCAGATTTTGAGAACGCAACTGGCAGACCTCTTGCCTGAAGGGGTAGACCTGCCCCAAGTGGATATCTTGAGTCATCTCTTGCGGGAGGAATCCCTCCATTTTTGGCAGCAAAGCCAACGCCAATATCAAGATCCTGAGTTTATCAAGACCCTCTATCGACAACTGTTGGATCCGATCTTGGGCCAAGAGAACTGTCAAAACCAAGCCAATTTGGATCCAGCTTTAGCGACGGACTAAGCCATAGCGATAGATGGGCAATCCCTGTTCTTGGCATTGCAATTCGCGTAGGGTTGGGATTCCCAGTAGGTTGTGATCCATTCGGGCTTGATGGGGATCCTCAAAATTGGGATCCTCTCGAAATCGGTGCCACATTTCGTCGGCTACCTCTGCAATATCGGACTGCAAAAAAACTAGGGATCCAGATTGGAGTAGTAAAGCTAGATCCTGAACCAACTGAGGCTGCACCACCCGTCGTTTTTGGTGCCGTTTTTTGAACCAGGGATCCGGAAACTGAATGGTGACTCGATCTAGATCTCCAGGCGAAAAGAGTTGCCGCAAACTGACGTTGGCATTGCCAAATAAAAAGTGAACATTATCAAGCTGAAGCTCTTGTTTCCACAGATTAGCCCGCTCCACCAGCGGTTTTCGGATCTCTAAGCCCAGGTGATTCCAATGGGGTTCCTGTTTGGCCAGGGCCAATAAAAATCGCCCCGTTCCTGTGCCAATATCCAGATGAAAGGGGCGAGCTAAATCCCCAAAGTCTCGCTCCCAGTGGGGAGGCTGAGCCGGGATCCGATACTGCGCATGAAAGGGGTTGACATGATTGCGCACCCGCTGCTGCAACCCAATTGCTCTTGGGGTATCCAAAATGTCAATGAGTGATGGGTCAAAAGCCCTATCTGGATCCACAAAATCAGTAGATTCAAGATCCAAATCTTGATCTTTGGGATCCAAACTCTCAGATCGCATCATCCACCTGAGTCATGATCAATTGCAAAATCCCCCGCAGCGGGATCCCCACCCAATCCGGTCGGCTATTGAGTTCGTAACCCAATTCATAGATGGCTTTTTCCAGTAGATAGGCATCCAAAAGGATCCGTAACTCTTGACGGTCTTGAGGTAGGAAGGTTGAGCTGGCTACAACCTTGAGATAGCTAGACAAAAAGGATGCGCTGACCCAGCGATGCCAAAAGCGACCCCAGGCCAGTAGTCCATCCCCCTGATCCGTCAAATCTTCAGATAATAAACCGCTGGCGATTTGATTGCGTAGGGCCATGTGAACCGCATAATGGAATGACCTCAGCATCCCAGCCACATCCCTCAAGGGAAACCGCTTAAATCGTCGCTCATTCAAACTCCGCGAGGGTTCCCCTTCAAAATCAATGATAAAGAAATCTTTGCCGGTGTAGAGCACCTGGCCCAAGTGAAAGTCCCCATGACAGCGGATCCGTTTTGCCGTCATCTTTTGATCAAGCATCATCCGAAACCGGGCCATGATGGCGTCTTTCTGCTTGATCACCTCTCGACCTAAGTGTTGGTTGTAGTCAGACAATTTACCCACTTTGCGTTCTAGGAGAGGGAAGGTTTGTCCGACCAAATTGCGCATCGATTGATAGAGTGATCGCTGGTAAAGCTGAGTAAACTCTTCTGGCGCAAAGTCTTTGTCTTCAGTTGGAGCAGCTAAAGCCATGTGCAACTCAGCCGTTCGCTGCCCCAAGAGCTGCGCGGATCCCAGATAGGTGCCAATTGTTTCATAAGCCAATTCAGGAATCTCTAGCTCTGCTAGATCCAGCAAAGGCTGAGTGGGTACAGGCACTTTGGTTAAATCCGCCTGCTCCACCATGACGCGCTCAAAATAGGATCCCAAGACATCGAGGGTGTATCGCCAGGCATCCCCTTCATTGGGAATAAAGTTTTGCAGGATAGCCAGAGTAATAGGTTTGGCTCGACCTTTGCGATACTCTAAAGCTCCGGCCACTGAGGGGACACTCTCAAAGGCTTGAACTTCTGTCAAGTAGCGGCCAATTTCCAAATCAGGATTGATCCCTTCCTCGACTTTTCTAAATAGCTTCAGGATAAATCGCTCTCGAAGGGTGCTGCCTTGCAATTCTCCGTAGGCCACTGAGGTATTACTCTGCTCAGCCTTAAGAACTTTTGGCTCCAAAGGCAGTTCAATGTCTGCACTCAGCTCCGCAAACTTTTGGGTGGTGGTAGCGATAATTTGCCCGGGTGTGCCCCTATAAAAACTGTGGTTAGCTATGGAATTGAAGAGCAGCGATAAAAATTCCCGATCACCGAAAGCATCAAACAAAACCCCCTCTTCGGATCCTTCATTGCCTTTGGTTTGGAGGACAGCAATTTGTGTTTGGGGAGCATCCATCCGCAGGTGCATGGCTTGTTCACCCGTCGCAAATGAGATGGGCAGCACATAAGTCTGGGGATCGCCGCTGGTGTATTCCATCTGCAGCATCAAAACCGCTGCCTCAGTGACCTGACCTGACTCCGGATCCGGCTCTGATTGCATCGGGATCATGGAGGTGATGTTGAGGGACTGAATCGTTCGTGCCTTGGCCCCAAACCAGCGACAGGTGAGCACATAATCCGCCAGGATCTTTTCGAGGCGAGTGCGTGCTTCTCCCTTCAGTACCGATTGCCAGGATCCGGTCACCGCCAAACTTGGCAGTGGGTGATGTCCGTCGTCAAGGGTCTCTACGGGATAGGCCAATGAAAACCAATAAAAAGAATGTGGCCCCAAGGTCAAAAAGTAGGGTAATTGACCGATAGCCGGAAGCTGGGTCTGTCCAAAAATCTCTGTCGGACACATGTCTGCATATTGGGATAGATCCAGCTCCACACACTGCACAAAGCGGGATAGATTGGCAACAACTAGGATCCGTTCCTGCTGATCTTCTGATCCGAACGTTCGGACAAAGGTCAAAACTTTGCGGTTTTCGGGATATAAAAACTCAAAGGATCCCTGTCCAAAGGAATGATACTTTTTGCGGATGGCGATCAGTCGCTTCATCGTCCACCAGAGGGAGTTGGTGTTGTTGCGATGGGCTTCGGTGTTGACCGATTCGTAGTGATATTCCGCGTCAATAATAATGGGCAAATAGAGCTTCTGAGGGTTTGCCCGCGAAAATCCAGCATTGCGATCGGCACTCCACTGCATCGGAGTCCTGACCCCATTTCGATCCCCCAGGTAGATATTATCTCCCATGGCAATTTCATCGCCGTAATAGAGGACAGGCGTTCCAGGCAATGAAAACAGTAGCCCATTCAGCAGCTCAATCAGCCGTCGATTATTGCCCAAAAGGGGAGCTAATCGCCGCCGGATCCCCAGATTGACCCGGGCCCGAGGATCCTTTGCATACATCTGATACATATAGTCCCGCTCTTCGTCGGTGACCATTTCTAGGGTCAATTCATCATGATTGCGCAGAAAAATGGCCCATTGACAGTTATGGGGGATCTCAGGAGTCTGTTGCAAAATATCAATAATCGGGAATCGATCCTCCATTTGCACTGACATAAATAGCCGGGGCATCAGGGGAAAGTGAAAATTCATGTGACATTCATTGCCATTGCCAAAGTAGGCAGCCGCATCTTCGGGCCATTGATTGGCTTCGGCCAGTAGCATCCGGTCTTGATATTTCAAGTCAATATGATGGCGCAACTTTCGCAACATCTCATGGGTTTCCGGCAGATTTTCGCAGTTGGATCCCTCCCGTTCATAGAGATAGGGGACGGCATCTAGCCGCAATCCATCCACCCCCATATCCAGCCAAAAGTCCACCACCTTGAGCAGGGCTTTTTCCACTTCAGGGTTGTCAAAGTTCAGATCAGGCTGATGCGAATAAAATCGGTGCCAATAGTAGGCTTTGGCAATCGGATCCCAGGCCCAATTGGAGGTCTCAAAATCTTGGAAGATGATCCGAGCCTCGTGATACTTTTCAGGGGTATCACTCCAGACATAAAAGTTGCGCTCAGGACTTCCGGCGGGAGCCTGCCGTGCCCGTTGAAACCAGGGATGCTGATCAGAGGTGTGGTTCAGAACCAACTCAATGATCACCCGCAGATCCCGCTTATGGGCTTCATTCAAGAAAGTTTGAAAATCCTCTAGGGTTCCATAGGTGGGATTGACACTGTAGTAGTCTGAAATGTCGTAGCCATCATCCCGCAGTGGCGATGGAAAGAAAGGGAGTAGCCACAGGGTTGTCACCCCCAATTCCTGCAAATAATCCAACTTTTCGGTCAGCCCCGGAAAATCTCCGATCCCGTCGCCATCACTGTCCGCAAAGGCTTTGACAGGCAACTCATAGATCACCGCATCTTTGTACCAGAGGGGCTGGTGGGAAGGTAGGGTTTGCGTTGGCGCAGACGTAATATCTAAGGGCATGGCACAAAAGACAGGTTTACAAGTAGAACTAAAATCGAGAAAAGCAAACTATGCTTGCTGATGCGGATCCTGAAGCCAACAGCTAGGATCTGAAATCCCTTCAGATTGATAGTGTTGCGCTAAAATCAGTGAACTTTTCACATTAAAACCTTTCAGATTTAAGTGCTTGGGGTTCTAAGTATTTTGGGTGAAGTTTTGGGGATTTAATTCCCGCTCACTCGCAAAATATGACCCGGCACCCGCCACGGATCCAACTTGACATAATTATTGGATCCATGCCAGGTGTATTCCACCTCATCAATCAGATCCCGCACCCCAAAGGGCTGATCAGGGGCGATCCCCAGAGGCCCCAAATCCAGTTGAACCCAGCCCGCTTGGGTGTAGTGGGGATCCAGGCTGACCACCACAATGATGCGATTATCCAGATCGGGAGTCTGTTTGCTATAGCAGATGATCTGATCAGTATCGGTGTTGTGAAACTTGAGACTCCAATCACTCTGGAGAGCAGGATTTTGCCGCCGGATCCCATTGATCCGGCCCACAAATTCCTTGAGACTACTGGGTCGATCTAGATCCCACTGCCGGATCTGATATTTCTCAGAATCGAGATATTCTTCACTGCCTTGTTTGACCGCCCGCCCTTCAAACAGCTCAAAAGCAGGGCCATAAATCCCATAGTTGGCCCCCAGGGTTGCCGCCAGGATCAGCCGCAACATAAAGGCAGGCCGACCCCCATGCTGCAAAAACTCATGCAAAATGTCAGGGGTATTGGGCCAAAGATTGGGCCGAAAGTATTCCCGCATCGGGGTCTGAGTTAGCTCAGTCAAATACTCTGTCAGATCCCACTTATGGTTGCGCCATGTGAAATAGGTGTAGGACTGTGTAAAGCCAACTTTGGCCAAGTGTTTCATCACCTTAGGACGGGTAAAGGCTTCCGACAAAAAGATGGTTTCGGGATGATCTTTTTTGATCTCACCTAGGCACCACTGCCAAAATCGAAAGGCCTTGGTATGGGGATTATCCACCCGAAAGATCGTTACCCCTTGAGCGATCCAATAGTCAAAGACACTTTTAAGTTCCTGCCAAAGCTGCTGCCAATCGGCACTCTCAAAGTGAATGGGATAGATATCCTGATACTTTTTGGGCGGGTTTTCGGCGTATTGAATGGTGCCATCCGGGCGGGCCTTAAACCAATCGGGATGCTCCTGGACGTAGGGATGATCCGGTGAGCATTGGAAAGCCACATCCAGAGCGATCTCCATGTGATGCTGCTGTGCCGTTGACACCAAAGCTCGAAAATCCTCTAGGGTGCCCAGCTCAGGATGGATGGCTTTGTGACCACCCTCAACGGATCCAATCGCCCAAGGACTCCCCACGTCTTCTGGTGCTGGGGTGGTGGTGTTATTTTTGCCCTTGCGAAAGGCTTGCCCAATCGGGTGAATCGGCGGCAAATAGACCACATCAAAGCCCATCTCGGCAATGTAGGGGATCCGAGCGATCAGATCTCGAAAGGTGCCGTGGGTGGCTTGATTGGAACCACAGGATCGCGGAAATAGCTCATACCAACTGCTAAATCGGGCCCGCTCCCGATCCACCGTTACCCTGAGTTCATGCTCGTAGGTGGTGACATAGGGCCGAGGCCCATGCTGCTCCATCAGTCGAGCCAGATCCGCCGACAGCCCCTCCCGGATCCCTAGATCTCCGTCTGAGCGCAGGCTTTGGGCAAACTGCTGCAATTTGCTGGCCACATCGCCACTGTGCTGATCCGCCGCCGCCGCCACCAGCTCGGCCCCAATCAACAGATCAACGCTGACCTCTTGACCCGCCTCCACCCGCTTGCGCAGGTCTTTTTGCCAGGTTTTGAAATGATCCACCCACGCCTGCACCGTGTAGACATGGGATCCCAGACCACTGACCACAAACTCCCCCCGCCAGCGATCATTGATCTGAAGCGTGAGAGGGGCCTCGCTCCAACGGTCGGATCCCAGTTCCTTGTGGAGAATCACAGCCGAGAGCTGATCGTGGCCATCCCCAAAAATATCCGCCTCCACCAGCACCGCTTCCCCGACTGTGCGCTTGATGGGATAGCGTCCGCCGTCCACTTCGGGGGTCACCGCCTCAATGATGGCCCGCTTGCGACCTTCGCCTATCCTATCTATGCTGATCCCATCCATGCTGGATTCTGCCCGCTCTACCCTCCTAATGTACCAGCCTGATCCCAGCATCCCAAAATCCGGATCCTGCCCCATCGCCGGGAACGAAAATAGGATCCTCAGCGTCCAAAACAGTCTTGACTTTGGTTCTCTACAGCCCTTTGCGTAAATAAGCAACACGGCCTATATTAGAGATGTAGCCTTTATCGGCTCTCCTGACATCTTGGTGTGCAAGGTATAATAAGAAACCGATTTCTCTG
>CAZODP010000016.1:0-7778 GCA_964578595.1 uncultured bacterium
TGAGGGCAAAGAGTATGTGGTTCAGGAGGGGGATGTGATGCTGTTCCGTTTTAATGTTTAATCAATGCTTAATTTTTGCTTCTTGATTACATAAGAATCTGCTCTTGAGGACTCGGGGGCAGCCCACCTGGAGCCGGAGTATCGTTTTGTGAAGCCCTGGGCTTAATTCCGCCCCCAAGCCTGAGCAGACTCAGGGATCCGTGTTACATTGCTTGAAGAAATTATCGGTTTTCAGTCTTCTATCGAGTTCTCATTGAGATTACGGCCTTATGAGCAGAGTATACGACTGGCTAGATGAGCGGCTTGAAGTCACCCCATTTGTGGATGACGCCACGGGCAAGTTCATTCCCCCTCACGTCAACATTTTCTACTGCCTTGGCGGGATCACACTGGTGTGCTTCCTGATCCAGTTTGCCACTGGCTTCGCCATGACTTTTTACTACCGGCCTACAGTGGCTGAGGCGTTTGATTCAGTCAGCTACCTGATGACACAGGTCAATTTTGGCTGGCTGATCCGCTCCATCCACCGCTGGAGTGCCTCCATGATGGTGCTGGTGATGATCCTGCACACATTCCGGGTCTACCTGACCGGCGGATTCAAAAAGCCCCGTGAGCTGACTTGGGTGACGGGTGTGGTGCTGGCGGTACTCACCGTCTCGTTTGGTGTGACTGGCTACTCTCTCCCTTGGGATCAGGTGGGATACTGGGCTGTCAAAATTGTTTCTGGGGTGCCCAGTGCCATTCCCGTTGTGGGCGATCTCTTGGTGGAGTTAATTCGGGGCGGTGAGAGCGTTGGTCAAGCCACATTAACTCGCTTCTACAGCCTTCACACCTTTGTCCTGCCTTGGTTGATTGCGGTTTTTATGTTGATGCACTTCCTGATGATCCGCCGTCAAGGTATCTCTGGTCCTCTCTAAGTGAAGTGATCCTTTGTAATCTGTAGACCTGATTTTGAGTCATCCTCAGAGCCAATAATCCTCGCAGACAGATTGATAAGATATTGACAAGATAAGGAGTCTCGCATGACTGTTTCTAAAGAAGCCATTGCCCGCGAAGCCATCACCCGCAAAGTTGACCTCGATAATCCCAAAGTGGTCGCTAAGCTCAGTAAAAATATGGGTCACATGACCTATGGCGAGCCTGCCTGGCCAAATGACTTATTGTTCATGTTTCCAGTGGTGATCTTGGGCACTATTGCCATGACTGTGGCTCTGGCGGTGTTGGATCCCTCGGGCGTAGGAGAAGCGGCGGATCCGTTTGCCACCCCGCTGGAGATCTTGCCGGAGTGGTACTTGTATCCTGCTTTCCATCTGTTGCGGATTGCCCCCAATAAGTTGTTGGGGATCGCTCTGATGTCCTCGATTCCGGCTCTACTGCTGTTTGTGCCCTTCATTGAGAATGTTAATAAGTTTCAAAATCCCTTGCGTCGTCCTGTGGCCACTACTGTCTTTTTGTTTGGGACAGTGGTAACCATCTATTTGGGAATTGGGGCCACTTTGCCACTGGATAAGTGGGTAACTTTGGGCCTGTTCTAAGAGTGCATTAATTAGGTTCCGAGTGAGGGATCCTGATAGTCACCGGATAGCTAGTAGGCATTCTGGATCCCTTCTGATTTGCAGGTGGTTTTTAGTTAAATTGAACGAACCTATGGATTCAATCAGGCTGAGTACACCTAGCCTTGGGCTGTTGAAGTTGATTGGGTGGTGGTAATTAGGGTGGTGGTGATTTTGTGAACTTCGGATCCGTCTTAACGGCAATGATCACCCCGTTCACCGAGAATGGGGATGTAGATTTTGATGAGGCAGCGCGGCTAGCGGCTCATTTGGCAGACCATGGATCTGATGCTCTGGTGATCTGCGGTACCACGGGTGAATCTCCGACTCTAACTTGGGATGAAGAGTACGAGTTATTTCAGGTGGTGCGGGATGCTGTGGCGGGCAAGGCTAAAGTGATAGCGGGCACAGGATCCAACTCCACCCGCGAGGCAATCGAGGCGACTCGCAAGGCCGCAAGATTAGGCTTGGATGGATCCCTTCAGGTGGTTCCTTACTACAATAAGCCCTCTCAAGCTGGTCTTTACAAGCATTTTGCCGACATTGCGGCCTGCAGTGACCTACCGATCTTGCTCTACAACATTCCAGGGCGGACAGGTGCCAATCTACTCCCCGAAACCGTAGTACAGTTGGCTCAGGTGCCCAGCATTGTGGCCATCAAGGAAGCCAGTGGCAGCATGGATGCGGTGTCAGCCATTCGACACCACGCGCCCACAGACTTTGGCATCTATGCCGGGGATGACTCTTTGACCCTACCCATGCTAGCGTTGGGATCCCAAGGGGTTGTCAGCGTAGCCAGTCACCTGGTGGGAATCCAAATCCAGGCTATGATTAGGGCATTCAAGCAGGGGGATCCACAAACAGCAACCCGGATCCACCTAAATCTTTTTCCACTCTTTAAAGTACTGTTTGTTGAGACCAATCCTATTCCAGTGAAGGCGGCATTGAGTCTGCAGGGTTGGAAAGTAGGGTCAGTTCGTCCTCCGTTGATTTCGATGGCACAAGGCAAGGTTGATGATTTGGAAGATGTACTGTCTGAGCTGGGACTTTTGGAGAGTGAGAGGGAGACGATTCAGTCAACTGTTCTGGAGTCTGTATAGGCATCATCGGATCTGTTGAGGCTTCGCTACTTTCAGACACACAGCGCACTCTGGGTTTCTTACGAAGTTTTAATAGGAGAGGGGAGAGGTTCTATTCTTGTAGGGGGCTTGATAGCTGACGCCTTGTGCAGTTCAATAGTTGGACTTTTATACGCATTAGATTTGATACTCTTTATTGTTGGTCTTTAAGACTTTTATGAACTATACAAACATCTCTAGCCATCACAGTTGGTTTTTCAGAGTTGTAACGACGTTGTCATTGGCTGACTTGATTGACTAACGTTTGCCCCTTTTCCAGTTTTCACTGTTCACTTACCTTTGATGAGGCTTTTTGTCTATGGCAAGCTCTAAGAGCATGACATCTCAATCCAATACCGTTTCTCCTGTGCAGATGATCCCTCTGGGGGGAGAGCAGGAGATTGGTAAAAATACTTGGGTCTTTCGCTACGAAGATGACATTGTTCTGCTGGATGCAGGGCTAGGATTTCCTTCATCTGGTATGCACGGGGTCAATATCGTGCTGCCTGATGTCACCTATCTCAAGCAAAATCGGGACAAGATCCGTGGCATGATCGTCACCCACGGCCATGAGGATCACATTGGCGGGATCCCCTACCATTTGCGAGAATTTGATATTCCAATTATCTACGGACCAAAATTGGCTCTAGCCCTGCTCAAGGAAAAACTCAAAGAAGCAGGAATGCTGAATCGCACCCAATTGCAGACAGTGGAGCCGCGCCAAATTGTGCCCTTGGGTAAGAACTTTTTTGCAGAGTTTATCCGCAATACCCACTCGTTTGCCGATAGTTTCACGATTGCGCTGCATACACCTGCTGGGGTGATCATCCAAACGGGAGACTTCAAAATTGACTACACGCCGGTGGATGGAGAGTATTTTGATCTGCAGCGGCTGGCAGAACATGGCGAAAAAGGTGTGCTTTGCTTGATCAGTGACTCCACCAATGCTGAGGTGCCGGGGCATACCCCTTCTGAGAGTGCTGTGATCCCTGCCTTGACCAAAGCCATTGCCCAAGCACCGGGGCGGGCATTGGTAACCACATTTGCCTCATCCGTACACCGGGTTAATGTAATTTTGCAGATTGCGGAGCAGCAGGGCCGGGTGGTGTCGTTGTTGGGGCGGTCGATGTTGAATGTGGTGGCTCATGCCCGTCAGTTGGGTTACATCCGTTGCAAGGACGAGACATTGCAGCCGATGCATGTGGTCAACCAGTTGCCCGACAATCAGGTGATTATTCTCTGCACCGGATCCCAAGGTGAGCCGCTAGCTGCCATGACTCGGATCGCCAAGGATGCTCACCCCCAGGTCAAGATCAAGAAGGGAGATACGGTCATCTTTTCGGCCAACCCGATCCCAGGCAACACCCTGGCGGTAACTGCCGTGGTGGATGAGCTGATGCGCAAGGGTGCCCATGTGGTCTATGGCAAAACCAGGGGATTGCTCCATGTGTCGGGGCATGGCTGCCAAGACGAGCAACGGCTGATGCTGTCTCTCACCAAGCCCAAGTTTTTTGTGCCCACCCACGGCGAGTACCGGATGCTAAGGGAGCACGCCAAAACGGCGATGGGGTTAGGGATCCCCGAAGAAAATATCGTCATTATCGACAATGGCAACGTGGTGGAGGTTACCCCCGACAGCATTCGGGTGGCTGAGGAAAAAGTCCCCTCCGGGATCCAGATGCTGGACAACTCTCGCCAGGGTCTGGTACTCAATCGCGTGATGGAAGAACGGCAGCAAATTGCTAGCGAGGGCATGGTAGTGGTGGCGGTTAGTGTAGACGCGACTGGATCCCTGCTCAATCAACCTCAGGTGCAAGGGGTGGGATTGGCCAGTCGGATTGATTCGTTACAGCGCACCGTCAAAGGATCCTTGGGGCAGACCCTACGGGATATCTGGCCCACTTTTGCCCGTCATTTAGAACAGGGAGAGGTGGATATTGACTGGACAGGGATTCGGGTGGAATTGGAGAAAATTATCCGCCGCCTCGCCCGTGAGCAATTTCAAGGCAAACCCAGTGTGGTGGTGATGCTCCAGCACCCAGAGACCGAAAGAAAGGTCAAAGGATCCCGCCCTGAAGAGGAAGGGGCAAGTGCTGAGGCCACGTCGCCAGCTCGGAGTCGTAAGCGTCGTTCGGCAGCGGCTGTTGCTTCATAGGCTTCACCTCTCGTCGTCATCTCCTGTGGCAATGATGCTATCCTCTGCTTCCCTGGGTCGAACCTGGGGGAGCTTTTGGGCGTCCTTGATTCGTCCTTGATTCTGGGTATGGCCCAGTGGGTGAACCACCAGCAGGCACACACAAAAGTTGCCGAATTCGTGCCACTGTTTAGCCAAGTCCTGGGGGGACAGTTGACTTTGGCGGTGAGTCTGATGGGATTAGGCCAACAGATTGGGTTTGGGGTCGGCTCTCATCGGTCTATCCTGTTTTGTCTTATGTCTGCAACCCCTGGACGCTGACTCCCTTTTTACCTTCCTGTCACCCTCTCAGCTCAGAAACGCTGTAGGCATGGAGGCCGACACCTGGAGGCGCAAGCGTAAACTGCGAACGGTTTTCATGACTATGCCAAAAAGCTGTGATTTGATCTGCTAGAGGTTGGGGAGAAAAATAGTGAAAAAAATGGGATCCTGTTGAGATTGACCACATTGCATCTATGGGTCTGAGGGATTTGGACCACATTGCTTGAAAGGTTGGATCCACAACTGGATCACGAGTGTCCAAACCAATCAAAGTGGGAACAGTCAAAGTTATCTCGGGTAGAACTGTGATATTGAGCAAAGAATGGGGAATAGGAGATGAGTCTAAATCCATAGCCAGTCCTGCTGCCAGTCTTTGGAGCTGAGACTGACAAAGGTGTCGGCCTGCCAACGTTTTGGCTGAATGGAGCAGCAGCTTAGAACGCTCGCAAGGGATCAGCTTTCTTTGAATATAGTAGTGGGTATGCCAAGTTAGTCCCGGCTGAGGTGAAACGGCCAAGAGTGTCAAAGTTCGGATCCGTTCTGGATAACGGTGTGCAAAGATTTGACTGATCACCCCGCCGATTCCATGCCCGATTAAATGAATGGATTCTGAGCGATTTTTCAGATAGTCGTAGAGCAAAGTGATGGGAGTTTCAAGATCACAGGAATCATCCAGCTCTTGATGATAATCCCAACAGGCCATCGTGGTGTGGCGAGACAGGATCCTTGACAAAGGTAGATTTAAGTACTGAAGCCCCTGAGATACTCCTACAAAGAGAGCACTGGGATTGGAAAGATTTTTCATCGATACTGCCCTTGTGTCTTTAGCATGAACAATGGTTGGCACAAGCAATAATTTCCAGATAAAAAGATGAAAGCCTGTAGCTATCTGGTATGACTACAGGCTATTGACTCTTTTGTAATCAAAAAGATCACCAACTTGTCTACTCTAAGATGTGGCTGAGGTGGATCCGACAGTATTCAGGGCTTTGGATACGCGCTTAAAGTCAAATCCCATAGCTCGCAAAGCGTGCCACAGATGGCCTTGCAAAAAGAAAAAGGCCAAGTAAAAGTGAGCATTGGCTAACCATGCTCTAGCCGTATGAATATCTAAAGGCAGACGAATGGTGTCTGCAAAGTAGGGAGCAACACCTAATTTGACCTCTAAAGGAGGCCCATAAAACTCAGGTGGATAGGCCAAGGTATTGACTGCACAAAAGTAAGACGCCACAAATCCAGCCAAGGCAATTCCTCCCAAAGAATAGGACAAAATAGCCTCTCCAGAGAAGGTGAGTACCCGTCTAGCCCAGGGCAAGGGTGGAGTTACGATATGCCAAATCCCGCCAGCCAATAACAGGATCCCAACATAAATGTGCCCCCCCACTAAATCCTCTAGGCTGGTAATACTGACGAAGTGAGTTTGATAACCGTAGATCACCATTGGATCCAAAGTGGGGTTCACTGTGCGTACCACCTGTTGAGTTGAATCATAGAGTCCTCCCCAATACATGGCTTTACCAACCAAGAGCAGTGCGCCTGCCCCCAAAAATAAGAGATGGTGCCCCAAAATTAGACCCAATTGAGCCGGATCGCTCCATTCAAAGTGAAATCTTTTGGCTTGTCCCTCAGCATCTTTGAGGTTAGCAGGCCCCTTGATGGCGTGAAAGAGAGCACCGGCCCCCAGAACAGCACTGGAGATTAAATGCAAGGCTCCAATCACAAAATAAGGGTAAGTATCCACAATGGATCCACCTTCCCCAACTCCAAAGCCTAATGTGGCCAGATGAGGCAAAAGAATTAACCCTTGCTCCCCCATGGGAACAGAAGAATCGTAGCGGGAAATCTCGAACCAGGTAAAAGAGCCAGCCCACAACGTTGTTAGCGCAGCTTGAGCCACGTGAGCAGCAATAAACAGTCCAGACAGGTTTGCAAAGCGTGCATTGCCTGCATACCAGTCATAGCTCACATCGGTCTGAGCATAGGTCTGCATACAAATCTCCTTTCAGATAAAAATCAGCAAAACCCACTTCATTGCAAATGCAAATTAAATCAGGTAGACCCTCAGTTACAGCTAAAGAAAACTGCTCAGAACCTCAGAGGCCAAAAGCAGGTTTGATCTGAGCAACCCACTGCTGGATCCGGCTCTCAGTCAATTCAGGTTGGTTATCTTCATCCAGTCCTAATCCCACAAACTTGCCATTCTTCAAAGCCTTAGACTCTGTAAACTCATAACCCTCGGTAGGCCATTGACCCACTGTGATACCACCTCGTTCAGAGATCTTTTCCTCTAGGATCCCGATGGCATCTAGGTAGTTATCGGGGTAGCCAAACTGATCTCCCACCCCAAAGTAAGCCACTTTTTTGCCGGAAAAATCAATCTCATCCAGGTTGGGAGAAAAGCCATCCCAGTCCCCTTGCAACTCACCGATATTCCAAGTGGGACAGCCTATGATCAAACAGTCATAAGCCTGTAAGTCCTCAAGAGTTGCTTCACCAATATCGTGCAAATCCACCTGATCGTCTCCCAGTTGTGCCTGGATCATCTCAGCAGCCGTTTCGGTATTCCCAGTCTGGGTGCCGAAGAATAGTCCAATTTTTGCCATCGTTGCCAACTCCTGATGAAATGCAAAATCAAAACAAGCAAAATCAAAA
>CAZODP010000016.1:7878-14215 GCA_964578595.1 uncultured bacterium
GCAAAATCAAAACAAGCAAAATCAAAATAAAGTGTTCTTGACTCGGCAGCCTCGATGGGGGGTGACCTGTCTGGATCCAAATGGCTTGTTGGCCGAGAAGGTATGGATGTCTGGCTCAAGTGTTGGTTGAGCATCGTCATACCTGAATGCCGTGACGCTGCCACAGGACGCATGAAAAAAGGCCAGCAAATCTGGGATCCAGCCCTGCCAGCCCAGTACGCCAATGGAAATCGAGCAGCCTTATCAAAACTAACTAGCAGTAAGCCAGTTGCTAATTACCCTACCGCTAATGAGATTAATTTGCAAGTACTTTTAGTGATCGGTTTTCTGAGTTGAGGTTTCTGCGGTGGAATCAAGGGCTGGATCCTCTGTTGCAGCCAGCTTGAGAGCTTTCTGGGCTGGCTCAGACTCTGGCTCCGGATCCCGGCGGCGATTGGCCCAGCCGGTGATGATAGAAAGAAGAAATACTCCTATTAAAGCCACCCCCAATAGTAGATAGCCCCCAGAGAAGATCCCAGCTCCGATGGCCACCACCGGTGGATCCGATAAGCCGACACTGAGCAGGAGGGCGGGAAGAAACTTACGCCAAGGGGTTTGGGTCAAGCCGACGGCATAGCAGACAAAGTCGAATAGCCCCGTCATCAGCAAGGCCGTCATCAAATAGGTATTGTTTTCTAAGTGACGTTGACTGAGGCGATCCACTTGATGGATCCAGCCTTGCCCCACCAACCGCACCACAGCCTGCCGCCCAAACCGACGCGCGATCCAAAAATTGAGGGGACAGGCCAATAGATCTGCCATCACAACCACCCCCAGACCAGGGCCAAACCCCAATAGCGCACCGGCCAACAGTGAATAAACCGTGCTGGGAATCGCTGGGAACACAATGCTGATCCCTCGCAGGCCCAGGATCCCCATCGGTGCCCATGCCCCCATCTGCTCCACAGAGTCCCGGATTCGCTCCACCCCCAGACGGTTCACCACTAGGGTCACTCCCAACAGCACTATCGCTGCCCCCCCTAGACGCAGGGATCCCTTTAGGCGCGCATTCATTGGCAAATCCTTTCGTTATTGAGAATAGTTAGTTGCAAGACAGGGTGAAGACTGATAGACTTACAAAGCAAGTTTAGACTGATTCTCATTAAGCTGCTATGTCTGATTAGGAGCTGGGGGCCTTGATTTTGGGATCAAGTTTGCTCTGTCTGTTCTAGTTTGGCTCTAATAGGTGCAAGTGGATTGATGGCTTTGCTGCTCATGAAATTGGATTTCTCATCATCTATCAAGAATTATTCTGAACAACAATGGGACTCTCAAAAAGGTGGGCCACTGGCTTTACTTTTGGGAATAGGTCTCATTTTAGTATTGGGAGCATCGGTGTCACTGGGGGCGGTACGGCTGGAGCCAGGTCAAGTGTGGGCCGCCTTCTGGAGGCAAGGGGATCCGATTACCCAGACGATTCTCTGGGATCTGCGTATGCCACGGGCTTTGCTGTCGCTTTTGGTGGGGGCGGCTTTGGGGATGGCAGGTGCTCTGTTGCAGGGGATGTTGGGCAATGGGCTGGCGGATCCTTATTTGCTGGGCATTTCGGCAGGGGCGGGGTTAGCGGCAGTTGGGATCTTGACTCTGGGAGCTTGGACGGGGTTGGTGCCGATGGCGGCTTGGCTGGGGGGGCTGGCCACAACAGCATTGGTGTTTGGGTTGGCCCGCACGCGGACGGGGCTGGGGGTAGAGCGGTTAATTTTGGCCGGAGTGGCGGTGAGTGCCCTGTTTGGGGCAGTGAGTTCCACCCTGTTGCTGATGGCAGATGACCGGGTGCAGGTGGCCCTGACTTGGCTGATTGGCAGCTTGAGTGGGCGGGGTTGGCCTGAAGTTCAAAGTGTTGGTCTTTACATCCTGCTGGGGCTGGGACTGGGCTGGAGTCAGGCCCGATCCCTCAACCTTTTGGGACTCGGAGAAGAAATGGCCGTGAGCTTGGGCATCCCGTTGGCCCGAACCCGGCTGGCCATTGGTCTGATCGCGGCTCTGTTGGCGGGGGCGGCGGTGAGCGTCAGCGGCCTGATCGGGTTTGTGGGGTTGGTGGTGCCCCATATCGTGCGGCAGGGGGTGGGATCCGATCAGCGTTGGGTGCTGCCGTTATCTGCGATGGCGGGGGCTGTGTTGCTGGGATCGGCTGATGTGTTGGCTCGACTGGGATCGGTGGAATTGCCCGTGGGGGTGGTGACAGCTCTGATGGGGGCACCGTTCTTTGGCTGGCTCTTGTATCAGCGGGGGCGGGTTTGATCATGCGCAAGCGGATCTTAGAGGCAGTTAATCTCTCAGGGGGCTATGGATCCCGAATGGTGATTGCTGGGCTTTCTATCTCGATCCAACAAGGGGAATGGCTCAGTTTGGTGGGGGCAAATGGATCGGGCAAGTCTACGCTGTTGCGGTTGCTCTGTCGAATCTTGACCCCTCAATCGGGGCACGTGGTGCTGGAGGGACAGCCATTAGCTGACCAAAAAACAGATCAAATTGCTCGACAGGTGGCGATGGTGCCCCAGACCCAGAGGATCCCGGAGGGGATTTCAGTACGGCAACTGGTGAGTCTAGGACGATCCCCCCATCAACCCTGGTGGCAATGGCAACTGGATCCCATTCAGCAAGGTTTTGTTGATTTGGCTTTGGAGCAAACCGGGTTAATTTCGCTGGCCCATCGTCGGGTGGAAACTCTCTCAGGTGGGGAGCGGCAGCGGGCCTTTTTGGCTCTGGCATTGGCTCAGAATCCCAAAATTTTGGTCTTGGATGAGCCAACTACCTTTTTAGATTTGCGCTACCAGCTCGAGCTGCTCGAACTGCTCAAGCGCCTTAATCGAGAGCAGGGGTTGGCCCTAATCACCGTGCTTCACGATCTCAATTTGGCGGCCAGATTTAGCGAAACCATCGCTCTTTTACAAGAGGGATCTCTGGTGGCGCGGGGATCCCCTGAGCAGGTGCTTACCTCCTCGTTATTACAACAGGTATTTGGCCTAGAGGCTGAACTCATTCATACCCCTGTTGGCCTCCAAATCTGTGCACTTCGTAGCATTGATGTCACTATTCAGTCCAGTTCTTTAGCTTTGTGAGCGAGTCTGATGAGAAGTAAGTTCAATCTATTATTGAGCCTCGTGATGCTATCCCAAGGGGGATCCCTAGCCCATGCAGAAACAATTCAAACTGTCCGTGAAATCGCCGAGTCTCAAACCTCAGCCGCAGGATTAGCCGTGGCCCAAAATACCACTGCAGTAATGACTCTTGAGGATCAGATCAAAGAGCTAGAAGAAAAATTAGAGGCCGCAAGACAGCGAGGGGATCAGATCGAAATTGACCGGATCCAGGCTGAACTGCGAATACTGAGAGAGTCTGAGATCCCAACTTTTAATCTGCAACAAGTGACAGTGACTGGCACCCGCACCGCTCGTTCTCTGGCAGAATCCTCAGCAACTATTTCAGTCATTGAGCGGGAGCAACTACGGCAAAATCTCGTCCAAAACATTCAAGATCTGGTGCGTTATGAGCCGGGGGTTTCGGTGCGGGAGAGTCCTCAATACGGATTTCAGGATTTTAATATCCGAGGTCTTGAAGCCAATCGAGTGCTCATTCAGGTGGACGGGATCCGGCAGCCTGAGCGATTTAGTTTTGGGCCGTTCACCTTGGGGCGAGATTATTTTGAGATAGAAACGCTCCGATCAGCAGAGATTATTCGAGGGCCAGCCTCTAGCCTCTATGGCAGTGATGCCCTTGGGGGAGTAGTGACATTTACAACTCTGGATCCAGAGGATGTATTGGGATCCGAGACTCTATTTACAGGGTTATCCACCCAGGCCAGTAGTGTTAACCAAGGCTATACCAATACCCTGACCCTGGCGGGACGAGAGGGGAATCTGGAAGCGATGTTAATGTATACTCGGCGTGATTTTCGTCAGTCCATCAGCTTGGGTGACAATCGTTTTCAAGATCCCCAACAGGGGGCAGGCGACAACATACTTGCCAAAGTGGTCTATCGTTTTAACGATCTCAATAGCATTCGCTTAACAGGTGAGTACTTTGATCGCAATACTGACACCACTTTTGCGGCTGGCAATTTAGCGAACAATGTTAGCTTTTTTGGCGAAACCATTGATACTGAAAGAACCCGATTCAGCTTGGAGTATCGCTACGAAAATCCAGATCGTCCAGCCTTTGAGTTGGCAACTGCACAAGTCTATTTTCAGCCTGCTCGAACTCGAGAAAGGAACCTCGACAACCGAACCATAACTGTACAGGGGGATCCCAATCCTGTCAGAAGAGTCACGGAAAATGAGCTAGTTAGCGACATTCTGGGGATTGATGTCCGTTTTCAGAGTAGCTTTGAGACAGGAGATCTATCTCACCGCGTAGTTTATGGAGCTGATTGGTCAACCACTCGTAACGAGCGTCCTAGAAATCGAGTTCAAACCAACTTGCTCACAGGAGTAAGCACCCAAAACATTCCGCCTGATGTCTTTCCCACCAAAGATTTTCCTGACTCAGATACAGTTCGCTTTGGCCTCTATCTCCAAGATGAAATCACCTTTAGCGATGGATCCCTGACTTTAATTCCTGGGATCCGGTACGACACCTATAGTCTTACTCCTGAGTCTGATGAGATTTTCTTGAGAAGTGGTGCCGAAGCTGTCAGTCTATCAGCAGATGCAATTTCACCCAAAATCGGACTGGTGTGGAAGGCCAACCCCAACCTCACCTTTACCGCTCAATATGCGCTTGGGTTCCGTGCCCCTCAATACAATGAGGTCAACAGTGGATTTACAAACTTAACCAGTCCGTTTTTTAGATATCGTACACTATCTAACCCTGATTTGCAGCCAGAAACCAGTCAAGGGTTTGAAGTGGGGTTACGGGGGATCTATCCACAGGCAGGATTTAGCTTGACAGGTTTTTACAATAGCTATGATGAATTTATCGAAGCCTTTCGAGAGGTCGGATCCGAGCCTTCGCCGCCTGGAGACGGGCCGCCCATGGGGCCGCCGCCACCAGATATCACATTGTTTCAGAGTCAAAATATCAGCCGTGCCCGCATCTATGGTATTGAGGCTACAGGACAGTATTTCTTCCGGCCCGATTTAACGGGGTTTAGCTTAAATGGAAGTATTGCTTGGTCGGTGGGGGATGACTTAACCAATGATAAACCTTTGATTTCAATCGAGCCATTGACGGCAGTTGTGGGACTACACTACGACAATCCAAGTACGATTTGGGGAGCAAGGTTAATCGCTACATTAGTGGCGGATCCCAGGGATCCTGAGCGAGATATACCTCCCTCCAGAAATCCTAACGCTCCACCTGTAGTGCCTTTTTTGGCAAGTGGCTATACCGTTTTTGATCTGTTGGGCTATTACAACATTGATGACAATTGGCAAATCACCTTTGGGGTTTTTAATCTACTTGACGAAAAATACTTTTTATACAGTGAAACTCGCAATTTGAATCAAGGGCCAAATACAGACCGATTTGCTCAGCCAGGGCGAAATGTGTCAGTCAACTTTTCTACTCGGTTCTAGTGACCTCCGCTTGAGCTAGCTTGATGTTAATCAATTTTGTGCTTAAGACATCCTCGCAGCCGACAGGATCCTTCTCTTCAATTCTGCCGGTTTATCTCCACTTGGAGACAGATTTTTGGTTACAAGAGCAGGCTTATTTTGCTTGGGGATCGGTTTTGCTCGAATTGGCTCTGTGGGAGCGAGATCTGAAGCTGGCTGAGCTGAGTTTAGGTTGCTTTTGGGTCAGTTTAGTGGCGAGCTGTTGCTGCACTCGATTGGCGGTGGCCCGACAAGTGGGGATCCCTTTGTCTCAATTGCAGCATTACCAAGATCCAACAGGATCCCGGTTGGGATGGGGTAGCCTCGGCTCTCTACTTTTTCATCTCGTATTGATCTGGCTAATGATTTGGTGGGGATCCCGTATTTCAGAAGACAGGTTCGAGGCGGAGCCAGAAGAGATCATCTCCTTCACTTTTTTAGAGTCACCGGCAGTTCCTGAAGTATCGGAGGTGAAAGAGCCAGAACCGGAAGACCTTCTTGTGACTGAGCCACTGGATCAGCCTGAAGAAATTGCCTTAATGGACGATGGATTGCAATTGGATCCGACCCCGACACCAACACCAACGCCGACACCAACACCGACCCCGACACCAACACCAACACCGACACCAACACCAACGCCGACCCCGACACCAACGCCAACCCCGACACCGACTCCGATCCCAACGCTGACTCCGACCCCAGTGCCAACGCCGACCCCAACGCCGACCCCGACACCGACTCCGACTCCGATCCTGACCCCA
>CAZODP010000016.1:14315-18804 GCA_964578595.1 uncultured bacterium
CCAGCGCCGACAGAAACCTCAACCCCAGTCCCAATGCCTGAAGCAACTCCACCACCTGCTCTAGCCTCTACTCCTGTGGCAACTTCTATGCCTCAAAAAGGTGTTTCATCTCCTAGCTCAGATCCTGCTCCCAACAATTTGACCTCCCCTCCAATAGCTCAGCAATCTTCCCCATCATCGATCCCAAAACCTCAGTTCACCCCGCTGATCAGTGGAGTAGGTCAATCCACTGAGTCTGACACCACCCCTGTTCCCCCTATGCCCGAAGCAGCATCCCCTGTGCCATCTCCTCCCCCTCCCACCACAGCCATGGTGGATCCCCAACCGGATGTGTTGGCACAGCCAATCCCAGGCCAGAACACTCCGCCGGACTATCCTCCCCAGGCACGGCGACTGAATCAGCAAGGACGAACACTGTTGAGAGCCAGAGTAAATGCTCAAGGACAGGTGGAGCAGGTTCAAATTGTCGAATCCAGTGGTTTCCCGGCTCTCGATCAATCAGCTCTCAGAGCTGTGGAGCGCTGGCAATTTACCCCTGCCCGCCAGGGAGATAGTGCCATTCCTTCTTGGGTCACAGTACCGATTGTCTTTTCGCTCAGTTGATGATTGCGTTGTTTTTATGGAGTTTCATTCATGGTTGCTTTTTCTCAGGTTCAACGCCGAACTTTTCTCAAAGCCAGTCTATTGACCTTTGGCAGTCTGATTGTTCCCACCTATGCTCAGTCTTTGGGTGCTCAAAAGATTGCGACTCTTACCTCTCTGAGTGCTGATATTGTGGAAAGACTGGATCCTACTCAATTGGTTGGGATCCCAGCAAACCGTCTTTTAGATGGGGATCCGAGATTTTCGGACATTACATCATTAGGACTAGGGAATGCCCCTAACCTCGAACAGTTGATCGCCCTCAACCCGGATTGGGTGATTGGAGCCAGCGGGTTTCATAATGCTTTGGCTGAACGATTGGAAGAATTTGGGATCCCGGTTTATCTCACCAATGTCACCAGTTGGACAGCTTTAGAAGAAACGATCCAAGTCATTGCCGCAAAAATGGCTGTTGATGCAAATCCCCTGATTGAAGACTATGCGAAACTGCTACCCAGTCAAGAATCCTCATCAGGCCAAAAAACGCTGCTTCTAGCAGGCACACAACCGATTGTTTCTCCCAATCGAGAGAGCTGGGCCGGGGATTTGCTAGCCCGCTTTGGGGCCGACAATCTCACCGCTCAACTCCAGAGTCAGGGGCAATTTCGCGGGTATGTCACCCTATCTGCCGAGAGCATCTTAGCAGCAGATCCCGGTCTGATCTTGGTGGTCAATCCTGAAGCCGAGGATCCGGTATCTTATTTCCGTTCCCGTCCCTTTTGGAATCAACTGCAAGCGGTCAAAAATGAGCAGGTCTATGCTTTTGACTACTATGGCATCGTCAACCCTGGCACCTTGGAGAAAATTGCTGCGGCCTGTGTCCAATTGCAGGACATTTTGAGTGTCTGACCGAATAACTTAGGAGTTGCGATCAATGCTTTCACAATCTATGGTTAATGCCCTCAACCAACAAATCAACCTAGAGATGCAATCATCTCATCTCTATCTACAAATGAGTTCTTGGTGTGCTCATAAAGCCCTTGATGGCTGTGCAAACTTTCTCAATCAACATGCGGATGAGGAGATGATGCACATGCGCCGCCTGCTCACCTACATGAATGAGACGGGATCCCTTTCGTTGTTGGGGGGAATGGAAACCCCTGCTGCTGACTTTGGATCCCTGAGGGAACTGTTTGAAAAAACCTATCGCAATGAGCAACTAATCACTCAGAAGATCAATCAACTGGTACATCTTGCCACCACCGAGCCTGATTATTCGACGCTGCAATTTTTGCAGTGGTATGTGGCTGAACAACATCAAGAGGAATTTTTGTTCAAGAGCATCTTAGACAAGATCGATCTGATCGGGGTGGAAGGGCAGGGCATCTTTTTCATTGATCGAGAGATCGCCAAACTGGTCACCCCCCAGATTGTGGGTGTGTGAGCGGATCCCGTCACCTGACTTGCAAATTAGCTGTACTTGTGGGATAACACTATCAATAGAAAATCTCAATAGTGGAGCCTCCTTATGCCTGAGATGCCCTTGACTCTGACCAAAATGCCTCTTGGTGCCCGCATGAGTTTGTTGGCTGGGGCGCTAGCTTTGGGGACGGTAGTTAGCCTTTCGTCCCGTCAGTTTGCCGAAGCTGACACCACTCGCGATGCATCGATTCCTGCTTTTGCCCTCTCCGCAGAAGGGTTCACCACCGCCTCGGATGTGCGTCCCCACAACCGCATCAGCCTCGATATTGCCGAAATCAACCAGGCTTTGTCCTCCTTTCCACCCGACTATGAAGCAGCGTTGACCCGATATGCCTTTGGTCGGCACTTCAACTGGCGAGATAGTGCCCACTCTCTGGCCTTTTTCGCCGATGACTATCAGGGGCGGATGGAGCGGACATTGCCGGGGGCGGTCGCCATGGGCTTGGATCCCACCTTTCAGCACCAATTCATGACATCGGCTCTGATGGGCACGGGTGCTTTTGTGGGCAGCGGATCCCGGCGGTCCCTTTCCGATGCCGCTCGCATCTCGGCGGCTCAATCAGGGATCCTGGCGGTGATGTTGAACTGGTGCCGACTGGAGTGGTCACAGGCCTCCATCCGGGGGCCAGAGAACGGCAACTGGAGTTTACAAAACGGATCCCCCAAAAATTGGAGCGAATTGTTCGCATTTTGGTATGGGGTGGATGGCGAGAACTCCCTCCATGAGGAGATGACTCGGATTGCAGAGCGATTTGAATTGCCGGAGCATCCCACCCGCCTGATCACAGGGCCATTGGCCACAGGGCAGGAGGTGATCTTGACAGAAACATGGCCCGAACAAGAAGCTCAAGATGTTCGCAACGCTCTGGATCTGGCAGCTTTGTTGTTGATGTTGGATCGGGTGGCGGATCTGGATGCAGCGGTAGCGGCTGGAGGTGACACAGCTCTGGCAGCTCAGTGGCATATTCGGGGTGTATGGCTGGCGGCTTTGGATCCTTTTGGCCGAGCTGATGCGGAAGCAGCTTTGGTCATGCACGAGATGATCACGAACAGTGAAGAGTTTCCCAACGCCGAAACATTGCGGGCAGCCATAGATCAGGTGATTACCCAGTTGGATCTAAACAAAGGATCCTTGGGTTCTGCCATCTAAATCAGAGCAATGTCTATCTCAATGCTTGATTGAATTTCTGAGTTGATTTCGTCCCCAAGGAGCTGATTATATCTATCAATCGTCGTCAATTGTTGATGTCTGGAGTTGTGGGAAGCGGAGTACTACTAGGCTCTTCTTTGATGGCTCAAACCCAAGAGTTGAGTTCTAAGGATCCCTATGCTGAATAGGTCAATGAGGGATTGTTTTATTTTGAGGAGCAAGCTCAACATCAGCTTCCACAGGCACAAGACTTGATCACAGCATTTCAGTCTAGCAATCTCTTTGATCCAACAATTGCAAGAACGGGCAATTGCAAGAACAGGAACGCTTCAACAGTGAGCTGCACTTTGGGGGTAGGGTGGCACTCGCCACAGAAGTTGGGGCCAAGAAAATCTCCAGCGAAAAAGAAACCTGGTCAGATCAAAGCATTCTGATCTTTCGAGAAAACTGGCAAGGGATCCTCAGCCAATATCAACCGTTTGATCCTTTGGTGCGTCAAAAAGATGATGCAGTGGCCCAAAGGGTGGCGGATGCCTATGCCCAAGCTCAAGAGTCCATTGCTGCTTTTGTTCAGCCCAATGAGATGGTGACAACCCCTTACAGTTCCGTGGGAATTCAGGAGCGGGGAGTCATCACTCGGGCCACCTATCAGCTTCGGGATGCTTTGCTAAGGGTTACAGAGGTGTTAGAAATTGGCTGATTTCCACTGGGATACCTTGTTCCAGATTCCCCTATTCTGCTGCCGAATCCGATTGGATCCAGTGGCGCAGCAGGGTCTTGAAATCTTGAATCAAGGTTGCAAGTTGAGCATTCTGATCTTCAAGGACATCGGATCCGGAGGATATCTGGTTTAGTGCCCCCAATTGGTCGAGGATGTAGGCTTCTTCGAGGGAGATTTCGTTATCGGCGTAGATGATTTGTTTGACCCCAGCGTAGAGAACACGGCGATCTTGAGCAGAGGGATGCAGCTCCACAAAAGACTGAACGTACTGCCGATACTGTTGGGGTGAGATGGGGGCAGACAACAGGGACGCGATCTCGGCATCCGTGTCAGGGTGACTCTGCACCGCCCCCAGTAACCTCTGCAGTGACAGCCACTCTTGAGGCTGAACCTCACCATCGGCCCAAGCCGCAGCGATCACCACCCGCAGCAGAGCCAGAGCTTTGATCGGATCCATTTGATCCAGGCTTGATTCCAGATTGCTCACCTGATTTCCCTAGCATCATGCCGTTGAGCATAGGGATCCTCTGCCAGAGATGCAAGGGCAAAGAGGG
>CAZODP010000016.1:18904-22171 GCA_964578595.1 uncultured bacterium
GTAAGGGGATCAAGTCAACCGGGGATCTCGGCCTTGGATCCGCCATTGGTTGAGTTGCTCGCGGGTGGCCGGATCCAAAAAGCTGTGGATCCCCCGTTCTTTTTTGACCTTGCGGGCGTGAAGGGTGCGGCGAATCTGCTGCTTGGCATGACGGACCTCGGCCCGGAGCTGGTCTGCCGACAGCCACTCGGCATCATAGCCCCCCACCACCAGTTGCTGAACCCGATCAGAGGTGGCCACCCGCACCCGACAATCTGCCCACTGCAATTGAGCACAGGTGCGTTCGATATAGGTGTCAGCCGTCTCCCCAAAGCCCGTGTAGACGATATCAATGCCAGCAAATGACTTTTCGTGATGGACAGGGGTGGGCTGACTGTAGGCATCAAAGATGACCGTCGTCTGGTAGTCCCAAAAGGCCACATAGCCAGAGAGTTCCTCCAGCAGCTCCCGGCGAGCAATATCAAACGTGGACTCACGGACGGTTTTTTGGAGAGTGGGCCAGGCCATCAGGATGTTGTAGCCATCCACCAGCAGCACCGTTTGGCCAGACTGGAGCCGGCTCGATTGGGAGGAGGGAGCCATAAGAGGTGAGGGAGGAAAAGGTGAGGGAGGATAGAAATCGGCTGGTCATGCCCCCATTATGGCCATCTCAGGATCCGATTACAAATTGTTACGGATCTATCAGGATCCAGAATTGGGCATCTGATGTTTCAGATTTTACTAGCTTTGGTGATAGGCCCATTGGGGTGATCCGGGGGTAATAAGTGTTGTGGCTGAAGGTAGGATCCGTGGCTTGGGGCTGGGACAATACTGAGATTCCTGATGGTTTTTTAGTATGTCTGTCTCAACTGGCTTTATCCCCCAGGGATCCCCAGCTGGATCGACTGGATCCACGGCTAGCCGCAAGCAGGATCACCTCGATATTGTGCTGACCCAACCGGTGGGATCCAAAGGGGTGACAACGGGGTTTGAGCGGTTCTTTTTCGAGCATTGTGCTCTACCTGAGATCAGCTTGGATCAGGTGGATTTGGGATCTGAACTGTGGGGCAAATCGCTACGGGCACCCCTGCTGATCAGCAGTATGACCGGGGGAACCCCAGCCGCTCATCAGATCAATCTACATTTGGCGGAGGCAGCCCAAACCTTGGGGATTGCCATGGGACTGGGATCCCAGCGGGCAGCCTTGGAGGATCCGAGTTTGGGGTGGACCTATCAGGTGCGTCAGGTGGCTCCCGATAGTCTGCTATTTGCCAATTGGGGGGCGGCTCAGCTCAATCAGGGCTACGGGGTGGAGCAGGCGCGGCGGGCGGTGGAGATGATCGAGGCGGACGGGCTGTTTCTACATCTCAATCCCTTACAAGAGGCGGTGCAACCTCAGGGGGATCGAGACTGGCGGGATCTCTATTTAAAAATCGAGCAATTGGTGACTGAGCTGGGGATCCCGGTGGTGATCAAAGAGGTGGGCAATGGGATCAGTGGGGCCATCGCTCGGCGGCTGGCGGATTGCGGAGTGGCAGCACTGGATGTGGCGGGGGCAGGGGGTACCAGTTGGAGTGAGGTGGAGGCCCATCGTCAATCGGATCCGCTGCAACGACAGATCGCTCACCACTTTGCGGGTTGGGGGATCCCGACGGCCCTGTGTTTGATGGAGGTGCGACAGGCGGTGCCGGAGTTGCCGGTGTTTGCCAGTGGGGGGATCCGCTCCGGGGTGGATGGGGCCAAGGCGATCCGATTGGGGGCCGATCTGGTGGGGATGGCGGCTCCAGGATTAGGCCGGGCCGCAACAGTGGGGGCAGAGGGGGTGATTGAGGGATTGGGGGCGGTGATTGCAGAACTAAAAATTGCGGCTTTTTGCACCGGATCCCCAACCTTGGCAGCCCTCAAATCCGCTCCCATGCGGTGGGTGGATAGTTGGCGCCTAGTGGATACCAATTGAGTGGATACACAGTTACTGGATATACAATTGCTGGACAAAAAGTAGATCAATCCACAGAGGTCGCCCGTAGACCTGAGGGGGAAACCGCCCGCAGCATCGTCCAGTAGGGCAAGGACGGATCCTTAAACGTGCGCTGATGGAGGACTTCAAACCCTTGCCGCTGATAAAACCGCACCGCCCCCTCAGTGGAGGTTTCCAGATGACAGGGGATGCCAGTCTGGTCAGAACGAGCCAAAACCGGTTGTAGCAGTCTCGACCCGATCCCTTGCCCCTGAACCTGCGGATCCACCCCCAACAGTTGTAGGGACCAAGCGGGTTTAGGGAGCCGTTGGCCCAGGCTCAGCATCGGGATCCAGCCAGTCCAGCGGTGGGGAGAGATCAGGAGGGGCAGGCGATACAATCCCGCACTCAGCCAACCCAGCTCATCATCAGCATCAACATCGGGGGGGATCCAAGCGGCCAATCCCAGCAGGGATCCATCGGCATGGTAGGCCCCCCAAACCTGCCCATAGGGTTGGCAAAAGGTCAAGATCGCCTCAAAGACACAGCGATAAACCTGGGTGGGGTCAGCATCAGCGGCCCAGTATCGCAGGATGGGATCCGGGTCAAAGGCCAAGAGCAAAAGCTGGATAGCAACTTCCCGGTCAGACCAGTCCAGAGGGCGAATCGCTGCGGGGGGCGTGGTGTCGAAACTCATGTCTGGTAAAAGTCATGGCTAAAGGGTCACAAGGCCCCTGCCCGTGGATGCAACTTGGGATCCCGCAATCTGCGCATCACTTGGGCTTCCACCCAGTCTGCAACCGTGCTCACCGCCACAGCCGACTCAACCCGCACATGAACATCCGCTTGGGCATAGTAGCGTCGCCGCCGATCCAGCAGCTCTGTCAGGGTGGCGATTGGATCCGGGGTCTGGAGCAGGGGGCGGGCGGGATCGGCTGAGGGCAAGCGTTGTCTGAGTATCGCTGGATCCACGTCGAGCCAGATCACCACCCCGTGTTGCAAATAGCCCCAGTTGGTGGGGGTTTGGACAATGCCGCCACCGGTGGCCACCACCAGCCGAGGATAGCGGCACAGATCCGCCAAAACCTGAGTTTCCAAACTCCGAAAAGCGGCCTCCCCCTGCTGCTGAAAAATATCCGGGATCCCTTGGCCTGTGACCTGTTCAATCACCGCATCCGTATCAAAAAACTGATAGCCCAGTCGCTGAGCCAAAAACCGTCCCACGGTACTTTTACCGGCTCCCATCATCCCCACTAAGTAGAGGCTAGTGCCCCTGAGCCGATCCACCAGTAGTCGTTTCGGTTCTCGCTCTTTCATAATTACTCTTTCAT
>CAZODP010000016.1:22271-36624 GCA_964578595.1 uncultured bacterium
TCATACTCGCTCTGTCATAGGGGATGAGACCAGAGCAAAAAGACTCTGAACCTAGCCTCAACAGGGATCCCAGACCCTTTTAACCGGTTTCAGCCTGTGCAGGAATTAGCCCTGAATCCGTCTCAGATATAGTACATAATCGCCCCTCGGCTGCGCTGGGCTTGCTGGTCATAGAGGTCTTGAAGGCTGGTTTTTTGGAGCTGGGCGATCACTAGGGCTTGCACGTCCTGCCACATCGCCCACAGGGTTTCCTGTTCCGGGGTGGGCGGGCCATCCCCGTCTCGCCGATGGCTGGACAAGACATCCTCTCCCTCAATCGCCTGCATCACATCCAAAACCGTAATCTGCCACGGTGCTCGCGCCAACAGATATCCCCCCTTGGCCCCCCGCTGGCTTTTGACCAGCCCTTGACGGCGTAGGGTTGCCAAAAGCTGTTCGAGATAGCGATCCGGGATCGATTGTTGGGCGGCGATCTCTTTGATTTGTAACACCTGGCCCTCTGCATGGGGTTGGGCTGAGTAGTGTTGGGTCAGCTCCAGCAGAGCCAAAAGGGCGTATTCACACTTACAGGAAAGTTCCAAATCTGCCGGATCCTTAAGCCAAGTTTTAGCCTCCAGTATATCCGTGATACTCCAGTTACTTAGTGGAGATTCGACTAGCGATATCCCGCCGCCTGTAGCCCAAACAGATGAGCATATCGCCCGCCCAGAGCCAGCAAGTCGGCATGGGATCCCTGCTCCACAATCTGCCCATGCTCAATCACCAGGATCCGATCCGCCATCCGCACCGTCGAAAAGCGATGGGAGATCAAAATCGCCATCTGCTCAGGGCTGAGGGCACGCACCCGCTCAAAAATCTCCACCTCTGCCTCAGCATCCATCGCCGCCGTCGGCTCGTCGAGCACCAAAATATCGGCCCGCTGCCGCATAAACGCCCGTGACAGAGCCATCTTTTGCCATTGCCCCCCCGACAGCTCCGCCCCGGACCAGAGCCAGCGACCCAATGGGGTCTGATACCCCTGCGGCATCGCCTCCACAATCGAGGCTGCCATCCCTTTTTGAGCCGCCTGGTGCCATCTCGATTCGTCCTCCAGATAGTCCACATCCCCCACCCCGATATTCTCGCCCGCCGTGAACTGATAGCGGACAAAGTTCTGAAAGATCACCCCAATTCGGCGGTGCAAAACCTGAATATCCCAATCTTGAAGATCCGTGCCATCCAATCGGATCCGCCCTTGAGTGGGGGTATACATTCGGGTCAAGAGATTGATCAGGGTGGTTTTTCCGGATCCGTTTTTACCCACCAAAGCCAATTTTTCTCCCGGCCTTAGATGCAACCAGACCTCTTTGAGCGCAGGCTTTTGGGAACCAGGATAGACAAACGTGACCCCCTCAAATCGGATCCCATCCCTCGGCAGGGATCCAGATGTAACACCATCGGTTTTTTCTGAGATAGGCTCTTCTAAAAACTCATAGAGAGTCCCTAAGTATAGGGTGCTCTCAAAAAGGGTATTGAGATTGCTAAGGAGGCTGGCTAGGGTGGTTTTGCCCTGCCTAAAAACAGTGATGTAGAGGATCATATCTCCCAGAGAAATCCTGCCCCGAATCGTATCCCAGACGATCCAAGCATAGGCCCCATAAAAAGTTAGGGTGCTGATCACCCCCAATCCATAAGACCAAGCTCCTCGGCGCAGGGTCAGGTCACGGCCCTCAGCCCACAGGCGTCTAAAAATCTGGCGGTAGCGATCCAAAAAAGTGGATCCCAACTGATAGAGCTTGACCTCGCGGGCAAAGTCTTCGTGGGCGATCAGATGCTCTAGATATCGCTGTTGGCGAGTCTCTGGAGTCCGCCGCCGAAACAGTAAAAAGGATTCATCCGCAAAGCGACTTTCGGCAATAAAAGGAGGCAAAGCGGCCAAGATCAAAATCGCCGTGATCCAACCCGAAAAACCAACCAATAATCCAGCAAATGTGATCAAAGCCAGACTTTTCTCGGTCAATTCAAATAGACCGATGACAAATCCCAGTGGCCGAGAGGATGCCTCCTGTCGAGCGCGGGTCATCTTGTCATAAATCTCGGCATTTTCAAAGTGGTGCAGCTCTAGGGTGAGGGCTTTTTCGAGGATCAGTTCGTTGACCCGTTCCCCCAGTAACACCCGCAACAGCGACTGGCAGACCACCAACCCCTGCTGGGATCCCGCCAACAAAGCCACAATGGCTGCCTCCAGAGCCACATAGCCCAAGGCCAATCGCTGATCCGCCCAGGATCCTGACTCAGCTCCCTTGACCACTGCATCGACAATCAACTTGCCCACATAGGCCATGGCCCCAGGCAGGATCCCAGCAATCAGGGTGCAAAATCCCAGTACCAGGGTGAGCAGATGACTGGTTTGCCAGACCAATCCCACCGCTCGGGAGCCATATCGCAGGATCGCAAGGGATCCCTCCCATCGCCGCCACCAAGATTTGAAAGATTTCAAAGTGCTAACTCAAGATGGGTCGTGTCTGTCTGTGTATATCTAGCCTAAACCCGGATCCTCTGGCGGGTCATGCTCAGGATCCTCTAAATCTTTGGGTAAATCTTTGGGCAGAAGGGGCGGCTGATTGAGAAAGTCGGTATCACTTTTGGGCAGCAGGGGCAGATCCCCAGCCAAGGCAAATTCACCCCTCAAATCTGGATCCTCAGCCGGGGTGCGAGGCACAATCCACTCTTGGATCCCTTTGATAACCATGTATAGCACTGGCACCACCAGTAAACTGAGCAGCGTTGAGACCAGCATCCCCCCCACCACCGCAGTGCCCAGAGATTGCCGACTGCCAGCTCCCGCCCCCTGAGCCAAAGCCAAGGGCAGGATCCCTAAAACAGTGCTGAGGGCCGTCATCAAAATAGCCCTAAAGCGGGTTTCGGTGGCTTGGACAGCAGCATCTCGAATCGATAGCCCCTGCTCCCGCAGTTGATTGGCAAATTCCACAATCAAAATGGAGTTTTTGCTGGCCAATCCAATCAGCATCACCAACCCAACTTGGCAGAAAATATCGTTTTCAAGTCCACGAAAAAGCTGTGCCGCCAAGGCTCCCATGATAGCTAATGGTACCGCCAATAGGATGATCAGAGGATCCACATAGCTCTCAAATTGTGCCGCCAATACCAAGAACACAAACAGCAGACCTAGCCCAAAGATAATCGGAGCTTGCCCACCCGATTCAATTTCTTCTTGCGAGATCCCCGACCATTCAAACCCATAATTTTGGGGCAGTAGTCGAGCGGCTAATCCTTCCATCGCTCGCAATGCCTGCCCAGAACTGAATCCTGGCAAGGGGTTTCCCTGCAGTTCTACTGAACGGAATAGGTTGTAGTGATTGATGATATTAGGGCCAGTGGTCTCCTCAATAGTCACTAAGGTACTGAGCGGGATTAGCTCGCCACTCGCTTGGGATCGCACATAAAACTGAGGGATATCAGTGGGGCTAGATCGAAACGGTTGATCCGCCTGAACATAGACCCGATAGCTGCGATTAAAGGCATCAAAATTATTGACATAAGTGCCCCCCAGTAGGGTTTGCAGATTGCTAAATACATCTGTAATCGGGATCCCTAAAAGCTGAGCCGTGTCGCGATCCACTCGCACTTGTAGCTGAGGGGAATTGCTACTAAATGTGGGTGGGTTGAGTTGGATCCCCAAAGGTGGCTGACCCGGCTGAGGCGGTGCCATTGAGGCAAAGAAAAAGCTCTGGGCGGTCTGTTCTAACAATCCGAAATCGTTGACCCCACGATCTTGGACTTGCATCGTAAATCCACCCGCAACCCCCAGCCCCTGGATAGCCGGTGGCAAGATCGGAATCACCAACGAACGACTGATCCCGCCCAAAAACGGCCCAAATAACTGGCCCACAATCGCCTGGGCGGACTGGTCAGGGCGCGGACGCTGATCCCAGGGTTTGAGGGTGGCAAAAATCAAGCCATTACCCGGGGATGGCCCCGTAAAACTAAAGCCACCGATCGTGACGGTGTTTTCGATCTCCGGGATCTCACTCAGTATGCCTGTAGCCTGATCGATGACCTGATTGGTGTAGTTGAGGGAAACCCCCGGTGGCCCTTGGATAAAAGTAATCAGATAGCCTTGATCTTCGTCGGGGACAAATCCTGTGGGCACTGCGCTAAAGAGCCAGTAGGTCAGCCCCAAGCAGGCGATAAATGAGGCAATAATCAGGATCCTGAGCTTGACCACTAGGCTCAGAATGGCTGCAAAAAATCGACGAATTAGCTCGATGCCCTGATCAAACCAGCGCAGAAAAAAGACCATCTCCCCCTGTTTGGGCCGAATTAACAAAGCTGATAGAGCTGGAGCTAAAGTAATGGCATTAAACGTAGACAAACCCACAGCCACAGCGATGGTGATGGCAAATTGCTGATAGATCCGGCCACTGGTTCCCGGAAAGAATGCAACCGGGACAAACAGACCAAATAAAACCAATGTGGTGGCAATCACGGGCGCAAAGACTTCGCTCATGCCAATAATGGCACCTTCGATCGGCTTTTTCCCTTGATCTTGAACGTAGCGAGAGATATTTTCCACCACCACAATGGTGTCATCTACCACCAAACCGGTGGCCAGTGTCAGGCCAAACAGGGTCAATGTATTGATCGAAAAACCAAATAGACGAATGAAGATAAAGGATCCAATCAAAGCCACCGGAATGGTAATTGTGGGGATCAGGGTCACGCGCCAATCCTGCAAAAATACAAATAAAACCACCACCACCAAGCCAACGGACTGCAATAAGGTAATAATCACCTCTTGGATAGATTGCTCGATAAAAATAGTGGCATCATAAGGGATCTCCACCTCTAATCCAGGGGGGAAATTACGGCGCAACTCTGCCACGGTATCCCTGACGCCTGCCGCAACCGCCAAAGCATTGGCATCCGGCTGTTTGATAATGGCAATGCCGACTGAAGGCTGGCCGTTGATCCGAAAGAATGTGTCGTAATTTTCGGCCCCCAACTCAACTCGACCCACATCCGCAATCCGAGTCAAACTACCACTGGGATCCGCCCGCAAAATAATATCGGCAAATTCTTCTGGCTCCACCAAACGGCCTGAGGCTTGCACATTGAGCTGATAGAGCTGCTCTGGGTCACTGGGCTGGCTGCCAATCTGTCCGGCTGACACCTGTACATTTTGCTCGCGAACAGCATTGACCACATCCTGAGCGGTCAAGCCTCGATTGGCAAGTTGCGAAGGATCCAGCCAAATCCGCATGGCATATTTGCGATCCCCAAAAATCTGGACATCACTGACCCCTTGCACCCGCCGCAGCGAATCTCGGATGAACAAATCCGTATAGTTGCTAATAAAAATGTCATCATATTGCCCGTCTTCAGATTGCACTGATAGCACTTGAATAAAGCCACTATCGCCTGACTTCTGAACGGTGATACCATTGCGAACCACATCTTCGGGAAGCTGAGATTGGACTTGGGCAATACGATTTTGGACATCAACTGCCGCAACATTGAGATCCCGATCGGGTTCAAAATTGACTGTAAGCTGACTGGTGCCATTGCCACTACTGACTGACCCCAAGGATCGCAGTCCCTCTAAGCCATTGATCTGTTGTTCCAAGATATTGGTTACCGCTGTCTCAACAGTCTCAGCATTCGCTCCTGGATAGACAGCCGTTACGGTTACTGCGGGAGGTGCAATTTCGGGATAGTAATCGACGGGCAACGATGGGATGATCACTGCCCCCACAATCAAAATCACCACGGAGCAAACCGTAGCCAAAATCGGTCGGGTAATAAAAGCCTTACTAAACATAGATCAGGGATCCCAGTCAGTGAATAAGTGATAGACAGAATTAAGTGGAATTAAGTGATAAACAACTCACAATCTAATCGGATCCCAGTTAGTTTGATCCGGGTGGCATCTCTGGGGGGGGGCCGCCCTCGCCGCCTCCCATCTGCTGCATCATCTGTTGAAAAACCTGTTCATCAATGATCGGAGCCTGGTCAAAGATTTTTTGCAGGCCCGTGGCCACAATCTGCTCCCCCGGATCCAGACCCGATATGACTTGGTACTGATTGTCCTGGAGTTGACCGAGCTGCACCAGCCGTTGCTGAGCGATCAAAGCCGGTGGGCCATCTGGGGATCCCCCCTCCCCTGGTTCAGCCACATAGACAAAGGTTTGACCGGCCACTCGGGTAACGGCATTGACTGGAATCAGAGGGCTTTCGGTTTGATCCCAAGTGAGACGCACCCGGACAAATTGCGAGGGGCGGAGCTGACCCTGAGTATTATCAAACACCGCCCGAGCTACCACCGCTTGAGTGAACGGATCCACGTCGGGGGCAATAAACGAGATTTGGCTCTGGCTCAGGGGCTGATCATCAGAACCCAGCAGCTCTACTGGCAAGCCCAGCCGTAGCTCCGCCGCCCGATCGAGGGGAATACTGATGGCCAACTCTAAGGTCTGGCTCTGGGTGATGGTGGTCAGAGCCGTTTGCGGGGTCACATAGTCCCCCGGATTGACCCGCACCTCCCCAACGGTGCCAGAGAGGGGAGCCACAATCTCAAAAAATCCCAGTTGTACCTGCTGTTCATTGACCAAGGCTGCCGCCTGATCCAGATCCCGTTCGGCCCGTGTGAGGGCTGCCTCTAAGGCTTGGATCTGTTCCTGTTGGGCAGCCTGTACTGCCTCTGCTTGCTGCAGGTCTCGATCAATACCCTCCACAAACTCCCGCGAGACAGCCCCCTCTGCCAGAAGCTGACTGTAGCGTTCTTGGCGACCTCGTTCAAACTCCACATCTGCTTCCGCCCGCAGTAGATCCGCCTGAGCCGCCCGCAAATTGGCTCGGGCATTGTCCACATTGGCTTGGGCCACCTCTACTGCCGCCATCCGAGTGGTTATCGCCGCCTGCTGCTGGACTGGATCCACTTGAAAAAGGGGTGTTCCAGTCTCGACACTATCCCCCAGCCGCACAAACACCTGGCTGACCTGGCCGCTCACCTGCGGATTGATGGTGGCACTTTGGCGCGAATCCAGTGAGGCCACAAAGACAGAGCTATCCCGCACCGATCCCGTTTCTACCCTCACCATCTCGACGGGGGTGGGCTGCTGACCGCCATTCCCTTGCCCCATCGGATCCTGAGGGGGTGACTGACAGGCGGTGGCTCCCAGCAGTGCCCACCCCACCAGCGTCAGGTTAAACGGATGTTGGCGTATGTGCTTAGGCATCGGATCCCTCTAGGGTCACTGCAATCGTAGCTGTGGCCGCAAACCATTGGCCGTAAACCATTGGCTGCAAACAATCTTCATGATTGATTAAGGATTAAGATTAGCCCATTTTCACCCGCAACAACGTACCTAAAACAGCAGCCGATCCCCCACCTCAGGGGCGGCTTAGGGCGAGCGAGGATCCCAAAGTTTTAATCTTCTAAAAGTCGATAGAGTTATGGGGGATTATGGCATGATAGAGGAGCAAGGCATTGCATCGATTTTTTCTTTTAGGAGCCGCAAACCATGACCCTCCGACTTGGCGATACTGTCCCCAACTTTACCCAGCAATCCACCGAAGGCGAGATTGATTTTTATAGCTGGGCAGGCGATAGTTGGGTGATTTTTTTCTCTCACCCCGCCGACTACACCCCTGTTTGCACCACCGAGTTAGGCACCGTTGCTAAGCTCAAGCCTGAGTTTGACAAGCGCGGGGTCAAAACCATCGCCCTGAGCGTTGATGATGTGGAATCCCACAAAGGCTGGACCAGCGATATCGAAGAGACCCAAAACACCCGCCTCAACTACCCAATCTTGGCGGATGCGGATCGCTCTGTCTCTCAGCTTTACGGGATGCTCGATCAGACCAATCTCACCCAAGAAGGCTTGCCCTTGACGGTGCGGTCGGTGTTTATCATTGATCCCAACAAAAAGCTGCGGCTCACCCTGACCTATCCCGCCAGCACGGGTCGGAACTTTGATGAGCTGCTGCGGGTGATCGACTCTCTGCAACTGACCGATAACCACAGTGTGGCCACCCCTGCTGACTGGAAAGATGGCGAAGATGTGGTGATTGCCCCCTCCATCAAGGATCCCGAGGTGCTCAAAGCCAAGTTCCCCAAAGGCTACACCGAGGTCAAGCCCTACCTGCGCCTGACCCCGCAGCCCAACCGCTAAGCACCCGTCTTTGGCTGTTAACCCGGCAGCCCTCTCATCAATCCTCTTGAATCAATTCCTCTTGAATAAACACCCAGGGGCTGGTTGGTTACAGTGTGATCAAGGGGCTGGCCAGAGCTGCTGTTGCCCCGGATCCGCTTTGTCCAACCTTCCCCAAGCACAAAGCTAAGATCCGCAGTCGTCTCGCCAATAGCCCCGCCGCCAGCAGCAGGGTAATATAACTTTCTTTGTGATCTCCCACGTCCCAAGGGGGGAGGAATCAAACCTTAGGCGTGATTGAGGCCTTTTGCAGGCTGGATCGTCATTAAAACGTCATCAAAAATGGATCCTCATAAGGCGTTGCTGAACAGTGGCATGAATTCGGTAACTTTTGTATGAGCCTGCAAGGGGGGCAGCCACGAGACCATACCCAGAATCAGCAACGTCCCTCATAAAAAATCTTTGTGGCCTGAAGTGAGATGGCTACTCTATCAGGGTAATTTTTTTAACACTGTCCAAAACGAGCGCATCGGGATCCTGCTCGCAGATGGCCGCCACCTCTGCCGCAAACTCTTCCAAGGCATCAGCGTCTAATAAAGTGTTGAGGTTGAGTCCATCATTGCTGTAGACACCAGATAAATAGCCATACAGCCAAAGTAAAATCACGGCAATCTCCGCTTCTTCTAGCTCTGCTGATTGATCGGATGGGACAAGAGCTGAACAGGATAGCTCAGCCATATCAAGGCTTTCCTCAAAGATATCAGGGGTTTGGGCCTGAGCTGCCCCGGCGACACTGATTGCAACCAGGATCCCTGCTAATAACTGCTGGCTCAAAAGTCTATGGTTGACCTGCACTACTCCTCCTGCTTTGGATGCACCTAATTAATATGTCTGGTGATCATTAATATGTCTGGTGATTATCTTACAGCACCCCCTTAGAACTGGGGATCTGGCTGAGACGACGGGGATCCCATTCAGTTGCCATCCGTAGAGCACGGGCAAAGGCTTTGAAGGTGGCCTCGACAATATGGTGGGCATTGATCCCCGCCGATTGCTGAATATGCAGAGTGAGCTGGGCGTGATTGACCACCGCCTGAAAAAACTCCCGCACCAACTGGGTTTCATAGGATCCAATCCGCTCAGTGGGCAGTTGCAAGCCATAGCTGAGGTGGGGCCGTCCCGAAAAGTCCAGCGTCACCTGCACCAGGGCTTCGTCAAGCGGTGCCCAAAAGTGCCCAAATCGCTGGATCCCGCGCCGATCCCCCAAGGCTTTGGCCAGGGCTTGCCCCAGCGTGATGCCCACATCTTCATTGGTGTGGTGGTCATCGATATGGAGATCCCCAACGGCCTTGATCTGTAAATCCAGCAGCCCATGAGATGAGAGCTGCACCAGCATGTGATCCAAAAACGGGATCCCAGTGGCGATATCGTGCTGTCCCGTGCCGTCCAGATTGACCATGACCTGGACATCGGTTTCTCCGGTGCGGCGATGGATTTCAGCAATTCGTGGGGGGGGCAAGGAGCCAGTCTTGGGGGAGAAAGTAGCAGCGTTCGTCATCCCCACATTCTAAACGACTCTGGTATCGAAAATGAGGGCTGAGGACAGGGATGCACCCTGTGTTACCACCCCCACATCCCACGGGTTAGTCACTCATTTGGCCCCATCAAGCGGGGGCGTGTATCGGACGGGATCCCTTGTATTCGCCGCTGCAGCCGTTCTCGCCAGTTGGGGGCCAAGGCAGGGCAGTGGGCTAAAGTTTGTAGCAATTCAGGCTCTTGTCGGCGCAGGTGCATGACATCGTTGGCCAACGATACAGACCATTCGGGATGGATCCGTTCTTGTAGGGCCAAAGACTGACCCGCTGCCACAAACCCCTCCTGCAACACCCGAAAATACCAGCCGGTTTGCCCCAATTGCTGCACTTGCAGAGCCAGATCCTTGATGCGCCAGCGGCGGGAAAGTTTCCAGCAGGGCTGTCGAGGCTGCGACACCTGCACCACCGCCTCCCCCAGTGTGTAAATATCCCCAATGCAGACCGTTTGCTCTGTCTGGCCGGCAACCGTCAGGTTTTCCCCAAAAGCTCCGTAGGTCAGATCTCTGGCTAACCGCTGCTGCCAATCGGGGTAATGGCTGGCGGCGTAGGCCAAGATGGCCTTTTCGGGGCCACCATGCTTTGTTAAATCCGCCTGTCCATCTCCTGACAAGTTGGTGAACCCCATCCAGAGGGGGCCAGTGACGGGATCTTTGAAAATGCCGGTAGACCAAGGACGATCCATTGGGGCTGGGGCATCCGGGATCCCAAAGTGTTGGGGCAACCCCACCTGAATCGACAGTACCTCACCTGTGCTCACTTACCCTTCCCCCAAAGTCTCTAACCAGTCTCGCCAAATCTGCTCAGCCTGTTTTGCCAATCGGGAACCATACTCAGCCGTCTCTTGGGGCAACTGAGCCACCGAGATCCCCTCCGTAGCCGCGATCTCACAGGCATGGCCCACGTACCATCGCTCTAGGCCAGCGGGGGTCACCTCCAGATGAAACTGCAATGCCAAAGCAGACCTTTCATAGGCAAATGCCTGAGGCTCATACAGTTCTGAGCTGGCTAAATGGATAGATCCTTGGGGCAAATCAAACGTATCTCCATGCCAATGCAACACCGGGGTACTCGCCTCCAAACAACCCAAAACGGATCCTTGCCCTGCCGCCGTCAGATGAATGGGCTTCCAGCCGATCTCTTTGATGCCACCGGGATAGACCGCCGCTCCCAATGCTCGTGCCATCAACTGGGATCCTAAGCAAATGCCCAGCAGGGGGCGATCTGCCTGTAGGCGTTGTTCAATGATCTTTAACTCTGGGAGCAAAAAAGGGTAGCTATCCTCTTCATACGCCCCAATCGGCCCTCCCAGAATGATCATCAGATCAGCCGCCAGAGGATCCAACTCAGGCCAAGGATCCCGTGCCGCCTCCCAAAGCTGAATCTCAAACCCCTGCTGCCTCAATACCGGATCCAGGCTGCCCAGATCCTCAAAAGCTAGATGTTAAATGACCGCTGCTGTTTTCATGGATCCCGTTTGACTAGGGCTTTTCAAGGGTTAGTTTGCGAAAGGGCCGATGCAGCGCATAGCGCAAAGATAGGTCATGGCCAGAGGATGCTCAGGTGGTCTGGGGCGATGACCAGATCTCCCAAATCCGCAGGATAAACCCCGGCAGAACATCTTCTCCTGAGAGGGTCTCGGGATCCTCCAATAATTCTGGATCTTGGCCCTGCCGGTAGATCAGCACTCGCTTCAGTTTGGGATCCAGCAACCATCCCAGCCGACAGCCATTGTCCATGTACTCCTGCATCTTGGCTTGGGTGCGGATCCAAGAATCCGTCGGGGAGACAATCTCGACCACAAAATCGGGACATAACGGCAAGAACCCTTGGCGCAGAATGGGATCCAATGCCTCCCAGGTTTGCATGGGGATCCAGGCCAAATCGGGGGAACGGTCGCTCCCCAACGGCAACGAAAATCCTGTGGACGAGTCAAAACTCTTACCCAGCCTGCTTTGCCGATTCCAAACATAGACTTCTCCGGCAACTTCAAAGTTGAGATTGCCCGTCTCACCGCCGGTGGGAGCCATGACAATCAATTCTCCTTGGGCAGTTCGCTCCAGTTTCAGGTCAGGATTGGCAGCGCAGAGGCGAATAAAATCCTCTCGCGATAGGGTGCTCAGGGGGGTTAAATCTAGTGTGAAAGCCGTCATCATCAGGGGCTTGTGTGAGAGGAAAAGCAGGCAATTTTCATGGCATCATAGACTCCCCCAGTTTATTCTTCGTCTGAGCTTTCATCTGCGAAATCAGAACTAATCACTCAAAGAACTAGAACTATCAGGCAACCATAAAACAGCACAGGCATGGGAGATATGGAATCAAGTCAACTGAGATCAGCCTAACAAAACGCCCCCACAAAAAAGGACACTAAACAGTAGGCAAAGATGCTTGTTGGGGATCAGATTAGGTGTCGGATCCTTCAGCTATCAGGATTGTGAGAAGGGCTGTTGCGGAACTGCCGCTCCAACTGCTCGATCACACTGACCTGCTGAGGATCCAGAGGTTTTTCCACATCGGATCCCCCATCCGCTTGGGGCAGTGGGGTCTGTGATGACTGCAACCACAGGCTGATCCCGATCACCAACATGACCAAAGCGACGGCATAGAGCAAAAGAGCCAACATAGACGCAAAAGGAGTAGAAAGAATCAATCCTAGTTTAGCGAAGCTGTCCAGAAGGATCCGGGTGAACCGTTGATCGAATGATCTTGTGATCGAGTGCTTTAGTTTTTGAAGATGGTATCGAGCACCTGCTGGGGAGTGATGGACTCGATGGCTTGATCGGCAGAACGCACCGGCCTAAAGGGGCCATCTGGGGGCAACAAATGGGCCGGATCCGTAGGGCCAAACAGAGCCACCAACGGAGTTTGAGTCGCCACCGCCAGATGCATGGGGGCACTGTCGGTGCAGAGCATCAACGAGGCCCCCGCGATCAGGGCCGCCAACTGGCCCACCCGGGCCGGACGTGTGATCAGCAGATCAGTCAGGGCTTGGCGAAAGGTCTCGGTCAGCTCCTCATCTTCGGGGCCAGCGATCAGCACAATCGGCAATTCGGGCCGCTGCTGCCGAAATCCCTCGACGATCTGGATCCAATTGTCCACTGGATAGATTTTGCGGATCCCCTTTTGGATCGAAAGCTGGCTAGCTCCGGGATGCAGCACCACGTGAGCCGCCTCAGGATCCCCCAGTAACCGCTCTCGTTCTTGCTTAGCCCACTCCAGGGTAGATTTTTTGAGCCGGATCTGCGGGGTGGTATGGGGGAATGAGTGGCCTAACCCCTGCAACAAATCCTGATACATAAAGGCGGCATACTGCTCTTTTTTGAGGGGCACCGCCGCCGTCAGCCAGGGCCAGCTTTGGGATCCATAGCCCACCCGTGACGGGATCCCGGTCATCCAGAGCAAGACTTTCACCAAGCGAGATTGTCCCAGCGACACCACCGCGTCGTACTGCCGATCCCGTAGGCGACCCAGCAGATCGCTCAGATCCGCAAGGCTGAGATTATCCTTGAACGGAAATGTCAAGACCCGATCCACCGATGGACAGACCTCATAGGCCCCAGCCGAGCGCGGCTCCACCATCACCTCAATTGTCGCCTGAGGATAGAGCTGTCGCAGACCATTCAAGGTAGGGAAAAACAAAATCTGATCCCCAATGCCCCCCGGCACCAAAGCCAGGATCCGCTCCCGAATCGGGGCAAAGGTCAGCGTCGCAGGCGGAGTTTGGGAAGCCAGTGCCATGATGCGCTCTCAGCGATGAATGTGCTAATAACAGGTCAAGCCAACAACAGGTCAAGATCAAAGGGGCAGCCCCAGCCAGTTCGAATCAGCCGGCCCACACAAGTCAGATCAACAGTCATAAGTATTTATGCTGGATCGACTCATCAACCCCACTTATTGTAACGGTTGACGGGATCCCAATTGACAGTTGCACCGACTATCCTTTTGGTCGTATGTATTGGGTATGTCCCCAACGTCTCAGCTCACCTATCGCCGTCTCGACTGGATCGCCTACTGGCTGTTTAAGTGGCTGGCGGTCAATCCAATCTTTCGGATCCTGTATCGAGGTCGGGTGTACGGGGTAGAGCAGGTGCCCAAGTCAGGCCCAGTGATTGTGATCAGTAACCACGGCAGTCATCTGGATCCGCCGCTGATATCCAATGCCCTCTGTCGTCCGGTGGCCTACATGGCCAAAGCAGAGTTGTTTGAGGTTCCCCTCTTAAAACAGGCAATTCGGCTGTATGGGGCTTATCCCGTCAAGCGAGGAGGCGCTGATCGAGGGGCGATTCAGGCCACCGAAGCTGCTTTACGCCAAGGGTGGGCGGTGGGGATCTTTTTGAATGGTACCCGTACCCCCGATGGCCGCATCCCGGATCCTCACCTGGGGGCAGCCTTGATCAGTGCCCGCACTGGGATCCCGCTGTTGCCGGTGGCTCTCTGGGGCACCTACCAGATCTGGCCCAAGGGCCAAAAGGCTCCGCACCCGTTTGGGGCGATTACGGTTCACATTGGGGAGCTGATCCCGCCGCCTGCCTCCACAAAACGGGCCGATCTGGAGGTCGCGACTCAAATATGTGTGGCAGGGATCCATCGACTTCTGGAGCAGGGACG
>CAZODP010000016.1:36724-41794 GCA_964578595.1 uncultured bacterium
AGGTCGCGACTCAAATATGTGTGGCAGGGATCCATCGACTTCTGGAGCAGGGACGGTAGTGATTTTACTCCGTCTGTGATTATTACTGATTGGATGAGATCAACTGTTGGATCGCATCGGTTAGCAGAGGGGTCACATCCCGCAATAGGGGGATCAGCACCGCAGTTACAGCAGCAATGGTGACGATGTTACGGGTAAAAACCAACGTATCGCGGCTGAGTTGATAAAACCGCTCATCCCACCGCCTTACCTCAGCATCTAATTGAGTGCCGATACGATCTATGGCCGTCAGTACGGTTTTCTGCTGGTCTGTCAGGGCTTGCTGCTGCTGGGCTAGTCCTTCAATGGCGGTTTCAATTCGCGCCAGCCGTTCATCGGTGGTCATGGTTGGATCCTTTGAATTGCTTCTTTTGAACTACTTCTTTGAACTTCTCCAGGTGATCCCATCTGAATCTAGCTTTTTGAACCGCGGGATCCTGACCCTCGAACCTACTCTGTATGGTAAAGTTTTGGAGGGCTATTTGTAACAGAACTTAATCACTGCCCCCAAGTGAGGAAGCGATGGTGGATCATAATCGCGGCATGATGACCTTTAGGGGCGCTGATAGCCCGCTGGCATTGGTATTATCTGCATCTGTGGTGGCGGCTGTGGTGATCAGTCTTGTCTGGCTGGCCCTTCATCATGCCTACGTGGGGCAGTAAGTCTTAACGCTAGTGGCTGAGCCGTTGCCCTCGCCGGATCCTGGGAAAAAGCTTTGGGATCCGGTTATTTTGCTAACTGAACCCTCTCTGGCTGTTCTGCGGCAGGATTTGCGCAGTTGGTACCTGGCTCAGGGGCGGGATCTGCCCTGGCGACAAACGCGGGATCCCTATGCCATTTGGGTCTCTGAGATCATGTTGCAACAGACGCAGGTCAAGACGGTGATCCCCTACTATCGCCGCTGGCTGGAGACACTGCCGACGGTCTTTAACTTGGCTCAAGCCCACCGAGATCAGGTGCTCAAGCTCTGGGAAGGACTGGGCTACTATCGCCGCGCTCACCATTTGCATCGGGCCGCCCAGCAAATAGTCGATCAACACCAGGGATCCTTTCCCCAAGATCTGGACCAGGTGATGGCCCTACCCGGCATTGGTCGCACCACCGCTGGCGGGATCCTCAGTGCAGCGTTTGATCTGCCCTTGCCCATTTTGGATGGCAATGTCAAACGGGTGCTGGCCCGACTCTTTGGGTTGCAGACCCCGCCCGCCAAGGCATTGCCTCAACTCTGGCAGTGGTCAGAAACCCTGCTGGATCCCCACCATCCCCGTGATTTCAATCAGGCTCTGATGGATCTGGGGGCTACCCTCTGCCGGAAGCGGGATCCTCAGTGTCAGACTTGCCCGTGGCAAAGCCGATGTTGCGCCTACAATCAAGGTCAGGTTCACCAATTGCCCATGACGGATCCGGGTTCTGTGCGTCCCCACAAAGTGATCGCGGTTGCGGTGGTCTTTCGCCGCGATCCGGTGCTAGGCGACACAGTGCTGATTGATCAGCGGCTCGAAACCTCGATGCTAGGAGGACTGTGGGAGTTTCCGGGGGGCAAAATTGAGCCGGGAGAAACCTCGGCTGAGTGTGTGGTGCGAGAGGTCAAAGAGGAAATTGGTCTTGATGTGGTCACAGAGTCGGAGCTGGCCACCATCGAGCACGAATACACCCACTTCACCATCACCTTGATCGCCCATATCTGTCGCTATCAAGCGGGAGAAGCACAACCCCTGCAATGTGCCGATGTGCGTTGGATCCATCCTGATCAGCTCAAAGATTACGCCTTCCCGATGGCCAACCAAAAACTGTTCCCTCACTTGCAGCAATGGTTACAAAAGAACACGTAACTTTTCGACGGTTGTGAACTTATCCCTTGAATGGGTTTAAGATCCGTGAACCAGCCTTCAACTCGTGTCCAGGGTATTTGATCAGGATAGGAGGGTGGAGGGTCGCAGTCCTCTCCAGTGATGAGAGACGTTAACATCTGGATATCGGCAGAGATTTTTATCCCCTTTCTGGCATTGCACTTGTGAACCTGTCTAGTCCAGCTCTTGTGCCTCCCCCCCAAAGTGTTGTCCATCAGACTCCTTTGGCGGATGTGGCACGGCTGATGATCTCTTGTGATGGGGCAGTTGGGCTGTTGGGGGAAGTGCTGCTCAAAGATCAAGAGCAATTGCACGGGATCCTGTGTCCTCTGCATCTGTTGCGAGCCTTGGCAGCAGGACTGGATCCAGAATGCTGTACCGTTGCCGATCTGCTGACCCTAGATGCGTCACCCCTTTTGGATATCAGCCGGATCCCGGTGATTGAGCCGGACAATCCCCTCTCGCGACCCGATCTCAATGGAGCGTTGGCCGCCGCCGCCCTGATGCAGCAGGGACAGTGGGGCATCATGCCGGTACTGGATCCGCTCGGCCAAGTCCAAGGGGTGATCACCCCCTTCACATTGTTTCAGATATTACAGGTGGCTGATCTGCTCAAGCTTTTTTCGGTGGCAGCGGTGACTCTGGCCCAAGCCCCAACCTTGTCAGGCCTCCAGGATCCCCGCGTCATGGGTCAAACGCTAGTGGAGACGGGGCAACGGTGGCTGATCCTCAAAGATCCTCTCAAAGATCCTCTCAAAGATCCGGGGGATCCGCCCCAGGCCCGCTCAATTTTGTCGGATCGGCAGGTTTTGACCCAGGGGTGGGGGCAGGGATCCGGCCTCTGTCCGGCCCCGATTGTGCTGAAACCCAGTCAAGGGGCGGCGGCGGCCTACAGTGAGCTGATGCAGCAGAGCCGCTCGGCCCTCTGTGTGCAAACCTATAGTGGCCCGCAGTTGGTGACGGTGATCAGTCTGCTTCAGATTCTGGATAGTCGCCGCCTGTTTTTGGCGTTGCAAGAGGCCCAGCGTCAGATTCAGCTCAAGCAAACGGATCTGGATCTGGCCCCAACCATCAGATATTCCAGTCAAGATCCCAGGTCTCCTGGCCCTGCCTTGCCGTTGTCTCCCCCTCCAGAGTCCCCTGAAGCTGCGTTGCAACCGGAATTGCTCAAGCGTCGCTGGGCCGAAGAAGCCCTCCGCAAGAGTGAACAATTGCGCCAGACCATGCTCAGCCATGTGCCAGCGGTGATCTGGATCGTGGATGAAAATCTTCACTACACCCACATCAGCGGTGGGGATCCCCTCAATTTTGGTCTCTCGGACTCTCTGGTTGGCCGTCACATCAGTGATATTCATCTCAATGAGCTGTTGCCCCCCCAGCAGTTTTCGCCATCAGCGATGCTGCCTGGCCCGGTGCCTACCCCACAGCCGGATCCGGCCACCTCATTGGCTTTGCAGGCCAATAGTCATCGTCAGGCCCTCCAAGGGCAGCGGGTCACCTATGAGATGTCGGCGCGGGGGCAGACCTATGAGTGCCGCCTGGATCCGCTGCCTGATGGCAAAGGAGTGATCGGCATTGCTGTCAATATCACCGACCGCAAGCAGGCGGAAGCCAAGATGGCTTTTTTGGCCCACTATGATCCGCTGACTCAGTTGCCCAATCGGGTGGTGTTTCAAAACTATCTGCGCTTGGTGTTGGAGCAGGCGGAGCAGAAGGGATTTCAGGTGGGGGTTCTGTTTCTGGATCTGGACTCTTTCAAAACCATCAATGACACCTTAGGGCACAGTATTGGGGATCAACTGTTACAGCAGGTGGCCCGCCGGATCCAGACCTGTGTGCGAGCCGATGACCTGATCGCCCGGATGGGGGGGGATGAGTTTACGTTTGTGCTGGCCCATCTCAGTAGTGGGGAGGAGGCGGTGCAGGTGGCCCAACGGATCCTGGCCTCATTGCAGGAGCCGATGGTACTGGCCCATCACTCGCTGCACATCTCCGGTAGCATTGGCATCAGTCTCTACCCCGAAGATGGTCAAGATATGGACAGTCTGGTGCGACGGGCGGATACCGCCATGTATCGGGCCAAAGCTCAAGGTCACGGCTACATCGAGCGCTATCAACCTGCCTTTGAGTCCAATACCCTAGAGTGGCTGCTACTCGAAAGCCAACTGCGCCAAGCCCTGAGCCAAGAGGAGGGGCTAACCCTCTACTTTCAACCGCTTGTGGACTTGCATACCGGTCGAATGACAGCAGCAGAAGCATTGTTGCGCTGGCGCACCCCTCAGGGAGATTGTCTGTCTCCCATGCAGGTGGTCAAGGCGGCTGAGGATTCGGGTTTGATTGGCCCGTTGGGCAACTGGGTGCTGTTGACTGCCTGTGCTCAAGGGCAGCAGTGGCGGGATCAGAGATCCTCTTCATTACAACTGCGGGTGGCGGTAAATCTGTCGTTTCGGCAATTTATCCAGCAAAATCTGGTGGAACAGATCACGGATGTCCTAGATCAAACCGGCTTGCCTCCCCAGTGCCTAGAGCTACAACTGACCGAATCGGTGGCCATTCCAGATCCAGAACGGGTGATCCAACAATTGCACCACCTGCGCCAGATGGGGGTCCACCTAGCGTTGGATAACTTCGGTCGCGGCCATGCTTCATTACTCTATCTGCGGGATCTACCCATAGATCAATTGCGGATTGACCGCAGCTTTTTGGCCTCAACCCAGGATCCCTATCTGTGGCCTCGCAGCCAGGCCCTGCTCAAAGCCATGATCGATATGGGCCATAGCCTTGGCCTGTCGATTGCCGCCAGTGGGGTGGAGCACAGGGAACAACTTCAGGTTTTACAACGGCTAGGCTGCGATCAGGCTCAAGGGCATTACTTCAGCCCGCCCCTCAATATCGAGCAATTTGGCCGTTTGGTGGCGGATCCGTCAGCCGATCAGTTTATCTTGGATTGCTCTTGCCGCCCCTAGCTCCCCTAATCCATATCCCTAATCCATATCCGAGGCAGGGATGCCGACAGTGATACAGTGAGAACGCTGAAGGTTCTCCACATCCCCCCCAGATCAGCTCATCTGGGATCCGTGTCATGACCAAAATCAAGCCATAAATCACTGAGCCATAAATCACTGAGCCATAAATCACTGAGGGAGAGAGCAGATTGGGGATCGAACTTCGCAGCTATGT
>CAZODP010000016.1:41894-43118 GCA_964578595.1 uncultured bacterium
AATCCATTAGAGTCAGACAATTTAGAGTTAAATCCAGACCCACAAGACTCAGGGCAAAAGCCTCCGGCTCGTGTCACCTTTCAGGACATTTTTAGTATGGGCTTGTTTATTTTTTTGCTTTTGGTCGTGGTTTTTTTGGGATGGAACTTGGTTCAGGCTTTACTCACCAAAGCTGGATCCTGACTCTCAATCCAAGTCCAGCATGGCGCGCAATTCGGCCTCACTCAATCCCTCTTCAAAACTCAGGTCGAGGGCTTCATCTTCGGCTTCAAGGGCGAAGCCATCTATCTTGATACTGTTGGTTTTAGGGCTAGTTTTGAAGCGGTTAGCGGTATGGGGGGGAGGGTTTCGCTTCGGGATCCGGTTGGCATGGGGAGAGCTGGTCATATACTTGGAGAGGTCTTCCGGGGTCGTGGTGGAAACCTCCAAAGGTTCAAACTCTTCGATAGGATCCAGTAGACCTGAGAGTTCGGCAGACAGGGTGGGCACCGGAGCGGGATCCTTGGGCAGGTTGACCGGAGCCTGAGGACTAGCAACAGGATCAATCGGCGGTGAAGAGGGAGAAGCCATCTGGGGCATCGGAGCCGTCAAGGGCTGATGTTGGCTGGCCTCTTGAGCACGGCGAAAGTTATCCAAAAAAAATCGCAAGGTCTGGGGCTTGAGCCAGCCCCGCATCACCAAAATCTCCCCAAACATAAGATTGTGATGACCTTGATCCATCAGGGCCAGTTGGATCTGGGCATCACTGAGTAACCCCGCCCGCTTGAGCAGTTGGCCAATCGGTTCTGATGCACCTGCCGAGCCTGACTCAGGCTGAGCCGCATCATCAGGCTTTTGACTTTCTGGGGATGAGGTCATGGCCGCTCTAATCGTTTAGCTTCACCCGCTTAACACTTTAGCTGCTCAATCACGAAAACTGGTTGTAATCAGCAAACTAGCCTGGAATCCTTTGATTTAGACCCAGTGATTTGGGCCTAGCATAACCCAATCCATTCCTGCCTCCGCCACCGATCTCAGGAATAGTCAGTGACAGGGAGATGCTCAGAGGGATCCAGGGCCGGAGATGATCGTGTCAGGTTTCCCTTTTTGTGAGATCGAATTGTGAGAACAAAAGGTTGTGAAGTCAAAAGGCTGAAGTCAAAACAATTAAACTCCCCGGGCAAGATTCGAACTTGCGACCAATCGATTAACAGTCGACCGCTCTACCGCTGAGCTACCGAGGAT
>CAZODP010000017.1:0-15189 GCA_964578595.1 uncultured bacterium
CCCAGATTTTGATCAGGATTGGGGCGCCTGTCCTGGCTTTTATTCTGACTTTTGTTCTGACTTTTGTTCTGGCTTTGGATCCGGCGGGTCATACGCTCTTGGATCCGAGTTTGGGCGCGATTTTCGAGCACCATTAGGCCGTAGGCTGCCGCCATCAGACCCAGTTGCAGGGCAAGGCTAGGTACCGCTGTGGCCAGATCTCGCCCGGCTAACACCCGAAAGAAAAAGACAAAGGCCCCAATTGTGCCAGAAGCCCCCACCCCCAAATAAATAAACTTTCGTAAACCGCGATAGGGTGCCGCCATCTCCGCCATCAGCTTGGCCCGATCCTGCTGAGATAGAGCTTTGTTGCCCACTTGCACCGGATCCTTCACCCATAACCTCGCTTGTGTGATGGCACCATCAGCAGAAAATTAGAGAGCCTCCAGGATCCGTTGCCCCATCTCGGTACAGCCCACCTGGATCATCCCATTAGTCTCTGCAGACAGGGTATCTCTAGGCATGATATCTCCGGTGCGATAGCCCGCTGCCAAGACTTTTTCGACCGCTTGTTCGATCCGGGTGGCCGCTTGAGGCTGATCGAGGGAGTAGCGCAGCATCATGGCCCCCGATAGCACTTGGGCGATGGGGTTGGCCTGATCCTGTCCGGCGATATCCGGTGCGGATCCATGCACGGGCTCATAGACCCCTGGCCCCCCAGATCCCAGTGACGCTGAGGGCAGCATGCCAATGGATCCGGTCAACATCGCCGCCTCATCGGAGAGGATATCCCCAAATAAATTGCCGGTGACGATCACATCAAACTGCTTGGGCCAGCGCACCAACTGCATGGCGGCATTATCCACATACATATGGCTGAGTTCCACATCTGGGTAACCCTGAGCCACAGCCGTCACCCGATCCCGCCACAACTGAGAAACTTCTAACACATTGGCCTTGTCCACGGAGCAGACTTTGCCCCCCCGTTTTTGGGCCAACTCAAAGGCAACTTTGGCAATCCGATCCACCTCCATCTCGCTATAGGTCATGGTGTTGACCCCGCGACGGGTGATGGTCTCTCCCCCCTCAATCTCAAAGATCCCTTTGGGCTTACCAAAATAAATCCCGCCGGTAAGCTCCCGCACCACCATCAGGTCGATCCCTGCGATCACCTCTCTTTTGAGGGATGACGAGTCCACCAACTGGTCAAAAATCTTAACCGGACGCAGGTTCGCAAACAGTCCTAAACCCTCCCGTAGCCCCAGCAGCGCCCGTTCAGGCCGCTGATCTGACGGCAGTGTGTCGTACTTAAAATCCCCCACAGCCGCTAGATAGACCCCATCACTGGCCCGACACATCGACAGGGTATCTTCCGGCAAGGGCTGGCCGGTTTTTTCGATGGCAATGCCCCCCGCTAGAGCCGCCTGCCACCGGATCCCAAAGCCCTCTAGCTGGGCCACCGCATCCAACACCTGCCGTCCCACCGCCATGATCTCTGGGCCGATGCCATCCCCAGCAATCGCGATCAGGGTGTACTGACGAGCAGAAGCAGCAGCAGTCATCTCAGCGTGGATCCTTATGATCTTTTGTGGGCTACAGGCTCTGATTATTACACCAACCGGGATCCGATCATGGCTAAACCCAATTCAATCCTGGAATCGCCGGGATCTTGAGGGGAGTGTTGGCACAGGCGTCCGGGCCAAAGCAAAACACCGGCACCGGATTGGGGCGAAACCACATCCGCCGATAAAACCCGTGGCTACTGAGGGGCAAGCCGTACCACACCGGCAGAAAGAACAATTGACTACTGATCACCGCCACCAGACAGAGGATCCCCAACCTGCGATTGAAGGGCTGTCTCGATATTTTATGACCTGTTTCCAGACCTGTTTCGTAATCTATTGACACCGAGCCTAAACTCGATTGCAACAGGGTGGCGATCACCCAGGCCAAGGCCATCACACTAAAGGCCAGCGCACTCATGTGGTGATAGATAAACACGCAGCGACTGACGATAAACCAGGGCAGATAATTGCCCGCAAACCCCAGCAACAGATAAGCCGGGATCCCTTGAAATTGGCGGATCCCTCTCACCGACAGCCACAGCACGGATCCAATGGCCAGCCACCACAGGATCGGATTGCCCATCGCATGAACCCCCCGCCAAGCTCCCCCCGCTGTCGAGAAGTAGTAGCCCACCGGACGACCCATGATTGGCCAAGACCAGGCTCCTGCCGCAAATAGCTTAGACGAGAGCATCCCCTGCAACATCGGGATCCCAGCCGCTAGGTTTTGCAGACTGGAAGAGCAGTAGGGATGCACCGCCTGACTATCGGTGACCTCCAGCGACGAAATCGTATGGCCGTACAAGACCGAGCGATTGATCGCCACAAAGCTCTTGGCCAAATCAGGCAAAAAACTGGAGTTCAACCCCAACTGGATCCCCGCTTGAGGATTTTGGATCAAATGGGGGATCCATTGGATCACATAAAACCCAAAGGCCACAGCCGTGTAGCAGCCCAAATAGTGCCACCATTTCAGTCCCGCGATCTGGGCCAGGATCCCCACCCTGGGCAGCCCTTTGGCCCACCAATCTCGATTATTGAGCACCCACAGAGCCATCAGGGCCATCACCGCCGCCAGCCCAAACCAGCCGGGACTCAGCATCAGCTTAGTGGCATTAGCCACCGGATCCCAATTTTGGCTCTGGGCAATCGCCGCTAGCCCGGATCCCGTCAACAGGGTCACAGAGGCAATGGCAAACCGTCGCCAGAACCCCGCCATTCCCCAGACCATCAGGCCGATCAGGGCAAACATCACCCCAAACCACAGGCCATTCCATTTGACCGAGATCGAAGCCCCTAGCATCAGCCCGGAGCAGCAAAACAACCAGGCCCGCCGTTTACCCTGCGCCGCCAGCCCCTCCAACAAAAATATCTGGGCCACAAACCCAAACACCACCAAAAATACATTCATCAGCCCATAGCGGGATTCCACCAAAAACAGGCCGTCTGTGAGCATCAACCCGCCCGCCATCAGACTAAACAGCCGCCAGCGACTGATCTGATAGGCCACAATCGCCACTAAAACAGGCATCAAGGCCCCAAACAGAGCTGGCATGATCCGATAGCCAATTTCAGTGCGCCCAAACACCAGGATCCCGACGGTGATCAGGTACTTGCCCAGCGGCGGATGGACATCAAAAAAAGGCTTGCCATCCAGATAATTTTTGGCAAACTCCGGGAAATACACCTCATCAAACACCGGTGCCTCAAACTGCCCCAAACGCCACAGCCGCATGATCAGGGCAATCAACCCAATCCCAGCCACTCCGGCGGCCCAAAAGGGATCCCAGGCTTGCGGCTTGAGGGCCAAAGATCCCCATGGAGTCAGATCCGGTTGCGTCTGCTGAGGCTCGACACCGGGATCCATAGCTGGATTGGCTGGAGATGAAAAGCCTTGAGGCCAGAAATCGGGGAGCTGCATAACACTTACTGGAGTCTGACTCAACCATAGTAAAACCCTGGATCCCTCGGACTGGGGGCTAACCCGCAAAAGTTGAGCCTCAGACTCAGGTCAAAATACCCAAAACCTGACAAGGGATTGAACCTGGTTCCAGCCAGCAATAAGCCTCTAGCTGTGATCCCAGTCAGGCTTGATGGATTTGCGGCTGTTGAGAAAGCGATCAATCGACATCGCGGCTACGCATCCATCCCCGGCTGCCACCACCGCTTGCTTAAAAGGAGTGTTGCGGATATCCCCGATCGCCCAAACCCCTGGCACGCTGGTGGTCATCATCTCGTCCACTTTGACACCGCCATCAGGATTAAGCTCCACCTGATCCCCCACAAAATCGGTGATTGGCTTGGATCCGCTCTGATAGACAAACACGCCCGTGACATGCAGATCCACCGGATCCGGTTCCCCACGGGTTTTGAGCGACACATGGCTAACGCCACCATCATCCCCATGAATGGCCAAAAGGCGAGTGCGATTCCAATGTTTGACGGAGGGCACCGCCAACAGATCCTGAATATGAGGATCCTGGGGTTGGGGATCTTTGTTGGTCAGCCAATGAACCTTGGAGGCAAATTTGGTCAAAAAGTGAGCCTCTTCGACGGCTTCGGGATTGAGACCCACCACCGCCACCTCTTGATTGCGATAAAAGGCCCCATCACAGGTGGCGCAGTAGCTGACCCCTCGCCCCAAAAACTCCCCCTCACCCTGAATCGAGGAGGTGCGCCCCATCGCTCCGGTGGCCAAGACCAAGGCACGGCCTGTAAAGATCCCTTCCGGGGTATACACTTTTTTGACGGATCCGCTGACATCAATGCCAAACACCTGCGCCCGCTGGTAGGTGGCCCCAAACTCAACCGCCTGCTCGCGCATCGTGGTCAGCAACGCTTCCCCACTGACGGATCCGGCGACACCAGGATAGTTAGCAATTTTGTGGGTGATGGCCAGGGCACCCACGGCTGGATTTTTATCGAGGATCACGGTTTTGAGATCGGCACGGGCCGTATAGAGGGCGCACGAGCATCCGGCGGGGCCACCGCCAATGATCACCACGTCAAATTCAAAAGTATCCAATCCAACTTTCCTCAGACTTGACCCATTGGCTTCAGGATATCTCCAGTTTCTGGGTCGGTTGGGTGGCCATAGCCTGTGGACCAAGCCCCGGATCCCGGCGTGGATCCCTATGCAGCCTAGCTTCAGGGGCTGAGCCAAGATTGGGCTTTCGTAAGCAAACGTAAAGATTTCTCAGTTAGGAGCAAGCAGGAGCGAGATCTTCTCTAACTGGCAAGAGGTGATAGCTGCCCAGATGTTTAAGGGTTTCGGCAATGGATCCCAGTTGACTCAAGACCTCGGCAGGCAGATGGGGCAGGTGGGGATGTTCGATATCGATAAAAAAGACATAGGTTCCGGCCACTTTTTTGGTGGGGCGAGATTCAATCCGAGACAGATTCAGCCCTTCGGCAGCCAACAGTTGCAGGGGCCGCAGCAGGGCACCCGGAACATTGTCCGGCAGGCTAAAGGCCAGTGATGTCAGCGATCCGGTGGCAGAAGGGGTTTGACTGACCACCCAAAACCGGGTGCTGTTGTCGGGGTGATCATTGATGGGGCTGGCCAAGATTGGCAACTGATACAACTGAGCGGCCCGCTCTGAGGCGATGGCAAGGCGGTGGGGCTGATCTTTGATCTGATCGAGGGCATCGGCAGTGGAGCGGCTGCTGACTAGGGTGGCCTGAGGTAGATGGGTGCGCAACCAGGTTTGGCACTGTCCTAGGGCTTGTGGATGGGAGTGAATCTCAGTGATCTGGCTGGGATCCCAGTCGAGGGTATTGCCAATCAAACAGTGGCGAATCGGCAGCATCAAGGCGTGCTGAATATGCAACGGATCCAATCGCCACAGGGTATCAAGGGTCATGGCCACCCCCCCTTCAATGGAATTTTCCACCGGGACAACCCCCCAATCAGCAGATCCGGTGGCCACTGCTTCGAGGGTAGCCACGATGGTGGGATGGGGTTGCAGGGATCCGAGCTGGGCATAGCCACAAAAATCCTGGGCTGCCGCTTCGGTGTAGGTGCCTGCTGGCCCTAGATAAGCGACAGTGCTGGAGGCAACATCGGGATCCGAAAAATAGGCGGCTGAGGGCATAGAGCGGAGTGGATCAAAGGGTTAGGCTGTCTCTATCTGATCAGAGAGCACGATTTATGATCTCGTGAATTGGCTGAAACGATACTGAATGAAATGATACTGAATGAAATGATACTGGCTGGCGTTGTCGATGTGAGGCACCTGAATGGCCCTGAGATGGAAGGCTAGGATCCTCAAAATACTGGTGTTCACGGCAACACTGATGGCGATCTTGGGCCTGATCAGTTTGGGATCCCAGGCTCAGCTTTTTCCTGTCCCGGCGGTTGAGAGGCTTGAGATCCCAGATCCGGTACCCGTCGCCCCTGCCCCCACTCGGATCCCAGAGCAAAGACAGGTTCCCAATCCGGTCGGTATCTCCACATTGGATCCGTTTTGTCGACAGTCGGTGGCGGAGCAAGAGCGCAAGGAACAACTCCGGCAGGCCGCTTCAGGATCCGATGCCGGGTGGGCGGCCTACACCCAGATTGTGGGGGAGCATCGGCAGCAGTTGGAGCAGTGTCGCCGCAGTCGCTGGCCCCAGATTCAGGCGGTGTGGCTGCGACTCTACCCCTGTGATGGCAATCCGGGGGTACTGGAACAGGTGTTTGATCAGATCGTTAATCTTGGCTACAACCGCGTTTTGATCGAAACGTTTTATGACGGTCAGAGTATCCTACCAGGGCAAGAGGGATCCCCGTGGCCTTCGGTACAACCCAATCAAGATCTGCTGGCGATGGCTCTGACGATGGCCCGACGGCGAGGGATCTCCGCCTATGCCTGGGTGTTTTCCATGAATCTGGGCTATTCCTACAGTCAGTTACCCGACCGGCAGGCTGCCCTGGCCCGCAACGGATTTGGGCGCACCAGTCTGCTGGATCCCTCCACAGCAACGTTGGCGGATCTCGACGATGCGGTGGGGCCTGATCAGGTGTTTATCGACCCCTACAGTGCTCAGGCACGGCAGGATTATCTCTCGCTACTACAGGGGATCCTGCGCCGGCAGCCGGATGGGGTGCTGTTTGACTACATCCGCTATCCCCGTGGCACTGGCTCTAGCTCGGTGGCGGCTACGGTGCAGGATCTGTGGATCCATGGGGAAGCTGCTCGCTCCGGTTTTTTGGATCTGGCGGCTAATCCCTACACTCGCGAGGTCTTCAATCTTTTTCTCAATCAAGGCTATATCACTGTCAATAACCTCCGGGAGCTGGATGCCCGCTTTGGCCCGACCGATCCCAGTTGGCGTCAGCCAGGACAGCCCCAGGATCGCCCTCCCAGTTTAGACTCATCTTGGGCATCGGTTGGGGACAGTCTGGATCCGATGGCAACACTTGCAGCGAGCACTGTGCAGGGGGAATTGCGCCGGGATCCGGGGGCCAGTGGAGAACAGGGCAGTCCCAATCCAGAAGACCCTGCTCCCACCCCAACCCCAGTTCCGGATCCTGTGACTCGTCAAGCTCATTTGGAGCAACTGCTGTGGCCCCTAGCGGTGGAGTATGCCCAGCAGGGGATTTTGGATTACCTGACCACGATCCGAGAGCCGGTTCAGCAACAGGGGATCCCGGCTGGGGCGGTATTCTTTTCGGATGCTAACCGGCGGGTGGGGGCAGAGGGGTACGATGCTCGCCTCCAACCTTGGGATCGTTTTGACCCCAGTTTGGAGTGGCACCCGATGGCTTATGCCCTCTGTGAGGATGCCAGTTGTGTGGCGGATCAGGTGGGTCAGGTTTTGGCCGAAGCGGGATCCAGCACGATGGTGTGTCCAGCCTTAGCGGGTTTATGGGGGCAATCTTTGTCCAATCGCCCCAGGCTAGAAGTGCAGATGCAGACGCTCCAACAGCGATATCCTCAACTGAGCTGTGTCAGTCACTTTGCCTATTCATGGGTGGCCCGCCAGTCCGACCAAGATCGCAAAGCCTGTCGGGTTTGATCCAAAAACACAAGTGTTGCATCCTGGCGTAACAGGGCTATTTCATTCTAAAGATGCTCTTGAGGGTATCTAGGCCAAACTTGCAGAGTCGTTCAGCCTGAGCCATATTCGAGAACTGATTAGAGCGGTAGAGATTGAGCGCGAATTTGCGAGCAACAGCGAAGATTTGCGGTAACTGATGCATGCGAATGCGCGAGGCATCTTCTCCTTGCGTCACATCTCGGACAGGATGCACCTTGTTCTCGACGCCCCAATAGCCTCGGATGCGCTGAGCAAAGGCGGCTGCACTGTCCAGATACGAGGCAATATAGTAGCGAGTTTCGGTTTTTTGGCGGAGTTGTCCGCCGGACTTGAAGTGGCGTTCACTCTCGACTCGAATCAACGTCTTGAACCCTGGCCACGGTTTGATGTCATCAAGGGTGGTGCAGAGGCTGATGACTCGCTTTTCGATGCGTCCATGGCCTTTGCTGACCTCGGTGTAGCTCGTCTCAGGGACAAAATGGGTTGGGACAGTTTTGTGCGGGTGTCCTTGATTACCCTTGAGCGCCAGTTGCTCAATCAATTCTGGTAACGCTTTAATTTCATTGGTTTTGCAGTCTACTGGATAGGGTTCCAGCATCAGCCCTCGCTCCACTAGGTAAGCACTGACCAACACAATGGCTGGATGGGGAGGAGAGTCAGGGTTATCCATCTCTAATTGATAAGACCCGCGTAAGACTTTGCCATCCACATCAACGCCAAAGAACCGCGCTAGGGCCGCTGCACACTGGCTATAGTCCAGCTTCAGGAGCACCCGACCACTCGTGCTGTAGGAGGGAAGGCGGCGCTTGGGTGGGTTGAACAGAGCAATCAAATCGGGCTGGTAGCATCTGAGCCAGTCACCGATAGATAAAAAGCCTCGATTACCTGCTGTTAGCGCTAGGGTAAAGAGTGCCAAGCACAGGGCGATGTGAGGGCGCTTCCCAGATGCCTTGCGTACATCCGGTAGCTCAGAGAAGGCTTCAAGAATCTCAATGCTTTCAGACCTGACCTCCAGGCTAGTTTGCGGGCTAGCAGCAAGGGATTGCGCGGCATCAGCCTTGAGAAATAGTGGTTAGGCTTGAAACTCTATCATTTTTTGCTTTGCTTGAGAATGAAATAGCCCTGGGATCCCTCAGCCTTTTCTGTATCGAGTCTGTCTTGATTCAACCTTGATTCAAAAACCAATCTGGGGACTACGGAAAAACGATTTGTCCCCGCAATTCACCAGGGTTATTCACATCAGTGTGGATATTGATGTAGTACGCTCCTGCCAAAAAAGCATCCACTTGCTCAGGTTCTGCGGTGGCGTTCAATACAAAGCTGCCCGATAGACGACCTGGGGTTTCATTGACATCAGGCACAAAAACCACCGGGCCAGTGTTTTGGGCAAAGGGCATCTGTTGAGCAATGTGAAGATGAACCGGGCCAACCGTCGAGACATCAAACAGCGGGCTGGTCAAGTTAGCAAAGTTGCCTGAAACTGACAAATTACCGGTTTCAGGATTGAGGGTGATATTGGCGGTGCCACTGGCCAGAACAGGCACATCAGGATTGACCGGGGGAACCTCAGCCCCAGGGGTCAAAGAGATCACCGCAGACACAACTGGAGACGGTAGAACCACGGCGGTGTCACTGCCACTGCTGCACCCCGTTACGAATACCAAAACTGCCACCAGCAAGGCTAAGCAAGCCGAAACCAGAACAGAGCCAACCTGTTTCAGTTGAAACCTAGGCTGAGCAATCAAATCAAAAGACATCATAGAGCAACTCCTCAAAAGGGTAATAGCCGAATCATTGGGTTAAAGCCAACTCAGCCAACTGGAGATCATTGATTAGAAAATGATTAGAGAACGTGCTGGCAGACTCCCTATCCAAGCCAGACCCTCAGGATCCTTAGATTCTGGACAAAGACTCTGGAAAATAGAGACTGCCCTGATCTCTTGCTAAACCTTAACAAATATCTCTCAGTGCCCAATCCCAGGATCCCACCCAAGTCTTTCAGCAGCTATGTAGCTTTTTTTGCTAATTTCACTGCAATAAGAGTTGGATACATTACGCAAGGATCCGACATCATCAGCAATGTAGCCAGCAGGGATCCGGCTCAAATGCAACAGATTGCTTATAGATCTTGAGCTTTGGGGGTGGATTGTCTACAGTGCAGAAGCTAATGTCTGAGGCCCTTCGAGATGAGTTTTACCGAAAAGTACCGCCTGACCTGCACCCTCTCCTTTGGGGATATCTATGGCCAGATTATCGTTTGGCTGATTGTGATCTTTGCCAGCGTGGCGGCGGCCTTGGGGCTGATGGATTCTCCGCTGTATGCGTTTTTTGCCATTGGTCTGATTTTGGTGCTGTCGCTGCCGTTTTTGCTATTTGCCTTCGTCACCACCCTGCTCAACCACATTGAGTTTACCCCCCTCTCTCAGATTGAGAAGGCTGCCCCCCAACGGGGATCCGCCCAAGTCAGCACCGCCAGCTAAGAACCAGCTAAGAACTTGGGGTTGGATTGGGTTCAGGCCGAGGTGGAAAAATCCGCAAATAAACCTGCCGTACCCGCAATAAAAAGATCAGTTGCTGCAATTCAGGGGCGATCTCAATCGGCGCAGATTGCTCCGCTGCTGTACTCAATACCCGTTCTGAGGGAGACAAAGGGGCATTGTCCAAGGCAGAACGAGAGCGCAGACTGGGCTGTGCCCGCAAAATCTCCTCTGGGATATCCTCCGACGGTGGTAGTGATAGAACAGGGCTAGCCAAAATCCAGCCGGATCCCCATAGCAGCAAGGATCCCAGCATTAGGAGCCAAAGGGGGTGACCTTTTGCTTTGGGATCCATTGGCCTCACAAAAGTGACCTCAATCACCTAAACTCGGGCGATTTTTTTCAAGACCACCACCGAGCGGGCTGACACCAAGATTGGCTTATCCTCAGCATAGATCACCCTCTCATCGACAAAATTCGGTAATGTTGTGTCGATCAATAGTTGCCAGTCATGGACCCGCAAGTTGGGGGGGATCAAAAACTCAATCTCCTCATAATGGGCATTGAATAACATCAAAAAACTATCATCTCGAATCTGTTCCCCTCGACTGCCGGGAGTGGCGATCAGATCCCCATTCAAAAAGATGCTGATGGCCTTAGCAAAACTATCCTGCCATTGGTCTTCAGCCATCTCACCACCATCGGGATTAAACCAGGCAATATCATAAACACCGGATCCTCGAATCGCTCGGCCCTGAAACCATTTGCGCCGCCGCAAGACCGGATGTTGATGACGGAAATAGATCAGCTTACGCACAAAATCGAGTAGATCTTCATTCTCTTTGCGCAGATTCCAATCAATCCAACTCAGTTCATTGTCCTGGCAGTAGGGATTATTATTGCCCTGCTGTGAAAAGCCCAATTCATCCCCCCCCAACAACATGGGTACCCCCTGCGATAACATCAGGGTGACGAGAAAATTGCGCTGTTGTTGTGCCCGCAACGCTAGGATCTCAGGATCCTGGGTTTCCCCTTCTGCGCCGCAATTCCAGGAGCGGTTGTGGCTTTCGCCGTCATGGTTATCTTCGCCGTTGGCCTCGTTATGCTTGTGGTTGTAGCTGACCAAATCCCGCAATGTAAAGCCATCATGGGCCGTAATAAAATTGATGCTGGCGTGGGGACTGCGACCATTGGCCTCGTAGAGATCCGAGCTGCCCGTAATGCGATAGGCAAACTCCGCCAGGGTGCGATCTTCACCGCGCCAAAAATCCCGGACAGTATCGCGGTATTTGCCATTCCACTCCGACCACAGCAGCGGGAATTTGCCCACATGGTAGCCCCCCTCCCCCACATCCCAGGGTTCGGCAATCAGCTTGACATCCGATAGCACCGGATCCTGGTGAACGATGTCAAAAAAGGCCGCTAAAGTATCTACGGCATACAGCTCGCGGGCCAGCGCCGAGGCCAAATCAAACCGAAAGCCATCCACATGCATCATCTGCACCCAGTAGCGGAGGCTGTCCATGATCAGCTTCAGCACTTGCGGGTTACGGACACTGAGAGAATTGCCACAACCGGTGAAGTCCATGTAGTAGCGAGGATCCTCAGGCATCAAGCGATAGTAGGAGGCATTGTCGATCCCGCGAAAGGATACCGTTGGCCCCAGATGGTTGCCCTCGCCGGTATGGTTATAGACCACATCCAGGATCACCTCAATCCCGGCCCGGTGTAGATCCTTGACCATCTGCTTAAACTCGCGCACCTGCTGGCCCTGGGATCCGCTGGCACTGTAGGCGGCATGGGGGGCAAAGTAGTTGACCGAATCGTAGCCCCAGTAATTGCGGAGTCCTTTGGCCTGAAGATGCCCTGGCTCTGAGATAAAGTGATGGACTGGCATCAGCTCCACCGCCGTGATCCCCAGCGATTGCAGGTAACTGATCACCGTCGGATGGGCCAGCCCCGCATAGGTTCCTTGCAACTCCGGCGGGATCTCAGGATGCAGATTGGTAAAGCCCCGCACATGGGTCTCCCGAATCACCGTCTCATGCCAGGGGATCTGCAACAGTTCATCCCCCTGCCAGTCAAACGATTCATCAATCACGATCCCCTTGGGGATGTGGGCAGCACTGTCGAGATCAGAGTAGGACAGATCTTGGCTGTCATCCCCCCAGTCGTAGGCAAAGATTTCGGGGCCGTGCTTGATCTCTCCGTCCAAAGCCTTGGCGTAGGGATCGATCAGCAATTTGTGGGGATTAAACCGGTGGCCGTTGATGGGAGCGAATGGCCCATGCACCCGAAAGCCATACCGCTGACCGGGGCCGATGCTGGGCAGATACCCATGCCAGACAAAGTTGCTGACTTCGGTGAGGGGGACGCGGGTTTCGCGGTTCGCTTTATCAAACAGACATAGCTCCACCGCCGTGGCATTTTCAGAAAAAAGGGCAAAATTGGTGCCCTTGCCATCCCAGGCGGCCCCCAGCGGAAATGGCCGACCTGGCCAGACGGGAACATACATGGGGATCCTCTCTCATCACTCTAATGACAATGATCTTTTAATCTTATGATTTAATCTTGTGAACTGATATGTGAGCTGGTGTTACTTTGACAGCAGCCCCATCAGTCAAGACCGTCCCCAGCCTAGCTCAGAATCGGGGATCCCCATCTCAGAAGACGAGATCCGGGGGTGATCTGACCCAGTACCACAGCTTGTCGGGCACCGGTGGCCTGGGGCAGATTTCCCGGTCGTCCGTGCCAGGTTTCATAGGCCAATACCGCAAAGGCCAGGGCTTCTTTGGCCTCAACAGGGATCCCGGCTTGATCGGTTGGGATCACCTGACTGTGGGGCAAGCAGGTTTGCAGGTCCTGCATCAAGACAGGATTACAGGATCCACCGCCACTGACCAAGATTTGGTCGGGCATCTGGGGCAGCCAATCTCGATAGGCTTGGGCTAGCGCATGGGCCGTAAACGCCGTTAGGGTTCGGATCAAATCCAAAGGGGACTCGGTCTGAGACCAGATGCGCTCCAGATAGGCTGGGTTGTAATATTCACGGCCTGTGGTCTTTGGGGGTGGCTGCTGAAGATAGGGATCCTGTAGAAGGTCGGTCAAAAGAGCCTGGTCAATCTGGCCCTGAGCGGCTAGGCAACCATCTCGATCAAAGCCCTGGGATCCTTGGGTGAAGCGGGTTACAGCCATATCAATCAAAACATTGCCAGGGCCAGTATCAAACGCAAAGGGGGATCCCACTCCTGTGGGGGGCAAATAGGTGAGGTTGCTGATGCCACCGATATTTTGGGCCACCCGCACCCGCGCCGGATCCGTCAGCAGCAGCAGATCCACATAGGCCACCAGGGGTGCTCCCTGTCCACCCGCTGCCAGATCGCTGGCCCGAAAATTACTGATCACCGGGATCCCGGTTTTGTGGGCGATCACCGCTGCTTCTGCCAGTTGTAGGGTTGAAGCCTCGGATCCGGTGGGATGGTGCCAGACTGTCTGGCCGTGGCTGCCGATCAGATCCACCTGCTCAGGGGCGAGCTGGGCCAGATCCATTACCGCCAGCGCCGCATCCGCAAAGGCTTGTCCTAGGGTCACATTGAGCCGACAGAGATCGCGGGCATTGCCCGAGGCCAAGCCAAACACCGCCAACAACTGCTGCCGCACAGTCTCGGCATAGGGCCAGGTCAAAAATCCCAGGATTTGCCAGTTCAACCCAGCCGGATCCCCTTCGATTTCGACCAGAGCTGCATCAATGCCATCGATTGAGGTGCCCGAGATCAGCCCCACCACCTTCATCGCGCCCTCATCTCACAGCTCCACAGTCTCATCAAAACCCGATTACCACCCCATTACAACCAAAGTTTGACAAACTCTCCCATCCGCCCAATCGCCTCTATCAGCCGAGCCTCCGGTTGCACCAAGGCCGCCCGCACATAGCCCTCCCCGCTGGGGCCAAAACCGGATCCAGGAGCCAGAGCCACACCCGTTTGCCCCACCAGCTCAATACAAAATTGGGCCGAATCATACGGACAAGACTGGGGGATCCGCAGCCAGAGATAGGGGGTGGCCAGCGGCGGATCCACCCGCCAGCCCACCTCCGCCAAAGCCTGCACACACCGATCCCGGCGCTCTCGAAACACCTGGATCGATTGCTGAGGGAACCCATCGGATCCCTGCAATGCCACCGTTGCCCCCCGCAAAATGCCACTGTACTGGTTGAAATTGATGGCGGAGCGCACCTGATTGATCCCCTGGATCACCGTGGCATTGCCCACCATAAACCCCACCCGAAAGCCGCCCATATGAAAAGACTTGGACAGGCTAAAACATTCCACCGCAATCGTCCGCTCTGGATCCGCCTGCAACACCGATGGGGCGGGATCCCCCTCAAACACCCAGTCCGCATAGGGAAAATCATGCACCAACAGGATCCCATACTGCTGACAAAACCGCACCGCCCGCCGCCAAAACCCCAGATCCGCCACCGCTGTGGTGGGATTATGGGGATAGCTCAGGATCATCAACTTAGCCCGTTGCCGCAGATCGGCTGGGATCCGGTCAAAATCTGGCAAAAAGCCATTTTGGGCCAAAAGTGGCACCGTTTCCACCACGCCCCCCGCCAGATAGACCCCCCCGGCATGAGAGGGATAGTAGGGATCCCCCAGTAGGGCCACCTCCCCTGGATTAAGCACCGCCAACGGCAGCAGCCCCGTCCCCTCTTGGGATCCGATCAAGGGGGTGATCTCGGTATCGGGATCCAGCCGGAGACCAAACTTGCGCTCATACCAACCAGTACAAGCCGCCCGAAACGCTGCCGTGCCCTGAAATAGGGTGTAGCCATAGGTGCTGGGATCCTGAATGGCTGCCGCGATGGTGGCAATCACCTCTGGGGGGGGCGACAGATCCGAGGATCCAATCGAGAGATCAATAATGTCGAGACCTCGCCGCTGGGCTGCAAACTTGGCCTCATCCATCTGGTTAAAAACATTGTCTTGCAACGGATCCAGGCGGTGAGCCAGCGGCACAGAGGTAATCAACATAGGGCGCATTCATTCAAAAACAGACGGGATCCAATCTAGCCCGTTTGCTGAGCTTAGTTTTCTAATCACAGACCCTAATCACACGATCTCACCCCACACCAAAGGGATATC
>CAZODP010000017.1:15289-18025 GCA_964578595.1 uncultured bacterium
ATCGTCTAGGCCGACATCATAGCCATAGGGATCCTCATCGTCAGTGGGATCAGGGCAGACCGGAGCGACTGGGTAAACAGGCTCATAACTGGAGAAAGGCGGGATCCCTCTCCCAAAGGTGGTGTCAATTGAGCGAGAAGAAGGCCGATAGGGCGGCAGTGGAGACTTAACCACAGGAACACTCCTGAAGGTGGGTGAGGGCAGCAGCTCCCCCCTGAGTGAAAATCGGGGGAACAAGCAGGGCTTGAGACAGCGTTGAGGCAGCTACGACCACCAGACTTGCCAGACAAACCGGGGCAGAGCCAACATCCTGCGCCATCGCCAAGGATCCTGGTATAGACGATACAACCATTCGAGACGATGGTCACGCCACCACTGTGGTGCCCGCATTTTGTCACCCGCCCAAATATCGAGGCTGCCCCCCACCCCAATCCAGATCGCCTCTGGTGCGTAGAAGCGATTGGCCCGGATCCAGGCTTCTTGGCGCGGGGATCCCAATCCCACCAACACCACCTGCGGATCCAGGTCTTTCAAGTCCCGCAATAGGGTTTGGGCTTGGGTGGATTCAAAGTAGCCGTGATGCCCCCAGATCTGTAGATTAGGGCAACGGTGCCGCCAGTGGATTTGGGCCTTTTGATTGACCTCAGGCTTGGCCCCAATCAGGGCAATGCGGTAGAGATGAGCTGAGGTCGAAGCCACATCGAGGTGCTCGATCAGATGCTCCGCCAGCTCGATCCCAGGGGCGCGATAGACCCGGATCCCTTGGCGACCCAACGCCCAGACCACGCCTGCTCCATCGGGCACCACCAGATCGGCAGCAGCCAGGGCCAAGCCAAACTCAGGATCCCGCTGAGCCAATATGGCCATCTCAGCATTGCAGGTGATCACATGGGTGCCTTGTCTGGAACCCACACGGGCCATCAGCCAATCCACATAGCCCTGCAGCGATTGCTCCGGCGGGATCCCGGCGGGAATATCCACCGGCACCGTCAGAACCCTATGGCGGGTGAGGGCCAATTCAGTCATCCTTTTCCAATAGCCTATGGTTGAGCATCGTTGTCCTCTTCGGTGGCGTTGGCCCTATCCACCCGCTCGATGAAGGCTAAGACATTCTGCTGTCGGTTAGGCCTAAGCACTCTGAATTTTTCGGTAACGATCTGCTCTAAGTTCATGGTGGTGTTTTGAAAGTAATTAGAGAAATTACAGTCCTTCCCTGAAAAGTTAGATACAAAAACCGACCATACCACCTTCTCTGTTGGATAAAGAGTTGAGATTGAGAGTGTGTCTAGTAACTGAGGGAAGGGCTGTATGTCCTGTCTGCTCATTCGTAACGATCTTTTTTTGATTTAATGACTTCAATGACATCATCATGCTTTTGCCCTGGGATAATATCCTTGAGATGAATTTGCCCTTTTACATATTGAACGTGAATGCGCCAACCCGATATTTTATCGATATCAGCGCGGTAGACAGCCTGTTTGATTCCGGTGACCTTGTGTAATCGCGTTTTGGGAAATTTTCATGTTCTGTGGCATTCCTGATCTTCAAGTTCTGCTAGGGCTTCAAGAAACTGAACTTTGCGAACATTGTCAGGCAATATTTTCATTGCTTCATAAATAACGCCATACTCATCACAGAGCGTAAGGTTTTTTGTCATCGAAAATCTTAGGGGACTTGTAAAAGTTCGCGTTTTTGAGCGAGCAGTTCTTGATATAAAGATTTTGCTACACTTTGATATTCTTTGTTGAGGTTGTCGGGTGTGACTACTCTGTAAAGAGTGAAGATGACCTGGTTAAAAATCGGATCCTCGTCAACAGCTAAAATTACTCTTAACTTTTGAGAAACCTTTAAGACGTAAAGTGAGGATTCGTAGCCGTTAAGATCGTATGGTAGGCGCAGTCGCTTCAACTTTCGATAGATATTGGTCTTTTGGGTAGTAAAAAGTTGAGCGCAATTGTTAATGTTTTGCACTACAGATGTTTTATCGCTTTCATCTAGCTGAGTGAGATTTTTTTCAAAATTCTTAGTTGACTCAATGACAATATCCATGTCACTCACCGCTGCTTGTTTTGAACTACGCACACTTACCCTATAGTATAACGGTAACCTGCAGGAGTCAGGATCTCAGCCTCTCATTACGGATCCGGTTAGTGAGGATTTCGGCTTTTTGAGATTGCATGGGATCCTTGTCCCTAACTGTGTCAGCGATAGGTGTTGTCGAGGTGGGGGCAAAGATTGACTGCTCTCAGCGCAGATCACGGCCAAAGGGCAGCAGCGAGAGACCCATCAGCTTAAAGTGTTGCTTGGCAAAGGGCAGTCCCACAACCGTAATCGCCAAAATCAATCCCCAAAACAGATGATTGAGCACCAAGGCCCACCCAAAAAAGATCAGCCAGATCACATTAAATAACAGCACCAAGGGATGATTGGCGTGGGGGCCAGCCACCACTTGTTTGCCAAAAGGAAACAGAGCCGCCACCCCAATTTTGATCGACTGGATCCCAAATGGAATACCAATAATGGTCAAGCAAAGGGTCAGTCCACCGATGATGTAGCCCAACGCCGCCAAAAAGCCCCCAAAAACCAACCAGATCAAATTGCCAATCAAGCTCATAACAGGATCCCTGTGGATGAATGGTTGCTCACAGTCTGAAAGAATTCGCCCAGGCGGTCAAGGGTCAAAAGCGTGTCTTTTGAGCAAGATTGAAATAACAAGGCTTGAAACAAGGCTTGAAA
>CAZODP010000017.1:18125-20828 GCA_964578595.1 uncultured bacterium
AACAAGGCTTGAAACAAGGCTTGAAAAGCGAAGCCTGTAGCCCAGAATGAATCAACACTGGAGAATCAATGCTGGCAGATCAACGCTGACTGAGGCCGATCTCGCGGGCGCAGAGTTCTACGGATCCGGCCACCGCAGGCACCACCCGTGGATCAAACACCGATGGAATGATCTGGGTGGGGGAGAGTTCGGTTGGGGAGATCAACGCAGCAATCGCTTGGGCTGCCGCCATACACATCTCGGTAGAAATAGTGCGAGCACGGCAATCCAAAGCACCCCGAAATACCCCCGGAAAGGCCAAAACATTGTTGATCTGATTGGGATAGTCACTGCGACCGGTGGCCATCACCGCCACACAATCTTGGACGAGTTCGGGTTGGATCTCCGGGATCGGATTGGCCAGGGCAAAGACTATCGGCTTGGATCCCATGGATTTGACCATTTCTACCGACAAAACATCACGGCTGCTGACCCCAATAAAGACATCACTGTCCACCAGAGCATCCGCCAAGGATCCCGATTGAGCCACCGCAATGGCTTGCTTTTGAGGGGTGAGATCGGTGCGCGCTTGGCTGATGATCCCGGCCCGGTCACAGGCAATGATCTGGGTGGCTCCCGCTTGTTTGAGCAGATCGATCACGGCGATCCCGGCAGCTCCGGCCCCATTCAAGACAATTCGGGCGGTTTCAAGGGGTTTATTCACCACCTGCAGGGCATTGAGCAACGCCGCCAAGACCACAATCGCGGTGCCGTGCTGATCGTCGTGAAAAATCGGCAGGTTAAGCCGCTGCCGTAGGCGAGCTTCAATCTCAAAACAGCGGGGGGCACTGATGTCTTCCAGATTAAAGCCCCCAAAGGCTGGGGCCAGATTGACCACCATTTCCACAATGGCATCGGTATCCTGGGTGGCCAAACAAATCGGAAAAGCATCGATCCCGGCGAATTGCTTAAACAGAGCGGCTTTGCCCTCCATCACCGGTAGAGCAGCCTCAGGGCCGATATTGCCCAACCCCAATACGGCGCTGCCATCGGTGACAATGCCGATGGTGTTGCCCTTGATGGTGTAGTCATAGACCAAAGCCGGATCCGCCGCAATCGCGCTGGAGACCCGCCCCACCCCAGGGGTATAAATCATGGCTAGATCAGCCGTAGATTCTAAGGATCCTCGGCCTATCACCTCTAGTTTGCCGCCGCGATGACGCTCAAAGGTGCGATCCAGGCTGTGGATCACCTGGATCCCGGCAACGGCTTTGACCGCGGCCACAATCTCAGCCACATGATCGGTGCTGGCGGCATCAACTGCAATCTCTCGGACGGTGAACTGAGGGGACTGCTTGATCAGATCAATCTGGCTGAGGTTACCCCCCGCTGCCGCAATCGCCTGAGTCACCTGGGCCAACATTCCGGGCTGATTGGGGAGCTGAAGTTGCAGGGTGATACTAAAACTGGCATTGGGGGTGAGAGCAGCCATTGCTGAGGATCCTGAGGGGATATTTGGAAACTCAATAATAGTAGACTGTCGCAGATCAGCAGACCTGCATCGAGTGCTGCAAACGGATCTATCCATACCGAACAATCAACTGCCATAGCTCCCAGCCTTGAGACAGCGGGGATCCGGCAGGGAGGCTTTTTCGGGATGGCGCGGGAACCAAAAGGCGGTTTTTTTGCAGACCTCCACCAACCCCAGCATCACCGGCACCTCAATCAGCACCCCCACCACCGTGGCCAGAGCCGCCCCAGAGTCCAGACCAAATAAGACAACTGCTGTGGCAATTGCCACCTCAAAGTGATTGCTGGCCCCGATCAGAGCGGCTGGAGCTGCGTCTTCATAGGGTAATTTGAGCTGTCGAGCCAGGGCATAGGTGATGCCAAAAATCAGATTGGTTTGAATCAACAGCGGTACGGCGATCAAAACAATATGCAGAGGATTGTTGACAATCAGCTCTCCCTTGAGGGCAAACAGCAAAATCAGAGTCACCAACAGAGCGGTGATCGCCACCGGAGTCAGATACTTCAAAAAGTGCTGTTCAAACCAGGCAAGGCCCTTGGTCTTGAGGATCCAATAGCGGGATCCGATGCCTGCTGCCAGAGGTAGGCCCACATACACCAGCACCGACAACACAATCGTCTGCCAAGGCACCGTCAAATCATTGGCCTGTAAGAGCCATCGCCCCAAGGGTGCATAGAGAAACAGCATCGCCAACGAATTGACCGCCACCATCACCAGCGTATGCCCCTGATTGCCATAGGACAGATAGCCCCACATCAACACCATCGCCGTGCAGGGGGCGATCCCCAGCAAAATGGCTCCAGCAATATAGGAGTTAGCCAGAGAGATTTCTGCACCCCGGATCATCTCTGTTCCCGATAGCAATGGGGCAAAGAGCCAACCCAAAAAAAACTGGGCGATCACCACCATGGTGAAGGGCTTGATCAGCCAATTGACCGCCAGCGTTAGGATCACAGGCTTGGGGGATGCCAGCGCTTGTTTGGCCTGCCCAAAGTCAATCTTGACCATGATCGGGTACATCATGAAAAACAGGCAGAGGGCAATCGGGATCGAAATCTGATAGACGCTCAAAGCATCCAGGGCCACCGCCATCCCCGGCAGGATCCGACCCAGCCCGATCCCAGCGATAATGCACAACAGAACCCAAAGGGTGAGATAGCGTTCAAAAAAACTGAGTCCCCCCCCTTTTGGCC
>CAZODP010000017.1:20928-26709 GCA_964578595.1 uncultured bacterium
AAACACACAACCCCAAGCTCTCTAGCGGACAGAAACCTGACGTAAAACCTGATAATTGGCGATGCGGGCAAAGCTCTCTGGATCCAGACTTGCTCCCCCCACCAGCGCACCATCGATCTCAGGCTGAGCCATCAGTTCGTCCACATTGTTGGGCTTGACGGATCCGCCATACTGAATCGGCACCCGCGGATCCTGGATGTGATCACGAATCATGCCAATGACTCGGTTGGCCTCGGCGGCATCACAGGTCTCTCCGGTGCCAATGGCCCAGATCGGCTCGTAGGCAATGACCAGATCTGCTAGATCTACCCCCTTCAGATCCTGGGTGAGCTGATGCTGGATCCACTGGTCGGTCTGGCCCTGATCGCGGGTTTGCTTGGTTTCCCCCACACACAAAATCGGGGTGATGCCGTGTTTTTGGGCCGCCCGCAGCCGCCAATTGACGGTTTCATCCGTCTCGCCAAAATACTCTCGCCGCTCGCTGTGACCCACAATCACATAGCTGACCCCCAGCTCCACCAGCATGGATCCGGCAATCTCTCCCGTAAAAGCACCGCAATCATCCCAATGGATATTCTGTGCTCCCAGTGCCACCCGACCAGCGCAGGTTTGCAACTGTGGGCCGACTGTCGCCAATGCCGTAAACGGTACACACAGCACCACTTGAGCCACAGTGGCGTGGGTGATCTGGGGCAAAAAGCCCGTCAAAAACCCGCTGGCCTCCACCTGGGTCTTGTGCATTTTCCAGTTGCCCGCAATGATCGGGGTGCGGTCAGCAGTTATTACAGACGCCTGCAAAGGCTCCTCCACAGATTCACAGTAAACCTTAGTTTACCGGATCCCTTCCCCCTCAAACGCTCAGCCCCAGTCTGAATCTGATCGTCGCCAGCGTCGCCAGCCCTGAGCGATCAAATAGCCCAGCAATACCAGCACCAATCCCCCTTCAAACCAAGCAAATTGCTGACCAAAATAACGGGGATCCCAGTAGCTAATGGGGCTGCGAAACCGGATCGTCCATTCCAACGGAAACAACAACAGTGGCCCGTCCTCCGCATGAACCGGAATGTCGATCAGGGTATGTAATCCACAGGAGGCCAAGAAGGTCAAGATCCAGGATCCCTGTTGGGCCAAATGCTGGCGGTGGTGCCAGGTAACCCAGCCCAGGATCCCCAGTAACGTCGGGGAGTGCAGCCCATTGTGCAGCGTCACCCAGACCGGATCTTTAAAAAATAGCTCCCGAAACATATATTGCAGGGCTTGATCCAGATCCCAGCCCAATATCAGGTGGTAATGGATGATCCCCCCCAAGGTGAGCAGATAAAGCGGCAGATCTGGAGCCACAGATCCCCAGAGAGCGGCCCCCCGCACCCGCCAAAATCGAGGCCACCGTTGGCCCACAGCCGCCGTAATGATCCAATGGGAAGGGGTATTCACCGCCAGCATCCTCTCTTTTACTGACTCATCTGAGACTGGATGGAAAAGTCTAGCTCTCCAGGCTTTCTTCTAGCTGATCAATCAGGGTTTCAGTGTAGTCGAGGGCGGCTGCGATGGTACCCGGATCCGTCAGATCAATGCCGACCGACTGCAGGGCCACCTCTGGAGATTGGGATCCACCTTTGTCTAAGAGACTCAGATAGGCGGGCACAAACTGCCGTCCCTGCTGGAGATAGCGTTGATAACAGGCCAGTGACACCACAAAACTGAGACTGTAGTTATAGCAGTAAAAGGGCTTAAAAAAGATATGCCCGATCCTGGCCCAATCAAACTGATGTTCGGGCAATAGCTCTACCGCATCTCCGCACAGATCCTGATAGAGCTTGAGCCATTCTTCATTGAGAAACTCATGATCAAAACCACCTTGGCGGGCCTGTTGATGAAGCACTAATTCCAACCGACTGATGGTACTTTGTCGAAATAAAAGATTGAGCTGATCTTCCAGTTGTTGGGTCAATAAGCTGCGGGCCACAGCCGGATCCCGGTTGTCTTTGAGCAGATAATCCAACAAAAGCAGCTCATTAAAAGTAGACGCAATCTCCGCTAGCACCATCGGCGGATCGCTATTGAGATAGCTTTGATTAGCCCGGATCCGTTCGTAGTGCAGCCCGTGCCCGATCTCATGCGCCAAGGTAAACAGGGCACTGGGGCTATCGGTGTAGGACAACAGTAAATAGCTGTGCAGCCCCGGCACATAGGCACAAAACGCTCCTCCCCGCTTGCCAGGACGGATCCGAGCGTCGATCCAGTTTTGGTCAAAAAACGGTCGGGCCAGCTCAGCGTAGTCTGGGCTAAAGGCCTGCAACGCCTGCATCAAGGTCGAGATCCCCTCGTCGTAGGGGATCTGAGGCTGGGATCCGTCCCAGGGGGCATAGAGATCACAGATGCGTACCGAGCGGCCCATCGTCCGCCCCTTGAGGCGATAGTAGCGTTGGAACAGATCAAAGCGATCCCGTGTGCCCTCCATCAAGGCTTCAAACACCGCCATCGAGACCTCATCTGCTGTCAGTTGCTTGTGCAGGGTGGAATCATAGCCCCGCCGCTGGGCCTCCAGCCGATGATCTTGGGCAATGGTGTTGAGGATGTAGCCATAGAGGGGGTTGTGGGTCTCCAGCACCTGCCGGATCGAGCGGTAGGCCCCCAGCCGGATCTCCGGTTTGGGGTGATAGAGCAGGGCATTGATCTCAGATTCCGTCTCAGCCTCGGATCCATTGGGCAATGTGATAGCCGGATAGCTCTGCAAACCCAGATGCAGGGCACGCAGCTTGACAAACGCCTCTCGTCCCGTCAAGCGGGTTTGGGTGAGCAGTTGCTCTTGGGGTTCACTCAGTTGGTGGGGCCGCCGCTGGGCCAGCTTTTGAAAATAGTAGCGATAGGGATCCAGTGCCGGATCCTGCTGTAGAAGGGCCAGTTTGGCTTCATCAAGAGCCTGCAATTCCAGCCCTAAAAAGACCAGATCCTGCTCAATGCCCGCCAGTGCCTCTTGGGCCTGATCGTCGTATCGCTTGGCCTCTCGGTCATGGGTATCAGCAGCAAAGCGCAGACTGGGAAAAGCCGCCACCCGCAGGATCCGTTCGTAGATGGCCTCCAGCTCCCGAATGGCAGTGGCAAGCTGTTGGCCAGAGAGGGATCCGACTTGGCCCCAATACTGTTGTCGAAACGATCGAGCCTGCTCTTGAGCCGCACTCAAATCCTGGCTGTACTTGGGATCCCGGAAATGGCTGTAGAGATCGGACAAATCCCAATCGAGAGGGCGATTAGCGGTTTGAGGCGAAGCCACCGCAGGTGTCCTCCAGTAAAATCATCAAGCTCATCGACAGTCCCAAACGCAGCACAAGTAACACAGATCTTTGATCACAGACTTTTGATCAAGGCTGGCAACAGTGTAGCAGTCGGATCCGGTCAGCTCAATCCAAGTCATCAATCCAAGTCACCAATCCAAGTCACAAGTCACTGGGACATCCCTTGACCTGGCTTTGGTCAAAAATCCCAGCTTAAAAAGCCCAGATCAAGAATCCCAATCGTGGATGGTATCGGTATGGGTTTTGGGTGGCTCCACTGTCTCAGACTCTGGGATCACCATCAACCCGTAGCCCGCACTCTGACAAAACTCCACAATCTCTTGGGTTTCAAACCGCTCTGCCACCGGCTTGGGCAACCCCTGCCGGCCCAACTGTTGGGCATATTTACGCGCCCCAAATGCACTCTCAAACCCCAGCACAATGTCTTGATCCTGCACCTGAAGGGTATGGATCCCCTCCTGCCCCTGGGTCTGGTAGACCAATACCAAAATGCTATCCGGCAGCTTGTCGCGATCAATTGCCCGCAGATGGGATCCGGCTGGCTTGGCGTCCCCCTGAGGGGTCTGGGTTTGGGCTAGCAGCACCTCACTGGCTTGGTTGAGCCGCTCCATCTGGGCCTCCAACAGAGATCGCCGCCGCTCGTCATCCAGGTGGGCCAGTTGGTCAGTGACCTCTTGATACTGCCGAAACAAGCTGCTACGAATCTCATGCTCCCCGGATCCAAGGGGCAAACCAAGTAGGGCATAGGCTTCTTTGGGGGTCATCACAAGCGAGACACGCTACTGGACGGAACTCTAGCACTGATGGGAGAAAAATTGAGCTTTAGGGGCTGGCGGCAGGGGATCCCTTGGGTCGGATTGGTCTGAAACTGGGGAACCTCCGCTTTTGTAACTCGTCAGAGGCTTTGTGGACTGTGTAGGATCCATTAGCTTGAAATTCCTCAATTGAGTGGGCGGGGGGCCTCCACATCGTCAGTCGGGATCCCTGCTCTCTAGCCTAATCACCTGTGATGAGTGTATCTTCTGTATGGATTTAGCGATTAGCTCAACCGATATTCTGGGGAGGGTTAGGGATCATGGCCTGTCCTCAGCAGACAAGCTATCTGAAAACAACTTACCTGAAAAAAACTTACCTGAAACTGGCAACCTACCTGACAACCTATCGTGGCGTATCTCCAGGGCAAAGGAATCGGTGCAGATCGAGAAGCTCTCCACGATTGAGCTGGTGCTGTGTTGTCAGCGAAGCCAGGATCCTCAGCAGGATGCCTTTGCGGAGCTGATCCGGCGTCACCAATCCCATGTGGAGCGGTTGCTCTTTCACTTGGCCCCAGACTGGTCAGACCGCCATGATCTGTCTCAGGAGGTCTGGATCCGGGCCTATCGTCACCTCAAGCGGCTGCAAGAACCGGCCAAGTTTCGCAGTTGGGTGGGGCGGATCACCACCAATTTGTTTTATGACGAACTCAGAAAGCGCAAACGCCATCAGCAGCCCCTTTCCCTAGATGCCCCGATCCAAACTCGGGATCATGAGCTGGGGTGGGATCTGCCCTGCGATGGCCCCAGCCCCCAAGATCATCTGATTACGCTGGAGTTTTATGAACAGCTCCATCAGGCGGTGCGGGATCTGCCCGAAACGTTTCGTCAAACCATTATCCTTCGGGAGATTCAGGGGCTATCCTACGAAGAAATCGCCGAACTGACTGGGGTTTCTCTGGGAACCGTTAAGTCTCGGATTGCGCGGGCACGTGCTCGTTTGCAGGCGACCCTAAAGCCCTATTTGGAGGGTGAGTGCTATGGCTGATTGGCTGCGATGGGGATCCCCAGATCCATCTGAATTACCGTCTGAATCACCATTTGAATCACCATCTGGATCAAGCCTTGAACCGAACCAGTTTGACCAGTTTGAATCGACTGGTTTTAAGCCACGGGGTATTGATGCAGCCCATACCCATGAAATGTGTGAAATTGGTGATCTGCCGGAGGTGGATCCTCGCTTTGAACAATTGAGTGCCTATCTCGATGGTGAGCTGTCTGGCCCTGAGGCCCGCATTGTAGAAACCTGGCTGACCCAGGATCCGGCTTTGCGGCAGCTCTATGTTCAGCTTTCGGGGATCCAGGCTGGGTTTGATCGGCTGCCCCTGCCCGCCACGGGGGATGCCAGTCAATTGGTGGCCCAAGTGTTTGAACAGGTCAGGCAGTCGGATCCTCAACCGGTAGCCCAACCCTGCTGGCGGCGGCGCAAAGGGTGCTCCGGTTGGCCACCCATTCCGATGGGCCAGATCCGGATCCCAACAATGGCCGCTGCTTTGGCCCTACTCAGTGGTTCTGTGTGGGCCTTGTGGCCCCAACCGCAGCCGATCATCTCCCTCGAGGATCCACCGGTGGAAATCGCTCAGATCCCTGAGTCCACCCTCTTGGCGGAGCACTATCTACTGCAGCCTGAAGCCCATCAGGATGCCTATGCCATTCTTTTTGCCCCAGAAACC
>CAZODP010000017.1:26809-28372 GCA_964578595.1 uncultured bacterium
CACTCAGTCTCATCGCAGTGCAGCTATCAGTTTGCTAATCTGTAAAGCCTTCTGAACCGTCTGCTGTTAATCCCCTTGTTCAAGCTCCCTAGAACTCTCAAGAAATGGATCCCAGAGTTAAGCCTGTCCTTCGCGCCCTTACTGTCTGTCGAGCAGTCATCACCATCAGCCTGTGGGTAACACTGGGGGGACAATTGGCGGCAGAAGGATTAGAGGATCGGATCCCTCCCTTACCCCGACCCCAGCGTTTGCAGCAGGGGAGAGGATTTGAGTCCACACCACGGCCCATGTTGATCCCCCCTTTGCCAAGTCCGACACCGATCCTGCCGCAGCCATTTTCATGGACAGATACCAACTGGATTGAACGCTGGATCCCCCGCTCCCGCTGGCCACAGGTTTTGGCGGGTACTCAGTTTGAAGTGGCTATCAGTGTTGCGGTGGGAGACAGTCTCAATGCCCCTGCCCAGCCTACGTTTACCCCGATCCCTCGGTTGGCCCCGACTCCGGTTCCCCTCCCTGATATCGGTATTGATCTGGGCTTGTTGCCCCTCTTGCCGGATCTGGAGCTAGCGGAGCAGGTGCAGCACCAGTTTCACGATCAAGTCACTCGGATCAACGCCGAGATCGCTGAAAAACAGGCGGATCTGCACTCCTGGCTCACCTCCTGGGAAACCGATGAGACCAAAATCTGGGAGACCCAAGCTGAACTGAGCCGCCTACGAACCGAGCGAGAACGACTTTCCCTCGAACATCTCCTGGTGATGCGCCAACTGGAGCGGCAGTTTATCATCCCGATCCGGGCCACCCCCCAGACCGCAGGATCCTGAATTATGCTGGGGCTAAAGCGTTCGCACGGGCATGGCCATGACCTTGAGCAATCCTGAGATCGAGCAGTTGGCGGCGGCCATCGGCACCGAAGTCTATATGGATATAGCCCGCTGGCACCTCTACTTGAGGGATACCAAACTCCACACCGAATTAGCCGAGCAGCTTGCCCCGCTTGTGGTAGACAAAACCATCGATGAAGCGCGGGTAACGCAACTGTTGGAGCAGATCTCGATCAAAGTCGGCGGTGGACGCGCTCAGGTGCCCCTGTCTGACCTGCTGCCGATGCAGAGCATTCTCAATCTACTGGATGTGCTGGAGACCTTTGTCAAAAAACGCAGTTAGACAAAGCTAAAGCTATCAAGCATCAATGGGTATGGGATAAAGAGACAAAGGGATGGGCGAATGCGATAACCACCTATTCAGACGACCCATTCATTAGAGCTGAGATATTCATTAGAGCTAAGATAAAGAATCGTGGCTGCCTACTGATAAGAAAACACCTCCATCCACAAGGTAGTGGAGCGATTCATGGTCAGCCAAAGAACCGTCCACAGAGGGGGCAAGCAATATAAGGAAACAGAAGATCTGCCCCCAAAAAAGTGGGTACCCAGAAAACCAGCCTCCTGGAAGACCACAAGGACAAGATGTTCGTGGCCCTCAAGGATCCCTTCCTTTGGCTTTCCTTAAAGCTGCTGAAGCTGACCCGATTTGACCCAGCATCAAAACAGACAAAAG
>CAZODP010000017.1:28472-30785 GCA_964578595.1 uncultured bacterium
ACAGACAAAAGTCAGACCCTAAAGTCAGAGCTACTGGCAACTAAAGGATCGCTGGTATCGCATCCCCGGTAGCTGGATCACCCAGCCCTCCAACTCCATCATCAATAGCTCACTGGTAATAGTATTGATATCAAGCTGCGTCGCTTGGGCCAGGGTATCCAAGCTCATCGGCTCCGACGAAAGCTGCTCAAAGATCACCTTTTGGGATCCTGTCAAAGGGGGCGCGGGGGCAGCAACAGCCTCCGTAGGGTCAGGTGAGGGCACAGATCCCAGTTCGGCCAACAGTTCCTCCACCCCCAAAATCATCCCTGACCCCGTCCGGATCAAATTGAGACACCCTCGCGCCGCCGGATTATCAAGGGATCCCGGCAACGCAAACACATCCCGACCATAGTCGTTGGCCAGATAAGCGGTAATCAGGGCACCGGAGCGTTGGGGGGCTTCCATCACCAGCGTGGCTTGAGTCAGCCCAGCGATCAGACGGTTGCGACGAGGAAAGTTCTCTTTGGCGGGGCCAGTGCCTGGGGCAAACTCACTCACCAGGCACCCCTGTGAGCGCACCTGACTAAAGAGATCCCGATGTTGAGACGGATAGACCCGATCCACCCCTGTGCCCAAAACCCCAATGGTGGATCCCCCGACCTTGAGACAAGCCTGGTGAGCAGCCCCATCAATGCCCGCCGCCATCCCAGAAACCACCACAAATCCCGCCTGAGCCAAAGCAGTGGCCAACTCTTCAGCCCATCGTCGTCCATAGGGAGTGGGGGATCGCGTCCCCACAATGGCAATGGCAGGCTCCCAGTCGAGGGGCTGGCCGGCGGTATAAATCAAAGGGGGGGGATCCGGCAGTTCCCAGAGCAGACGCGGATATCGCGGGTGGGCAGGGGTGAGAAAGGGGATCCCGGGCTGGGAAATCTTGTCAAAAATCGCCTCTGGATCCGTCTGGCGGCGATGGGCTTGAATCGACATGGCGAGCTGTAGACCGATGCCCTCCACCGCCATCAAGTCCTGCTCATCCGCCTGCCAAGCCGATGCCAGGGATCCGAAATGCAGATATAGCCGCTTGAGACGATGGGGACCGATCCCATCCACAGCAGCCCAGCTCAGCCAGTAGATCTGCTCTGATGAGTTGTCGAGATAGGGGGTCGAATCCCCGACAGCAACGGGCCTGGTCTTACGCTCCATGAAACCTGTCGCCCCACTCTGCCAGATCGGGTTCTGTCCACTTTGCCATCGGTCTTTTGCCATCGGTCTTGTGTCACTGGTCTCTTGTTACTGATGTTACTGGTCTCAGATGGGTTGCGGCACCACATTGCCCCATCTTAACCACAGACTCTAGCCCCACTCATTTCAAGTCTTAGTAAAAAAACCAACCTTAGTGCTCGCAGCCTGGCACTCCCCCCAGCCATGACAGAAAGATGAGATTCAGAAACAAAACTTCACAATTTAACGCCAACAGGATCCCCCCGACACAGGTCAGAGGTTGGCTGAGTCGGGGTTGTGGCAGGCTGGCGACCCCATCCCCACGGCCAAGGATCCGGCAGAGTTGGCGGATCGATCCAGAGAGGCCTGGATCCGTCAAAGGCAGACGGCATCAGCGCTTGGCCCTCAGGCCAGACTCTACGGGTAGGGGGTGGAGGGGTGTTGAAGGCCGCAGATTTTGCGTTGACGGGGGGGTAGGCGTGGTGTTTGATGGAATCCATGACACGCCCCTTCCACCACGCGTAGCTCTCGCCCATGACCCCCCAACTCGAAATCACTCCCCCCGCATCTAGCCTCAGCAAAGCCAGCCCTCGCCCTCTGATCGCCCGGGGTACTGTTCAGCTTTATACCAGTCTGGGGCGCACCTCTTTCACCCCTGTGATGGCGCAGGCCTTGCGCATTGCGGGGCAGGGCACGCAGGTGTTGGTGGTGCAGTTTCTCAAGGGGGGGATCAACCAGGGGCCGGAGCAAGCGGTGACATTGGGCAGCTCTCTGACCTGGGTGCGCTGTGGGATCCAGCGGTGTGTGGATACGCCTCACCTAGAGGCCGAAGAGCAGCAAGCCCTTCAGGATCTGTGGGGCTTTACCTGTGAGGCCATTGCCAGTGCTCGGTATGGGCTAGTGGTGTTGGATGAGTTGGGTTTGGCCATCAAGCTGGGCCTAATCGATGAGAGGGCTGTGACAGACCTACTGGATCATCGTCCTGTCTGGTTGGATGTGATCATCACTGGGCCAGAGATGCCGGAGGCCCTGACGGAGCGAGCGGATCTGATCACCCAACTGCGGCTGCGCTGAGCAGGGATCCTGCAGATCCAGATCCCAGAGATATCC
>CAZODP010000017.1:30885-33229 GCA_964578595.1 uncultured bacterium
CCCAGAGATATCCAGAGTTTCTTTGGATTAGAGTCAGAAAAAATGGGCTAGGATTCGGGTGAGTTGTGCTGATTATGAGTCGGATCCGATGACCTACCCCCTCTACATCGCTTTGGTTTGGCATCAACATCAGCCCCTTTACAAAAGTCCTATCGCTGGAAAATATCGGATGCCTTGGGTGCGATTGCATGGCATCAAAGATTATTTAGATCTGGTGCTGATTTTAGAAAGGTTTCCCAAGCTGCACCAAACTGTAAATCTGGTTCCGTCACTTTTACTACAGATCGAGGATTATGTCTCCGGCACGGCCTTTGATCCCTATCTGGAAATGCTTTTGACCCCGGTCGAAAAGATGACGCCAGATCAGTTGTGTTTTGTGATTGATCGGTTTTTTGATGCCCATTATCCCACTCTGATTGACCCGTTTCCTCGCTATCGACAGCTCTATGAACAGCGGCAACAACAGGGATCCAATTGGTGCTTGCAGTATTGGACTCATCAAGATTTTAGTGATCTCTTGGCTTGGCATAATCTGGCTTGGTTTGATCCAATTTTTCACGAAGATGCAGAGATTCAGGGCTGGATCCAGCAACAGCGGGGCTTTACCCTCAGTGATCGGCAGCGGATCTATTCTCGTCAGCAGCAGATTTTGAGCTGTATTGTGCCGCAGCACAGCCGTATGCAAGAGACAGGCCAACTGGAGTTAATCACCAGTCCCTACACTCACCCAATTTTGCCTTTGTTGACCACCGATCGAGCGGCTCGGGTGGCTCGTCCGGGGTTGGAGTTGCCGCGCTATGGCTACCATTGGGGCCAAGATGTCACCACCCATCTCAGTAAGGCCAAAGCCAGTCACAAAGCGCGATTTCAGCGGTCACCACGGGGGCTGTGGCCCAGCGAACAATCCGTCAGTCCGGCCATTTTAGATCCGATCATTGCCCAGGGCTTTGAGTGGATCATCTCCGATGAGGGGGTGCTGGGGTGGAGTTTGGGGCAGTTGTTTGCCCGTGATGGGGAGGGCCATGTGCTGGAGGCCGAAAAGCTCTATCGCCCCTACCGTCTGGAGGCCGAGACCGGGGATCTGGCCATTGTGTTTCGGGATCACAGGCTCTCGGATCTGATTGGCTTTAGCTACAGCAGTATGGATGCCAATGCCGCCGCCAAAGACCTGATCGGCCATTTGGAGACCATTCGCAACCGCCTGCCTCAAGACAAACCCTGGCTGGTGACCATTGCCCTGGATGGGGAAAATTGCTGGGAGTACTATCCCGAAGACGGCAGACTGTTTTTGGAAAACCTCTACAGCCGCTTCAGTCAACATCCCTTTCTCAAGATGGTGACGGTGTCGGAGTTTTTGGATCAGTTTCCCCCCACTGAGGTGTTACATCAAGATCAACTGCACAGCGGATCCTGGATTGAGGCGGACTACACCACCTGGATTGGGGATCCGGTCAAAAATCGGGCTTGGGAATTGCTGGCCCAGGCTCGCCAACTGATCGAGGGCCATCCTCGCGCCACCGAGAGCACGTGGGAATCCCTGTGGGCGGCTGAGGGATCCGATTGGTTTTGGTGGTTTGGGATGGGGCACTCATCAGCCCACGATGCCATCTTTGACCAGTTGTTTCGGGAGCACCTGGAGGCCATCTATCGGGATCTGGGGGAGGCAATTCCCGCCACCCTGCTGCAGCCCCTCGAGGATCACGATGGCCTGGGGGATCGGCTGCCACAGGGGTTGATCCATCCCACCATCAATGGCCGGCCCGCCGAACGGGAATGGACTCATGCCGGGCGAGTGGAGACCAGCACCGAACGGGGCACCATGCACCGCAGCAGCCCGATTCGGCAACTCTGGTACGGCTTTGATCACACCAATTTGTACATCCGCATTGACTTTAGTTCGTCGGTGCAGCGGCCTCAACAGTTGGGGATCTACTGGTACTATCCTCAACGTCCCGGCACCAATAGCGGGATCCCGCTGCGGGGGCTGCCCAGTCAGGGACCCCTCACCTACCACTATCGCCATGGCCTACTCTTGACCCTGGATGATGGGGCACTGTCTCAGCCCCGGATCCTCAAAACCCAGCTATTGCAGGCGGGCTTGCATCACCAGTGGCACGAGATCCCCAGCCGGGTGCAGGCGGCCTTGGGATCCTGCCTAGAGATCGGCGTCCCTTGGGATGATCTGGGGGTGGCTAAGTCTCAGGAGGCCCAATTTGTGGTGGTGGCTGCCGATGGGGAGTTGTTGCGGGAGGCCAGTCCCCCTCAGTCCACTTTGGGGGTGAGACGGCCCTGATCCAAACTCTTGCCGTTTGTCTTGTCAATCAATGTCCATTAAATTAGTGTC
>CAZODP010000017.1:33329-37953 GCA_964578595.1 uncultured bacterium
TGTCCATTAAATTAGTGTCAATCAGATCAGTATCAATCAAATTGTCTTGTCAAGGATCAACTTGCCCAAAATCGAGCACCTGATGTGATCTCGATCATCCTGCTCAGACTGGATCCTCGGTATAGTTTTCATAGCCGTTGCCTTTTTGGGCTGACTTTCTGATTTAGCGGTGTTGTTATCAGCTCGATCCAGTTCAGGTTCTAGGGATCCCATGTCCAGTCCTAATCCGTTTTTGCTTCAATTGGAGTTTGAAAATACTCCTGATAGCGGAGAGGCAGAAGGTGCTTATGAAGGGGATCCGGCTTTTGAGGTGGGGATCTCGCGCCCGGATCAGCCCAGCCTTTATTTTGTTCAACTGACGGATTTTCATCTGTTTGGGGATCCCTCCAAGCAGCTCTTGGGGGTGAATACAGAGGCGAGTTTTTTGGCGGTGGTGGAGGCGATTGTCAAGCTGGATCCCTGGCCTGATTTTTTGTTGTTGACGGGGGATCTGACCCAGGATGGCAGCGGAGCGGGCTACGGGCGACTGCGGCAGCATTTGCAGCAGATCGGGATCCCCTGCTATTGGCTGGCGGGCAATCACGACAGGCTACCCGCCATGAGTGAGCAATTACAAGGGGATCGGATCCACCCAGAGAAGACATTTGAGCGGGGGGGATGGCGGTTTATTTTGCTCAATACCCATCGCCCCGGCAAAGATAGCGGACATCTGGAGGAAGAAGCTCTAGCCGAACTCAGCCAGATGTTGGAGGTGACGGCTAACTCTGGCCAACCAGTCCTGTTGAGCCTGCATCATCCCCCCTTTGAGGTGGGATCCCGGTGGTTGGATGGCAGTGCCCTACAGGAACGGGAGCGGTTTTTTGAGGTGCTCGCTCCCTTTGATCATGTCCGACTGGTGCTGTGTGGTCATATTCATCAGGATTTTCAGATCCACCATCGGGGTGTAACCTATTTGTCGTGTCCTTCCACCTGTATTCAGTTCAAGCCTCAAAGTGATCGGTTTGCCCTCGATCAGGTTGCCCCCGGCTTTCGGCAGGTGTGGCTGCATGGGGATGGCAGCTTTGCCACCCATCTCCAGCGGGTGCAGGCGGGTTTTCAGCCTCCGGATCTCCAAATCGGGGGATACTAAAGAGCGTTCCAGTCTTGACCCCTGATCTGACTTGATTTGATTGTGATATGGATCCCATTTTGGCTGACCTGCCCACTGATCTGACCCAACTTCAGGCCATGATTGCTGCTGCGGCTGAGGGCCGAGATCAAGACTGCTTGGCTCTGTTTCAACTGCTCCGGGTGCTGGAAGAGTGTCACCGCCAGATTCGGGACGGGGTGTTTCAGGACTCGTTACCCACCAGCCGCCATGAGCTATATGCCCTCCTCCAAGACCTCGAAGCCCAGGGGAACTGGCCCCAGATCCCTCGCAGCCGGATCGAGACTTTTTTGAACCTGCTCAAAACACAGGTGGAGACCAGGGATCCGTTGGCCCAGGATGCTCTCGGTTCAGTGCGCCCAGAGCCGGCACCTGTGGCGGAGTAAAACCACACACAGCCCTAATCCAGAGCTGCGGCCAAGATTTGGTAGCTGAGCTTGGCCATATTGAAGGCACTGCGCCGATCCAGCTCAGCATTGCCCGTCACCGATAGCTCCATCACATCGGCTCCAATGATCTGTCTTTGTTGCCCCACCGCTCGGATCAGCTCCACCACATCCCACCAGCCCAGTCCTCCGGGTTCTGGCGTTCCTGTGGAGGGCACCACCGATGGATCCAGCCCATCCACATCGACGGTGAGATAAACCTGTGCCCCCAAGGTGGCTATCACATCCGGGATCCATTCCTGGCGGGATCGACTCTGGAGGCTATGGGCGAAAAAGGTCTGGATCCCATGTTGACGAATGGCTTGGCGATCTTCAGCACAGATGGATCGGATCCCCACCTGGGTGATGCGGTTGCCCACCAGTTCTACCGCTCGGGCCATAACCGAGGCATGGGAGAGGGGGGATCCCTCGTAGGCATGGCGCAGATCGCAGTGGGCGTCAATTTGTAAGATGTGCAAGTTGGGATAGTGCTCCAGATGGGCCTGAAACAGAGGATAGGACACGGAGTGCTCACCCCCAATTGAAAACAAAAGCCGCCCCGGACGCACCAATGCCGCCGCCCGCTGATAGATCGCCTCCATTGCCGGTTCAAAGGCTGCCGGAAAGTCCACCGGCTGAGCGGTCCAATACCGAGACTCCCCGTCAGAATGGGGGGCAGAATGGGCAGGAGCTGAGCGCACAGCAGGCTGGCAATCTCGCACCTCGTCGTAGAGTTCGACATAGGTGGAGGCATCCAGGAGAGCCTGTGGCCCCCCTCCGGTTCCGGTGCCGTAGGAGACCGTGGCCTCATAGGGAATCGGCAGCAAAACCGCCTCAGCCGACTCCAGCTCCCCCTCCTGCAGGCCCAAAAATGGCGTCTCGGATCGCAATGCTGCAGGATCCATGATGGGTGAGGGGATCGGTGAAGATGGGGGCAGGGTTGTGGAAGGCATCGGCGTACGCTAATTTTTTAGGTTTTTTAGATTCTTTGGACAAATAGCCCACTATCTTAACTGAACGCAATAGCTAAGACATCCGATTGGGATCCCCTTGTATAATCTTAAAACTGTATTTATGAGCGTTTCATGGCCTACATCGAGTTCTCATCAGGCGTCAAAGAGATCCCCACCAATGTACGGGTGCTGAAATCCAAGGAAGGGGATCGATCCTCGGCGATCTTTCGGTTTGAGGATCCGCAGGGGGACACCCAAAACATTCTCAAGATGACGATGGTGGACGAAGAGGGGGCGATCGACTGCCGAGAGGTGCGAGCTAAGTTTCTCAACGGCGAGTTCAAAGCCATTGAGGTGGTCTACGAGATGCAGACCCTCACCGAGTGGGAGCGGTTTTTGCGGTTCATGGAGCGGTTTTCGGCTGTCAACGAGATGGGGGTGGATTAGGGGTTTGAGGGCTTTTCTCGACGGATCCTGTTCTGCGTTAGTGTCTGGTGCTAATTGCTGATGTCTGACCAAGCTGACCCACTTAACCCACCCCCGATCAGGGATCCCATCAGTGCTCGCCTATTGATGGCTGGTCGAGTCCAGGGGGTAGGGTTTCGGGCGGCGACCGAGCGACAGGCCCGGATCCTGGGGATCACAGGCTGGGTTCGCAATCGCTGGGATGGTGGAGTGGAAGCGGTGATCGAAGGATCCCCAACGGCAGTCGAGGCAATGGCGGATTGGTGCCAACAGGGGGATCCCCCAGCTCAAGTGGACCGTATGGAACGATTTGACCAGCCCCCCCAAGGATGGGCAACCTTCACCATTCGCCCCACCCTGAAATCCTCCACAACGGGATCCTGAGCAGGCTTAGCTGTTGGCAACCAAGTCTTTGAAGGACTGGAACACCTGTTTGAGCTGCCGTTGGGCGGATCCTGTGTCCACCGCATCAAATCGTCGGGAGGCTTGGTCGATATCCACCATCCGGTCAGCAATCTGGCGGCTGAGCTGTTGGGCTTCTTTGCGCTTGGCTTTGGGCAACGTCAGGGTAACCGCCAGTAAGTCTTTGCGGGTGTAGCCCATCGGGCCATTCAAATAAAATCGGATTTCGGGCCAGTCTTGCTGATCCACCAGGGTTTGTAGCTCGTTGATGTGGGTCTCGAGCCGATCCAGTTGCGGCGGGATTGGGGCAGCCTGAGCCAGGGATGCCCAGCCGAGCAGGAGCAGTCCCACCAGGCAAACTGTAGTCACCAATCGACCCCACCCTTGGGATAACCAGGTAAAAGGCCGAAGACAGGCAAATGGAATCATAGTCAAAGTCTAAAATGCTTCTGATTTTCTCGCCCCATAGTGTACCAAGTCTGTTGTGCCTCTGATCTGATAGGGGCTTCTAGTGTATGGGCCTCGGGTATGGGTCAGGGGTTGGCCAGACCTGACTTGGCAACTAGATTTGATCAACCACAATAATCTCAACCATGAGGGAGCTAAATCAGGGATCGCTGCCCTTCAGGACTGATGCCGACGATGGTGAGCTGGCAGTCCAGGATCTTGAAGCCGTATTTTTCGGCCACTTTTTGGCTAATGCCAAGAATAGAGTTGTTTTTGAACTCGATTACCTTGTTGGTTTCACGGCAGACTAAGTGGTGATGGTGGTGGGGCCGGGGGCTGTTGATTTCGTAGTGTTTGTGGCCTTCGGTCAGTTCTAGTTCACGCAGGATCCCCATCCGAGCCATCAGCTTGACAGTGCGATAGATGGTGGAGAGGCTAATGGGATGCCCCACGTCTTCCAGATGCTTCTGTAAATCCTCAGCACTGAGATGCTCCCCTTCGGGCAGGTTTTGGAAGGTGGTCAAAATCACCTCCCGCTGAGGGGTCATCCGCAACCCTTTGGAGTTCAGCTCAGCTTTGAATGAGTCTTCGGTGTAGACCGGTTCTGCCGGTTCGGGGGTGGGAGCTGGGGGCATGGCTGTTCTCAATAAGCAGCTCACTTGATAATAGCTTGAGATCAGGCTGGGATCCAGAGTGTTGCGAGAGATTGCTGAGGAGGTTGTTGTGGAGTTGAGCCAAGCTAGCACGGTCAAATCGATGCCGGATCCGTTGACTGATTTACATTT
>CAZODP010000017.1:38053-40741 GCA_964578595.1 uncultured bacterium
TTGACTGATTTACATTTACCTGCTGGGGATCCTGCGGTTCAGACGATTCAGATCAAGGCAGCGGCACAAGCTCTGGGCTTTGACAAAGTTGGGATCGCGGACTTGAGCCGGGGGCCGGATCTGAGCACATTACAGACCTGGTTGGATCAGGACTATGGGGCCGATATGGACTGGATGCGGGATCCCCGACGCCAGGATCCTGAGGCTGTGTTGGCGGGTGCCCGATCGATTATTTGTGTGGCTCTCAATTATTACACCCCCCACGCCCATAGCTCGGATCCAGGGGTGGGCAAGCTGTCTCGTTATGCCTGGGGCCGCGACTACCACAAGGTATTGGGATCCCGGCTCAAAGCCCTCAGTCGCTGGATCGAGGGTGAATTGCCAACCGAGCGCACCCGTTGGTATGTGGATACCGGCCCGGTGGCCGAAAAGCTCTGGGCCATGCAAGCGGGGCTGGGCTGGATTGGCAAGCATAGCCTGCTCTTGACCCGTGAGTTGGGATCCTGGGTGTTTTTGGGGGTGGTGCTGACGACGCTGGAGCTAGCTGCCGATGCCCCACACACGGCCCATTGCGGCACCTGCACCCGCTGCATTGAGGCCTGTCCCACTGGGGCCATCCGGGATCCGGGGGGGGTGGATGCCCGCCGCTGCATTGCCTATCACACGTTAGAGAGCCATGATCCGACTCTGCCCGATCTGATCCAAAACAATCTCCACAACTGGGTGGCAGGCTGTGATATTTGCCAGGATGTCTGCCCCTGGAATCAGCGCTTTGCTACCCCCAGTCAGATCCCAGATTTTCAGCCCTACCCAGGGTTGCTGGCTCCTCTGCTCCGTGACCTGGCCCAGATGGATGAAGCAACTTTTAGCAGCCAATTTCCCGCCTCAGCTCTGCGTCGCCTCAAGGCCCATCGTCTGCGCCGCAATGCCCAGGCCGCTCTGGCAGGACAAGAGTCGAACCTCTCAAGCATCGATTCAAGCACCGATCACCAGGATCCCTGAGTCTGGGCATAGGATAGAAAAGCTGGGGTGATAGAGTCGCCTTTCAGATCCTGTCGTTCGAATCTTTTTGTTCGAGAGTGTTGCATGAGTCAGTTAGAATCCTTGCGAACCTTGGGGGTGGCCACCGCCATTCCCGAATCCCCCGAAACGGCCCTACTGGATCGGGTTCCGGCCCCCAATCCTGAGATCCGTTATTGTGTGCGCTTTACCTGCCCGGAGTTCACCTCCCTGTGCCCCGTGACAGGGCAGCCGGATTTTGCCCATCTGGTGATCGACTACATTCCGCAGCACTGGCTGGTGGAGAGCAAATCCCTCAAGCTCTATCTGACTTCTTTTCGCAATCATGGGGCCTTTCACGAGAAATGCACCACCGACATCGCCTTGCGGCTGATCCAAGAGCTGGATCCCCATTGGTTGCGCATTGCGGGCTACTGGTATCCCCGCGGCGGGATCCCGATTGATGTGTTCTACCAGACTGGTGTACCCCCTCAAGAGGTCTGGATCCCTGAAACCGGGGTGCCTTCTTACCGAGGTCGGGGCTGAGGCTTTAATCCAGGGGTCTTGTCTGGGTATGCTGGATCCAGCATTTTAATCTCATTTGATTCGATCCATCCTCAAGACCATTCATCGGATCCTTATGACAGAAATGATTGCTGAGACGACTTCAACCCCTGCCATCGACATCACGGGCTTGACCAAAACCTACACCACTGGGTTTTGGATGAACAAAAAAGTCAGTCCGGTCAAGGATTGCTCGTTGCTGGTGCAAAAGGGCGAAACCTATGGCCTCTTAGGGCCGAATGGGGCTGGTAAGACCACAACCATTAAATGTCTGCTGGGGATCGTCGCCCCCACCGAGGGGAGTGGCACCCTTTTAGGGCAGCCCTTGGGGGATCAAAATATCAAGCAAAAAGTCGGTTACTTGCCTGAAAATGCCTATCTCTACGATTATTTGACTGCTTGGGAGTTTCTACACTTTGCGGGTGAGATTTTTCAAATCCCTAATCGGGTTTTGCAGGAGCGGATCCCCAAGTTATTACAGTTGGTGGGGCTGGCGATTGATACCGCTCGCAAAAAACAATTGCGCACCTACTCAAAAGGGATGTTGCAGCGGACAGGCATGGCCCAAGCCCTGATCAATGATCCCGAATTGGTGTTTTTGGATGAGCCGATGTCTGGATTGGATCCCATCGGTCGCTACCAGATGAGAGAGATCATTGTTTCTCTCAAAAAAGAGGGTAAAACAGTCTTTTTTAATAGCCACATTTTGGCAGATGTAGAGGCGATCTGTGATCGGATCGGACTTTTGGTGGCAGGTAAACTGGTGGCTCAGGGCAGCCTAGATGAGGTTTTAGGATCCTCTGAAAGCTATCAGGTCAAAGGATCGGGGGGTGACATAGCAGCTTTTCGGGATCGGCTTCAGGACTTTGAGTGTCAAGCAGATCACTGGCATGGGGAATGGCACGGATCCCCCCATGACTGCATGGAAATGCTGCGTCAAGCGGGGGCAACTGTGACTGATATCAATCTGCGACGGCAGTCGTTGGAGGAATTTTTTGTCTCGACGGTGCGCACAGTGCAAGGGAAAGATGCTGGGATCTCTTCATGACTATTTGCACACACTAAAGAATCTGATTGCAGAATTGATATCTCTATCCTCACATCATTAAAGATGCGCTGGCGTTA
>CAZODP010000018.1:0-22265 GCA_964578595.1 uncultured bacterium
AATTTCCCAAAGTTGTCTATGTATGGGAGCTTCTCATAAGTCATTTCTGATTGCTGTAGGCCATTGCTATCACCATAATCATGGCTTCCAGCCGCTCTCCAGACATCTGTGTTCGCTCCGGTTGATAGCCTTTGCTCTTGAGATCCCTGAACATCTCTTCGATTCTAAAGCGTTGCCGATGACTCTCAATAGCCGCATCTAAATCACCCAGACTGGTCAAGATAAACCAGGCTTCTTCTGGTTGATGGTTCCGCGTTTTCCGTTGCCATTTAGCAGCAACATTAAAGACCCCAAAGCCTTTTACTTTTGTCACCTTCACCCCAGCCCAGAAAAAGCTGATGCCGGTTCGGAGTCCTGTTAAATTGAATCGTTGCCATTTTCCTCAACCCTAACCAATAGCCTATCTGCCTGCTAGCCAGGGCTTGTGCTAACCTCACGGAGCAGAACTCTCTATCCCCGAGCACTATCAATCGATAGTCCACAAACAGAGGTCGAACCCCATCAATCACATGGATTTGTTCAGATAGCAGTGTCCAGTAAATCGGAATAGCTCTTCGTCCCCAGACCAAACTGGCCATCAGTAGATTGCGGTGCTTCCATTGGTTTCTACCTACTATCAAATAGAGAGTTGAGCCAGGGGAAAACCATGCTTTCAACAGAGAGCTAAGGCTGTGAGTAGACGTTGGAGATCCTTACGCCGACCAGCAAAAGTCATGACAATGGGCATGGTTAGTGAGTCGAGGTTGACGGAGTGAAAAACCTACAGCAGCGAGAGCAGATGATTCAGGATTCGCCAATGCTGGGGGGACAGTTGACGTTGGAGGTGAGTCTGGTAGGACTGGGGCAACATATTTAGGTTTTGGGTAGGCTGTAACGGGTCTACCCTCTTTTGTCTCATCCCTTCAACCCCTTGCCTTAACTCTTTTTCTACCTTCCTGTCACCCCCTCAGAGTTATATTATTAAAATCATTAGAAACGGGTCAGGATATAGAGCAGTGTAAAGAGAATGATCCAGATGATGTCAACAAAGTGCCAATAAATCTCAGCCATCTCAACCCCAACGTGCTTAAGATCTGAGTAGTGACCCTGACGTCGGGATCGCCACACTACCCCCAAAATCAGGAGCACGCCAATCAAAACATGAAGACCATGAAATCCTGTGGTCAGATAGAAGCAATTGGCAAAAATGTTTTCAGTCAGGCCATAACTCAAAGTCAGGTATTCGTAGACCTGCCCCCCTAAAAAGACAATACCCATCAGGGCTGTGATCCCGAACCAAAGGCGCATCCCTTTGACATCGTTATCTTTGATGGCGTGAGTTCCTCTGTTGATCACTAAGCTACTTGACACCAGGATCAAGGTATTGATGGCAGGCAACACCAGCTCAACTTCTGTACCTTCTGGGGGCCAAACCGTATAAGTGGAAGAAAAGATCAGGTAGGTGGCAAAAAAGCCGCCAAACATCAAAGATTCTGAGGCCAAAAAAGTGATTAGCCCCAAAATCCTTAGATCAGGATGGGCATGGTGATCATGGGCAGCCTGGGCCACCGTTGTTTCTGTTTCAACCGTTGTGGTGTTCAAGTCAGAGGTGGTGGTCATCTCAAAAGCCTCACTCAAAAGCCTCAAATTACATCGTTCTAAAACCACCAGGATCCCCAAAGTTCTTGACCTCAAGGATCCTGGCATCCATCATCAATCAGGAGAGAACAGGGGCAGCCTCAGCTTCACGGCGGTGGGATCCGTCAATGCTGATGGGAATACCTGCCCCATACTCGTAAGGGCCATGAGTCACCTCGGGGAGCACTTCCCAATTTTCAACGATTGGGGGCGAAGCGGTTGTCCACTCCAATGTCAGAGATTCCCAGGGATTTTCCGGAGCAGTCGGCCCCCAAATCCAGCTATAGATGGCATTGAGGGTAAAGGGAATGACTGAAATGCCCAACACAATGGCCCCAATGGTACAGAGCATATTCAGATCTGCAAACTGAGGATCGTACATGGCCACCCGGCGGGGCATGCCATGAGTTCCCAATGAATGCATCGGCAAAAAGGTTAAGTTGGCCCCAATAAAGGTCAGCACAAAGTGAACCCGGCCCCAAAACTCGTTGTACATTTTGCCGGTCATTTTGGGGAACCAGTGATAGAGACCCGAATAGAGTCCAAACACGGATCCGCCAAATAAAACATAGTGGAAGTGAGCCACCACGTAGTAGGTATCGTGGACATGAATATCAAAGGGAGGGGATCCTAACGTAACGCCGCTCAGTCCCCCCAGCACAAACATCATCAACAGCCCAATGGCAAACAACATGGCACTGGTCAGTCGGATCTTTCCGCCCCAGAGTGTTGCCACCCAACCAAAGATTTTGACCCCTGTGGGCACCGCCACAATCAAGGTGGAAATCGTGAAAAAGATCCGCATCCAAGGGGGGGTACCACTGGTGAACATATGGTGTACCCAGACAAATAACCCCACAAAACAGATGGCCAGACTGGAATAGGCAATCGCCTTGTAGCCAAAAATCGGCTTGCGGGCGTGGGTGGCAATCACCTCTGACATAATGCCAAAAATCGGCAAGATCATCAGATAGACGGCTGGGTGAGAATAAAACCAAAATAAATGTTGATAGACCACCACATTACCGCCCGCATCCGGCCTGAAAAAGGAGGTGCCAAAGTTGATATCAAACAGCAACAAAGTTAACCCCGCCGCCAAAACCGGAGTGGAAAATAAGGCCAAAATCGAAGTAGCCATAATCGCCCAGCAAAACAGCGGCAACTGATCCCACTTCATACTGGGGACTTTCATTTTCCAGATGGTGACCACGAAGTTGACCGCCCCCATGATGGAGGAGGTGCCCACAAAGATGATGCTCAGGATCCAAAAAGACTGAGCTGTGGTGGCGGTGATCAAGCTGAGGGGAGGATAGGAGGTCCAACCCGCCTGAGCGCCCCCATCTAAGACAAAGCTCAGCAACAGCAGCAATGCCGCCGGAGGGTTCATCCAAAAAGCCAGCGCATTGAGTTTGGGAAAGGCCATATCTCTGGCCCCAATCATCAGGGGAACGAGATAATTGCCAAAGCCCCCCACCGCCACTGGCACCACCCAATAAAAGATCATCAAGGTGCCGTGATTGGTCAGCAGCGCGTTATACAAACTGGGATCAATCAGATCGGAATCTGGGGTGGCTAACTCAAATCGCATCACCATCGCCATCAGTCCGCCCACAATGTAGGCAAAGAAGCCGAAAACAATGTACTGGATCCCGATCAATTTGTGGTCAACATTAAAGGTGAAATAGTCGTACCATTTCCAGGCGGTCGGGTGCTGCTGACCTTCCGGATCCGGGCCGTGGGATGCGATGTCTTGGTCAACGGGAGCGTGTACTTGGGTCATAGATCAAAGCTCAATGAAATGCAATTGGTCAACTCAGTCAAACTGGTTTCTTAAAATCGTGATCCCTAGCAAGCACTAGTGCATCATCATGTGGTCGTGGGTGTGACGAACTCGCTCTACCCCCAGATCCTGAAGATGAGCTTGGACAAAGGATCCCTGTGGGGGCATCTGGGCGATCTGTTGAGCGATCTGGGCCTCGGGATTGGCCGCAAATTGGTTTTCCGCCAGCCAGTTGTTGTAATCCTCCTGAGATTCGATCATGATCTCAGCTCTCATGCCGCCGTGGTAAGCCCCGCATAGCTCAGCGCAAACAATCGGGTAGGTGCCCAGTTGGGTGGCCACAAAGCGGAGATTGGTATTGTGTCCCGGAATGGCATCTTGCTTGAGGCGAAACTGAGGCACCCAAAAGGAGTGGATCACATCCACCGCCGACAGGTTGAGTTGCACATCCGTGTTGACCGGGATATGAAGCTCACCCGCCACGATGTCAGTCCCCGGATACTCAAAGATCCAGGCATACTGCATCCCTGATACATTGACTTCCAGATCCGGGCTTTTGCCTTCGTGACCCGGACGAATCATCCCCAGTCCTGTGGTGTGGAGGTCAGGTCTGGTTACTTCGGATCCCAACTCTCCATCCATCACCAACCGTGCCTGAGGGGACATCTCACCATCCGCCACCATCACTGTTGTGCTGCGCTCCACTGGCCCAAAGCCGCCCATATCTCGATAGACATCGACGCTGTAGACCCCTACCCCGATCACGATCACCGCTGGGATAAATGTCCAAAAAATCTCTAGGGGGACATTGCCCTCTGTGGGATCCCCGTCCCCTTCATCCCCCTCCCGCTTGCGAAAGAGCACAACCGAGGCAATGATGGCCCCCTCCACCACGATGAATAGGGCTGTGCCAATCCCAAACATGGTGTCGAACAATTGATCCACCAGCGGGGCTTGAATCGAAATCTGCTCAGGCAATAGTCCGTGATGGTTGGCCGCCCACCAGCTCACAATGGTGATCACAACGCCTGCCACCAGCGTCAAAAGAGAAGCGGGAATCTGTTTCATTGCAACCTCTGCAAAATCGATGGCTTCGCATCACCCCAACTTAGTGTGGATAGACACACTGATAGTGGGATTATCCTAATTGGGTTGGGACAGGCACATCCTATCCTTGCCCCCCCAAGATCTCCACCCAGGGATCCAACACTCTTAACCTTTTCAGGGGACAGGTCGCTTTACATCTCGCAAAAAAACTTATGTGGCTGGATCTGGATCCCTCACCTGGGCTGCCTGGAGCCAACGTCCGATTTTGAGGATCAGCCCCACCAAACCCCGTCGATACCAGGCCCGTTGAAAGTCAATCCGTCCAATCGTCTGGGTGACTCGATCCAAGATGATGGCCAACAATAGGATCCCCAATCCCCCGGTGGCGGCCATCCCCACATCTAAGCTGTTCAGTCCTCGCAGCACCACCAATCCCAATCCCGGCACCGCGATCATGGAGGTCACCACCGACATACCCAGCGCAAACAGGACTGTTTGATTGACTCCCGCCAAAATGGTGGGCATGGCCAGGGGGATCTGAGTCTCCCACAGCACCTGATAATCGGTGGATCCGAAGGCCAGGGATGCCTCCACCACCTCTTCAGAAACCTGGCGGATCCCCAGGTTGGTCAGCCGGATCAGGGGGGGCAAAGCATAGATCACCGTGGCAATCACCCCTGGAGCCTCCCCGATCCCAAACAACATCACCACCGGCACCAAATAGACAAACACCGGCAGCGTCTGCATCGCATCCAAAAATGGCCGCATCACCCCCTCAACCCGATCACTGCGGGCCGACAGCACCCCCAACGGGATCCCCACCACCACACAGACCACCACCGCCGTCAGCACCAAGGACATCGACACCATCGCCTGCCGCCATTCCCCCACAAACCCAATCAGGCTGAGGGCCACCAAGCTCAAGATCCCAATCCGTTTGCCCGCCAACTGCCAAGCCACCGCCACCAACACCGCCAATGTCACCGACGGCGGGGTTGAAACCAGAGCATTTTGAAAAGTCCGCAACAGGGTATTGATGGGCAAGCGCACCGACTGAAACAGGGGGCGAAAATGATCCACCAAATAACGGATCCCGCTGGTGACCCAATCATCAAAAGGAATCTGCACCAGTTGAAACGGATCCAGCAGCCATTCTGCGACGGCTGGAGGATGGATAATGAGCGGGATCATGGTCGGGGTCCTGAAGGGAAAATGAGCAATCAACCACCAGCAATCATTGACTGGCCCAGCAATTACTGGCCAGCGAGGTATTAGCTAGCCGCTTGGCGGGCCAGGGCTAACCAGCTATCAAATAGCTCTCGATTGGCTGCGATCCAGTCCAGGGCATGACGATTGGCATCCTCAGGACTGCGTTCCCCCTCCTGCACCAGCTTTTGCTGAGCATTAACATCCTCAATTGGGATCTGTACCAGCTCCAGCCATTGGGCCGCCACCGGATTGCTCTCCAGGTACTGAGCATTGGCCACCACCCGGATCCGATCCACCGCAAAACCCAGATTTTGGCCATTGACGATGGTATTGACCTGATCCTCATCCGCTTGCTCTTCGGGCAACGACGTAAAGGGCACCTCGATCCAGGTCACATTGTCACCCGGCACCAAAAAGGATCCAGCCCAGTGGGGGGAATAGGCATAGGCCAAGATCGGCTCCCCCTGTTGTAGGCGAGTGATGGTGTCGGCAATCAGGGCGTCGTACTCCCCCTGGACAAATTGAACCGTATTGGACAGACCATAGACTTCAATGTGATGCTCTGTCACCACTCCACAGCCCCAGCCAGGATTACAGCCCACCAGATTGGCCTTGCCATCCCCATCAGAGTCAAAAATCTTGGCAATCTCAGGATCCTGCAATTGCTCGATGTTGGTGATGCCATACTGCTCAGCCGTGGCCTTATCGATCAGATAACCCTGCACGGTGTCATCCACCAGCACCCCAATCCGCCGCAAAACCTCTTCGCCACCGTTATTCTCGATCATGGGAAAGTTAAGATTTTCCCAATGAGCTGTCAAAAAATCCACATCACTGGATCCTACTGCCGCATGAGCCACCGCCACTTGGAGCTGCTGAGTCGGCTGGACAGCATAGCCCAGCTCCGTCAACCCCTGATTGATCACTTCAGCTAAAAATAAAGAATAGAGATTGGTGGAGGCCGAAGGCTGAATCGGAGTACCCTCCACCACGGCTGCAACCGGATCAGAACTCTGGTCAGCAGTTTGCGCCAGCCCTAAGCCGGATTCCATCAGCAGCACACCACTGCCCACAAATACCGACACCACAGCCACAAAAGAAGACCACTTCATATCAAGGCAAGCTCCATAGATAAGAGGAGAAAACCTGACTATCCGAACCCTGGGCTGGCCCAAAATTGAGCTATCCCAAAATTGAACGGTGTCAGGGGCAGTCTCTTGATGCACTGCCGCCTTGATGGTACTGCGTTTGACCACCGATCCCCAAGAACTCAGGCTTCTAAGGGTTTTTGGGGAGTACGAGTGCAATCATTAGCCGCAAGTTGTTACATTTGTAGAGCCTGACCATCCTTGACAGCCGTAAAAATCTGATTGTGGATCCTTGCTCTATTGATCCCATTGTCCTCACTGGCCGAAAAGACCCCAAGGTTAACCCCAACAGCTTGAATATCACGTTTGATTTGATACTATAGCTCCAGTGTCATAACTCATCAGCCAGACCAGACTCAAGTGATCTCTGTCAAAGACTGGGGGCCAAGATCCAGTTACCTTGTAGTTGCCCCACCATTGAGAAGATGCGTTTACGCAGAGTGATCTTGAGGGTACGCTTGTGGTGGTGTGCCGAGCAAGCATTGTGGTGATGGGGCAAACTGAGGTAGCAGCCTCAGCTTGACAGATGAATAGGTGAGGTACATCAACACAATGGCTACTGTAATGGCCCTCAATTCTCCCGCTAACCACCCCAATAGTTCGCGTTCTGGCAACACTCGCTCTGAACGCGGGATCCCGACTGAGATTGTGCGGCAGGATGCCATGCGTCTTGCGGTACAGGGGGCACCCGACACTGAACTGCTTGGCCTAGACGATGAGGAGTCGGATCCTGAGGAGACGTCCATAGCGGGGGCGGGATCCGATACGGCAAAGGCTAAGCATGTTCCGATCCTGTCGTCTGTGTCTCATCAACAGATGGATCCGTTGGCCATCAAGCACAATGCAGGCGAGGAGGTCACCCTACAGGACCTAGATGCCAAACAACTGCGGGCGGCCTTGGGGCGGTTGGCTCTGACACGAGCGGCTTGGAGCTGTTTTAGCCCGGGCGAGACCAGTCGGCTGTTGCGTCCTCTCCAGATTCGACCGGAACTGACCGGCACCTCTGTGCTGTCGCCGGAGGCCACCGCTGAGATCGTCTATAAGTTCCCCATGGCTGATGGTCGGGTTGGCCACATGACAGGGCTGGTGTCCATCGAGGACTTTAGAGCAGACCGACTGGGGCAGATTTTTGACCGTCTCCAAATTCACAAGGTTCGGGATGTGTTTACCCAGGCGGTGGTGGAGCAGATGATTGATCCGCTGCGGCCATTGCTGGCTCGGCCTACGGATGATGAGCTTTGGCAGGAGACCTTGATTTTCTCCCCCAAGGATGTGCTGGATGAAGACTTTTTGTTGCGGGGTCTCAAGGCTGAGGCGATCCCACGTCGGTTTCACCCCCATTTGCAGGCGATCTATGCCCGGATTATGGAGGTCAGTCCGCTACTGCCCAATCTGGCCTTTCAGGTGTGTTTGCGGGCTTACCTGGAATACAACGATTTGCCCAATCAAGAGCTGTTGGCCCGACTGTTGAGCCGATACTTTTATACCCTCTATCGCCTGGGTGAGCTGCCTCAGGTGGGATCCGCCCCCTCCTACATTGCCAGCTTTGCGGCGGTGGATCGGCGGCGGCGGCGACGGGCACTGGCGAGTTTGCTGACGGTCGATGCGGATAGCGATATCACCTTGGCGGATGCTGGACTGGTACAGGATGTGATTGAGGTGGAGACTGAAGGGGAGATCGAACTGGTCAATCCGGGTGACTTTAAGAAGCTGCGTCAGGATGTGGAATCCGCTCAGCGGATGATCGATATCTACCAAGAGGAAAATAAACAGGAGCTGATCAAACGGCTCCGGGATCAAGATAAGTTTTTGATGTTTAGCACCCATCAGTTTTTTGAGGGGATCTTTGATTGTTTGCCCGATGGGGTCAGAACAGGGTATGGAGCCACCTGGGTGCCGCGCTCATCCCTGATTGATGAGAATTTTCGGGATCACTATGTGGCCCATCTGCATCACATCTTGAGTGAGGATTATCTCTCTAGTATTAGTGCGCCGGAGGTAACCATCATCAATTACTGGCGCAATTTAGCTGGATCCTTTTATGACCAAACCATCCTGAATCAGTATCAAAAACTGCGGGGTTATGGGATCAAATTAGAAGAAGAAGGGATCCCGATTTTGAGCCGGGAACGATTTATTGAGGAGATCCAACTGCGCTTTGCGGCCCGACATGAGTTTATTGTCAAATGCAACCGCGAAAAGATCATGGCGATTGCGGTAGACCGACTGGGGAAGCGGGTAGCTATCAATACTGCCAATCAATCTTTTCAGGCCATGCGGGCACGGCTGGGCAATGTCCTAGAGATGGAAATCTCCCGCCAAGATATGGATGAGATCCGTCAATTGATCAACCACTTTTCAGAGCTGTTTTTGGGTAAGCATGAACATCAGGTTTCCCCCTATCCGGTGGGGACAATCTTGGCGGCTTATCACAAGTTGCAATCTCGCGAACAGGACGGCACTTCGCGTCTTGGGGTTGATATTATCACTCAGCTTTATCAAGAGTACATGCGTTCTGAGTTGGCCTAGAGCTACTCATTTTAGAGAAGGAAAGAGTCTTTTGGTCTAAGACATTGGGAGCTAAGACCCTGGGAGTCTCAGATCTATTAAGCAGTACAACCAACGTAGGTATCTATCGAAGTTCATTGCAGCAGACTTGTGGCGGAATAGGCTTCTCACCTAACCACTACCTAGCATTATGTGGCAGCGGACAGACAAGATTTTTTGACAAAAGCCTAAGGTCGGCTGCCGCTGCTGCACTTCACCGTCAACCGGATCAGATCAAGCCCAACAGCGCCTCTACCCCCGCCACAATATCGGCAGGCTGAACAATGGTGGCATTTTCCATCGCCCCGTTGTAAGGGGTCGGAATATCCTGAGAGGCCAAGCGCATCACCGGAGCATCCAACTCATCAAAGAATTGGTCGTTGATCCGAGCAGTCAGTTCAGCACCGATGCCCCCGGATTTCATCCCCTCCTCCACAATCATCACCCGGTGGGTCTTGCGGATGGAGGTGCCAATGGTCGTCATATCCAGAGGTTTGAGGGAGATCAAATCAATCACCTCGGGATCCACCTCCATCTGGGTCAAGGTTTCTACCGCCTGCATGACGTGATAGCGCATTCTTGAGTAGGTCAGGATCGTGATATCTTGCCCGTCTCTCACCTTCTCCGCTTGGTCGAGAGGTTGCACATAATCACCAGCGGGTAATTCTTCTTTGAGGTTGTAGAGCAGAACGTGCTCAAAAAACAGCACCGGATTGTCATCTCGGATCGCCGCCTTGAGCAGTCCCTTGGCATTTTTGGGGGTGGAGCAGGCCACAATCTTCAGACCGGGCACCGCCTGAAAGTAGGCCTCCAGCCGCTGTGAGTGTTCTGCTCCCAACTGGCGACCCACACCGCCCGGCCCCCGGATCACAATCGGGATCTTAAAATTGCCCCCGGAGGTATAGCGCAGCATCCCCGCATTATTCGAAATCTGATTGAAGGCCAGCAACAAAAACCCCATGTTCATGCCCTCAATCACCGGACGTAAGCCCGTGATCGCGGATCCAATCGCCATGCCCGTGAAGCTGTTTTCGGCAATAGGGGTATCCAGCAGCCGCAGATCCCCATATTTTTTATACAGATCCTTAGTGACCTTGTAGGATCCACCGTAGTGTCCCACATCTTCCCCCAGCACATAGACGTTGGGATCGCGGGCCATTTCTTCGTCGAGAGCTTCTCGCAGCGCGTTAAAAAAGAGTATTTCGGCCATGATGCTAGGGCAGATTCCAAAAGAGTAGGTGCTGAAACAGCGAATACCGATCAGACTGATATCTAATCATAGAAGGGGATAGTGCTCAAGATTGCCAGGGTCATGAGTCGTGTTTTGACTGGATCCCTGGGATCATGATCTATCAATCCTGTAATCGTGCTGCTTGATTGTGAGCCATCAGGGGCAGGATAGACCATGACAGGCCAAGAGCCAGTTGAGGATCCGGGCCACCGAACGGGCCGACTGCCGGGTGCCTGAGGTCACAGATAGCCCCCCCAGCGATAGGCCCACAACCGTGCGGGAGTTAAACAAAACCCGGCAAGTGCGTAACAACAGCGACCAGGACACCCCCCCCGGCTCAGGATAAGGCACCGTTGGGACTAAGGCCGGATCCAGCACGCTGACATCCAGGGCCAAAAAAACGGGCTGCTGCGGCACCGCGTCCACCACATCTGCCGGATCCCAGTCTTGTCCGGCCCAAAACACGGGATGATGGTGCTCCCGCAGCCATTGCCAGCCCAAATAAGTTGCACTGCGTAGTCCCACCTGCACCACCGGGATCTGGTACTTGACCACCTGCTCGATCCAGGCTGCCGAACTAAAGCCGGGATCCTCTTCTGCTTGGATCTGCTCAGAGGAAGGCATCATCTGGGCGTGAGCACCCATGTGAACCACAGCTAGATCAGGGTACTGTTTCCAAGCGGCTCGGATCCCTCCCCAAGTGGCCGACATCACCGAGGGTAGTAGCACTGGCCATTGCTGCCGCCGCAGCCGTTGCCCCACCGCCATCTCGCACATCCCATAGGGAGGTTCATCCACAAGGGGCGAGATTTGTCCGATGGCCAAGTCATCCACATCGGTTTCTAATAACGGCTCAAACCCGTTGATCTCAGCTCCTGCCCTCAGAATTGCTGATGGGGCTTGGGTATTGACGCCAAAGGCTGTGGGAAGCAGCACCACCTGAGATTGAGTCGGTATCGCGGGATGAAGAGACCAACGAGCCATAGAGCCTCAGGGAAAAGACCGTGAATATCAACTGATGTGTTCAGCATGACCCAAAATCCCCGCTCCCCAAGCGTCCTTTAGGATAGCTATGGATTGTGACGCTGCGGCTCGGTGTTGATCTGCATGAGCTGTGACGGGATCCCAAGCTCTGCAACGATACATTACAGATTGATAATCCTCTTTTCGGCCCTGATCAGCCCAGTGATAGGATTCAAAGCAAAGTGAATGACTGGGGTTGTTCCGGATCCTGAGTATAAACTCCGCCGTGACAGCTTTTGAGATAGGTTGCTCAATCGGTCTCGGTCGTTCAGACGGTCTCGGTCGTTCAGGGTTTTGGGTTCGGTTTCATTATCTCAGGGCAGGTTATCCAAGCTGGGATCAGTTAACAACATCCACTGCATCAAATGCATCAAAACTGGATCATGATTGCTTGACCGGAGCTGATCAGGTCAATCCAGTCGCTCAGATCACTCAAGATCATCACTGAACTGACAGGCAAAATAACAAGCAAAATTAACAAGCAAAATAAGGAGATGGGTCAATATGGCTATGGCTGAAGCACTCAAAGAAGGGGATCCTCGGATTGGTGCGACGCTGCCTGATTTTGGCGGTTCGACCGGGGGATTGCTGAGCGCCGCTGACATCGAAGAAAAATATCTGATCACCTGGACAGGCAAGCCGGGTCAAGTGTTTGAGATGCCCACAGGTGGCGCAGCCGTGATGGCTGAGGGCAAAAATATGCTCACCCTGGCCCGCAAAGAACAATGTCTGGCCCTGAGTGCCCAATTGATGGCGGATTTCAAAATTAAGGACTACCAGATCTTTCGGATTAAGCCAGGATCCGATCCGGTGCTGGTGCATCCCAAAGATGGCGTCTTGTCTGAAAAGGCCAATGAAGGCCGAGAAATCGTCAATAAAGTGGATCATTCTATCGGCAAAAATGCTGAGCCACCCAACTATAAGTTCACAGATAAAAAACCCTGGGATTGACCTCTGATCACGAATTAACTGAATACAAAAGCCGGGGAGGTTGGATCTTAATCCTGCGTCCCCATTTTAGTTAGCTTGAACCAAGGGCCTCTACAGCGTTTCCAAATCCTGTGAGGTTGAGGTGTGAACCTAAGCTAGAATCCCTACCAGCCATGAACTAGAGATATCTCACCTGAATGGAGAACGCTATATCTAAGTCTGGATCCATCTTCAGAAAACAATGAGAAGACCACTCATACAGCAGAACTCATGGAGGTTTCTCCGCACCGTGTTGACCGTGTTTTGCATCATCCTGCCGTTGAATGGGGATTGGTGGGCCTGATCGGGCTATCCGTGATGCTGGTCATTGCTGAAGTGGCGATGGGATCCGGATCCAAGTGGACTCAAGCGTTTTTTTGGGCAGGTCAGGGGATCAATGGCTTGTTTGGGGTGGAGTTGGGGCTGCGAGGTTGGACTGCCCGTCGCAAACGGCGGTTTTTGCGGCACTACGGGCTGGATATTGTGTCGGTGTTGCCCTATGGCAATGGGTTGAGGCTGCTGCGGTTGCTGCGATTGGTGCGGGCCGGGATCCTGCTCAATCGACGGTTGGGGGCTTCGCGGTTGACGGCGAGCTGGAGCCTGCAACTGGGCATCATGCTGGTGCTGCTGCTGATCATCTTGGGGGGATCACTGCTGATCTTTTCGCTGGAGGGATCCCACAACAGCGATTTTGGTACCTTTGTCGATGCCCTGTGGTGGAGTTTTTTGACCTTGGTGGCGGCAGAACCCATCGGCGGAGAACCCAGTACCACCGGCGGGCGAGTGGTGACAGCCGTTGTGATGCTGAGTGGGTTGACCATGTTTGCGGTGGCAACAGGTTTGGTATCGGCTGTCATGGTAGAAAAACTCAAGGCGATCTTGGAGTTTCGGCTGGTGGAACTAGATGACTTGCGGGATCACATCTTGATCTGTGGCTGGAATCGCAACGGCCATCTGATCATCCAAGAATTGCAGTCGGATCCGGCTTTTAAGTACTGCCCGGTTGTGATCGTGGCGGAGTTTGATCAGATCCCGGAGCACGAGCTGAGATGGCTGGATCGCAGCCGACTTTTTGTCAAAGTGGGGGACTATACCCGCATTGATGTCCTCGAAAGTGTGGGGGTCTACCATGCCGCTCAAGCCATCCTCTTGGCGGATCGCACTCGTCCCCGCAGCGACCAAGATTGCGATGCCCGCACAGTTTTGGCAGCCTTGACCATCGAAAAATTGCAGCCTACGATCCACACCTGTGCCCAACTTTTGGATCGCAATAATAACGTGCAACTGGCTGCCGCTGGCGTGGAGGATGTGGTGGTGGGGGCCGAACTGACCAGCCACCTGATCGCCACCTCCGCCCGTAACCGGGGCCTGATGGATATGCTGACAGAGCTGCTGACGGTGCAGGTGGGCAATCAGTTTTACAAAGTCCCCCTGCCTGACGACTGGTCTGGCATCACCTTTGCCCAAGCCTCCCTCCGGGTCAAAGAACACTATGACGGGATCCTGGTGGCCCTCGAACGCCGCAGCGGATCCAAGCCCAAATCTCTGGTCAACCCCCCCGCCCACACCCGTCTTGACATCGGGGATCAACTGGTGGTGATCGCCCGTCATCTGCCCCAGGCCAAGGATGGATCCCCCAAGCTGGCCTAGACACAGCTCAGACAACCCTCAGCTCAACCAGACCTCCGATAGACCAGAGTTGATCAATCCAAACCACATAATCTCGACCGACTTTGGGGTAAATTGAGATTAGATTTCAAGTGAATTATGGTTTCTCTAGCTTCTTCCCTGACTTCTATAGATGCGGCTGCCCCCGCGATTGCTCATCCCACCCCTCCAGAGATCGAGGCCCTGAGCCAAGCCTTTGAACCCCAGGATCCGGCTGCTCTTTTGAGTTGGGGGGCAGAGCAGTATGGCAAGCATTTGGTATTGGCCTGCAGCTTGGGGCCTGAGGATCTGGTTTTGATCGATCTGCTCAGCCGGGTTAGTCCAACTGTACAAGCCTTCTTCTTGGACACTGACTTTCACTTTGCCGAAACCTTAGCCCTCAAAGACCAAATCACAGCCCGCTATCCTCAACTCCAGCTAGAGATTGTCAAGCCATTGTTGACGGTCAAGCAACAGGTGGAGCACTATGGCCCTGAACTCTTTGTCAGCAATCCGGATCAGTGTTGCGGCATCCGCAAGGTGGAACCCCTGAATCGAGTCTTGTCTGGCTACAGGGCTTGGATCACGGGGATGCGCCGTCAACAGGCCCCCACCCGGGCTAGTATTGGCAAGGTGCAGTGGGATGCCAAGCGATCCATGCTCAAGCTCAACCCCCTGGCCGATTGGACAGAAGAGCAGGTCTGGGCCTACATTGCCCAACAGGGGATCCCCTACAATCCTCTCCATGACCAGAGCTATCCCAGCATTGGCTGCACCCATTGCACTGCCCCAGTGGCTCCGGGCCAGGATCCTAGATCGGGTCGCTGGCAGGGTAAGGGCAAAACCGAATGTGGCTTGCACACCTAAAAATTCTAAGATTCTCTTGAATTCCTCTGGAATACCGCTGGCGGGATTGCCTCAAGGGGGGATCCCGTTAGACAATGAGAGCTATCAAATCTCTTTTAGATGGGTCGATTAATCATGGACTTTGACATCACCACTTTGGGCTGGGCCGCTGCCCTGGTCTCTTTTACCCTCTCTATCTCTATGGTGGTCTGGGGACGCAACGGGATGTGATCTGCTCAGATCGCCTCTGCCAACCGGGTAGCGGTAGCGTTTTTGTAAGTCTTGTGTCAATCTTTTTGTAAATCTATGGATCCTGCTGCCACCACCGATCTGCCGCTTCAGATTGGTTACGCTCTTGTGTTTGCGCTCTTGCTTGCGGTAACCGGTGGGATCGGCTATCTCACTTGGGCCGACTGGCGTGATCGACGGCGGCGCAAACGGGAAGAGCAAGGGGGATCCCGCCGATCCAAATAAGGTCAGAGAAGGTCAGAGGCGTTGCTGATTCTGGGTATGGTCTCGTGGGTGAACCCCTTGCAGGCCCGTACAAAAGGTATCGAATTCATGCCACTGTTCAGCAACGCCAAGTCAGAGTAAAACCTGAGTCAAAAAAGCGTTACTGAGCAAAGGCATGGCTCAGGCCAGGCTCGGATCCTTTCACGCTCCCTTCACAAAGATTCACCTGATTTCTCATCCGGCTCAGCTCTGGATCAACTAGTGATCCGTCTCGGCTTTCATTCGCTCTAGGGTTTGGTTCATTTGGTCAAACATCTGGTGGGGGCTGATGCCAACGGATCCCAGTTGGGCTTGAATCTGCTTGACCGTCATCTGGGCCATAAAGTCATCCGATAATTCCAGCCGCTTCATAAAAATCTTTTGCCGCTCCATCAGCTCCTCCATCTTTTCGATGTAGAGCTTTTTGCCCTCGCGGTCAAACTTGCCATAGTCACCGCCCAGCTTGATCAGGCTCTGAAAGTCTTCGTAAAACTGCTTGGCCTCTTGCTGGACAATCTCAGAATCAAAAAAGCTCATGGCTCTTGTGCTGCCCGATACGTTCCACCATGGTAACGCTGGGATCCCAGTCTCAAAAAGTTAAGAAAACCGTACTGGCCAGGTGTTGATTCACCCGATTTAGGCGGGATGCACCACTGAAGACGGGATCCCATCCCCAGCTTTGAGGCTAGGCACCGTCAGATGAGGTTGCACCAATTCAGCCAGCCCCTGGATAAAGCGGGGTTGAGTATTGAGGGCAGGCACCCGCCGAAAAGATTGGATCCCGTGGTGTTCCGCCAATTCACGGTACTCGATGTCAATTTCTTGCAGCGTCTCGATGTGTTCAGACACAAAGCTGATGGGAACCACCAATAATTGCTTGACACCCTCTTGGGCCAAGGCCGGGATCACCTCCTCGGTGTAGGGCTGGAGCCACTGTACGGATCCCACTCGGCTCTGGTAAGACAAAAGATGCCGATTGGGCCGCCGCACCTGATGCCAGATTAGCCGCACACAGGCTTCCATCTCCTGCTGGTAGGGATCCCCAAACCGGGTGACATAGCTCTGGGGGATGCCGTGGGCACTAAACATCACACAGACTTGTTCAGGATTTTCAAACTGCTCCAGCTCAGCGGTAATACTGGCGGCCATCGCCTGCACATAGTGGGGCTGGTCATACCAAGAGTTGATCAGGATTTTTTGGATGGAACCCAGTTGAGGATCCGCTTGCCACGCCTGATCTAGCTCCTTGAAACTGGATCCTGTGGTGCTGATGGAGTATTGGGGGTAGAGGGGTAATACCACCAGCCGCTGCAACTGATCCCCCTTGATCTGGGGCAGCACCTCCGCCAAAAAAGGATGCCAGTAGCGCATGGCCACATAGACTGGCACATCAAACCCTGAATCCACCAGGCACGATTGCAAGGCTTGAGCCTGTTCATCCGTAATCCGCCGCAATGGGGATCCGCCCCCCATGGCTTGATAGTTACGCTGAGATTTTTTGGCCCGCAGGCTGGAGATGGCTGAGGCAAAAAGCGGCTGCAACCGAGGCCACGGCAACCGGATCAGATCTGGATCTGAAAACAAGTTGTACAGAAAGGGCTGCACATCTGCTAATGTCTCTGGCCCACCCAAATTGAGAAGTAATACACCGCTTCTACCAGAATTGACCATCATGATTGCTAAGCCAGATACATTCCTATCATCACTCTAAAGGTTCTCAACATTTTTCGCACCGTTTCTCATAATCGCTGCATCCCTGACACGGCCCCAGTGGGTTGACGGCACACCTCAGCAGAGGGGAACGGGCATTAAAGACACAACTGGGATCCCCCATCACTTGCCCTGTGCCCATTTGTAATATATTGTCACCAAACTCCAGCTCGGTTAGTTCGCGCACATAGGCCCGGATCCGATGCAGCCGATAACGGCCATCCCTGAGCTGGTAGGTGTGGCGTTTTTCCAGCACCAGATAAGCCTGATTTGACAGCTCCAGCCGGGATCCGGGATGCGGACTACCCTCCCCGCTCAGTTCCCCCAAATGGGATCCGGTTTCGGCATCGATCAGTTGGATTAAAGGCTGGAGCAGGGGCTGAGGAGGCTGTCGCTGCGACATGACATGACTGGGTAGGGGCCTTCAAGCGGCGGGATTCACAGGGATCCAAGTTCCCCGCTAATCCTTACCTAAGCTATCGTCTTTCTGAGGGAATTTCAGGCTTGCAGTCAAAATTGTCAAAGCCAAAAAAAGCAAAAACAAAAAATAAAGATGAGGAAAAAGAGGAAAAGCCTCAGCTCCTCCTCCCCAACAGTGTCGAGTTAAAAGTGAATACCGTAAATTGAATGCGGTTCAGATGGCATTCTGGCTTCAGGTCTACAACTCTCGTCCTCGATAGCTGGGCTGCATCAGAGGAACCGACTGCATGACATCAGCATCCGCAAAACCCAGCCGGATCCGCCAGCTCTTGATCCGCTGTTGATACCAGGGGGTGTAGACCCGCTCAGGTTGCTTTGAGACCGAGCCAGCCCCAGCACCATTGACTTGAGAAACTTGAGGATCTGCTGCCACTCGGCAACCCCGGTAAATCACTGTACCCCGGATCCGGCTCTGACTGGGCTGATCCAGGGGCAGGCCCCGATATTGCACCGCACCCGGATCTCGATCCGCCAAATACTGCTGACACCAGCTCAAGGCAGCTTCAAAGCGTTGCTGGATCCCAGCCGCATCCAGATGATAGCGCTCCGGTAGCAGCCGATCATTGAGGACAGCCACCATAGCCCCCACAACCCGCCAAACCCAACCACGAGATACGGGACCATGAGCAGAAACAGAGTGATGATTCATTGTTTTGGTTACAACTCCTAACGACAGGATCCAGGGGTACTCAGAAGAACGAGTGCTGAAAGATACGCACACTAACCCATTTTTTCTCAGAGGCTACCCCGCTCAAATACGACTTGAACAGCGACTAAACAGACTGACATTGGAGAAAATAGTAGCAACTGGTGGCGCAGCAAAAGTTCATCCAGAACAGTTCTTGTGCTTGTTCCGCCCACTGAGACCCCTTAAAATCAGTGCCGTAACTTGCCTTCTCCGGATCCTTTCGTAAACTGGCCTGACTCTGATTACCTTGTGCCGATCTTGATGTTGGCATCGACTAAAGTAGAATCCGAGGTAATACCTAAGGAATCCATGATGACTGCTCGTCCTAGCAGCCCGCTAGGTGGAGTCCCCCCCGAACCCGACTCCCCAGCCGGGATCCCGCTAGAAAATAACTTGGTTGAAGCGGGCGTATTGACTGCCAGTCAGTGGGCCTGGGCCTTGTATGAATCCGCAGAAACGCCACTCACCGTCAGTGAGATCTGTCTGGCCCATGGCTGGGCGGATCCGATGGAGCTGTATCCCCATCTTTCGACGCAGCTTTTGGGGCTGGGGGATATCTTGATCCTGACTCGGCAGATCACCCCGGCTCAGTGGCAGGCTGCCATCGAGCAGATCCAATTTGCCCTTGGCAACACCCCAAATACTGGGATCCCAGCCTGGGCCGAGCATTTGCTCAAACAAGGACAGCTCTCGTTGGCCCAAATTCACAGTGCGATTACGCGGCAAGCCCAACTGCGGCTTCATCCCCAGCCCAATGCTTTGACAGCCATGTCTCGGCTTGCCAACCAGCCTTCCCCTCCAGATCCCACAGACGGATCCCTGGCTGGATCCCTCTACACCTCCCTAGAGGATCTACAACCCCTCTACTGGTCGGTACAAAATGCTCAACTGCATCACCAAGAAAACTCCCTCCAGCTCCAAACCCTGGCCCATCGCAATCAGGATCTAGCCCAGCAGGTGGATGAACTGGCCACCCGTCTTCAGCAGGAGATTTCGGTCAATCAACAGCTTCAGGAGCAAATCGAGATCCAAGAGTCGATCAAACAAGAACAGGTCACCGAACTTCAACACCACATCCAAGAGGCTCTGGCCCAATTTCATCACCAACAGGATGCCAACCAAACCCTATTACGGGCACACAATCTCGATCAACAACGGATCCATGAGCTAGAAAAGCAACTGCGTCGCAAAGAAGAACAGGCGGAAAAACAGCAGCACGCCATTCGCCTGCTCAAGGAACAAGTGGACAAACAGACGACCCAAAATGGTCAACTTCAGGCAGAACTTACCACCAGCCGCAGCGAAGAAAAGCGGATGCGAGCCGAGCGAACCGCCCTCCAAGAACAGATCAGCCTCCTCGAAACGGATGTGGAACAACTCAAGGGCTGGATCCAGCGGCTACAAGAGCAACCCCCTGTGGCCAGCCCCACCCCTGATCAGCCCCAAATGCAAGCTCTGCGGGGGGACTACGAAGCTCTGCTGCTGCAATTCAATGCCCTCCAAGCCACCCGGACAGAGCAGGAGGAGCGGATCCGTCAGATCCAGATGAATCAAGATCTACTGGAGATGGAGGTGGAGCAGCGCCGGGACTACATCCAGCGATTGGAGGCGGATCTGGCCACGGCTCAGCAGGAGCGCGAAAGACTCGAACACAACACCCAGCAACGGATCCGGTTTTATGAATCCCAGATTGAGGACATCCAGCAACAGCTTCAGCGGGAGATCAACAAACGGGAGGATCTGATGGCCCAGCTCCTGCGGCTGCAGCGGCTGACCCAGAGCGATTCATCCGATCAGACCCAGCCGATGCCGATTTTGACCCCAGAGATGGTGGCCAATACCCTCTCCAGACTCCCCTCCTCCGGCAAAATGCTGCTGGAACAGGGGATGCGGGATCCGGCTGAGATTGAGCTGGAACTGGACTCGGTGATCACGGGTTTTGAGCAGGCCACCCCTTGGATCCGGCGGATCCTGTCTCAGCTCTACGCGATTGATCTGCTGAGTTCGGGGACGATTCAGACCACCCTCAACACCTGGCATCGGGAGGGCGGCACGTTTACGGATGTGCTGGCTCGGTCGGCGGGGCTAAAGCCTGAGACCGTCAAGTTTTTTGGGGATGGGGGATTTGGGGCACGGTTGATGGGGGCGCGAACGGTGGAAGACTTTTTGGTGGCATCGGGCCTGGTGACCCGGTTTCAAATTGAACAAGTGCGCCGCGATGTCAAGGGCCAATCCAGCGGATCTTCGAGTGCTTCCATCTGTCATCTACTGTCTCAACAGGGGATCCTGACCCCTTTGGCGGCTCGCTATTTTGCCCAGACATTTGGCACGGCTGGATCAGGATCCCGGCCTAAGGATTGGGAGGTTTGAAGATAGCAGGTTTGAAGATAGCTGGTTTGAAGATGGCGAGAGCGGCTAGCTTTGCACCGTCTCCACAACAGCATCCAGATAAGTCCAGGCCATTGATTCATACAATTAAGTGGATGTTTTAGGTGAGTTATGGCAATGGTGGATGAGCGGGGTCGATTATTTGGCAAAATTAGCCTGCTGGATTTAAGCGCAATTGTCATTCTGGTGGTGGCGGTGGTGGCGATATTGCTGGTGCCGGGACGACAGGCGGGCAGTGTGGTGCAGGTGGGCCAAGGGGCAACCCAGACGGTGGAGGTGGACATGATTGTGAGGGGGATCAGCAGCCGGTCGCTGGATCCCTTTAAGGCAGGATCCCGGGCGGATCTGATCATTCGCAACCAGCCCTACGGTCAAGTGGAGGTTTTTGAGGTTGAGGATGTCAGCCGGACAGTACCGTTGGTGTTTCCGGATGGATCCCTAGAGCAGGTGCCGGATCCGGAAGCCTATCGCCGCGATCTGGTGCTGCGGTTGCGGGGGCAAGGGCGTACCACTGAGTCAGGGATTGTTTTGGGCAATAATCGGGTCAAAGTGGGAGTGCCCCTGGAGCTAGAGACCTTTGACTACAATCTGCGGGGGACGGTGATGGATGTGCGAGTGCTCTCCACAACGTCGGGCTGAATCCGGAAAGATACCCTCTTCACCGGTCTTTTCAAAAACCATCAATCCTAAGCCATGAACATTTCGGTACCGCATCCGTGGCCGCAATCGGTGGAGGAGGCGATTCCACTGCAACAAATGATGCGGGCCTGGGTGATTCGGCAGGATCAGGTGGGGCCGATCAAGACTGTTGCCGGGATCGATGTGGGGTTTCCGGATCCGGATCTGGGGCGGGCGGCGGTGGCCGTGTTGGATTGGCCGAGGCTCACTCTGGTCGAACACAAAGTTGCCACCCATCCGGTGACTATGCCTTATGTGCCAGGGTTTTTGTCATTTCGGGAGGTGCCGGTTGTGCTCAAGGCTCTGGAGCAACTGGACATGATCCCGGATCTGATCCTCTGTGATGGTCAGGGATATGCCCACCCCCGGCGATTTGGCTATGCCTGTCATCTGGGGGTGTTGAGCGGCATTCCCACCATTGGGGTGGCCAAAGAAAAGCTGGTGGGTCGTCATCACCCGGTGGGGGAAAGCCCCGGAGCCTGGGATCCGCTTTTGGATGGGGATGAGATCATCGGTGCTGTGGTGCGAACCAAGGCCAAAACCAAGCCCCTCTACATCTCGATCGGTCACCGCATCAGTCTGGAACGAGCCATTGAGATGGTGGTGGGCTGCCTGACCCGGTACCGGTTGCCAGAACCAACCCGATGGGCCGATCAGCTAGCCTCGCAGCGGGGGGCTAAACCCCAGGATCCTGATCAGCTTTCTCTGTTTTTTTGATTTTTGTATTGCTTTGATTTTTGGGGTCAGACCCTCGATCAACTTCAG
>CAZODP010000018.1:22365-34239 GCA_964578595.1 uncultured bacterium
TCAGGGATCAAACTCCATTCTTGTTGAGTTAGGGAGAGGAATCCCCCTCTGGAGTGGCTTTGGGACGATGGCGGCGACAGCGGTCAGAACAGTACTTGACCTGTTCCCAGCAATCCTCCCACTTTTTGCGCCAGGTGAAGGGCCGGCCACAGGTGAGGCAGATCTTGGTGGGCAGGTCAGATTTTTTGCGTTGTTTGGGCACAGGGATCCTACCTCACTGAAGGTTGTCTCACTGAAGATCGGTCAGCGGGGATCCGGTCAACCGTTGTAGCCAGTCTGAGAAGTGCTGGGCATTAGCCGCCTGATAAGCCGGATCCGGATCGTCGAGGGGGTGGGGGGCCAGTGCCCGCATCACGGCTGAGGTCACACAGTACATCGACTTTTGAAAACTCAAACCAATCTGCACCCGTAGATCATCGACGCCACGGGGATTTTGCTCATAGACCGCCCTGAGATAATCCGGCAGGTAGTGGCGCATATCTTGCATCAACAGGGTTGGCGGGATCCCAGCAGATCCAATCGGTAGGGCATCGGCATAGAGGGCACCATACTGAAAATCTCCCGGATCCGGACTGATCTGGCCCGCTTGGGCGTTGTAGGAGACATTACCCATAAACGGCATCGCCCGAAAAAACACCGCCTCCACATAGGGCAAAGCCGCATCCGCCAAAAAGGTCAGCCCCGCCGATGCAGGCACCACCGGGATCCGTTCCCCTTTGATCACGGGTGCGTAACTCAGGGGCAAAGCCGCCGCCTTGACCGCTTGATCTTGAATGTGCTGCACCACATCGGGGATCGATCGGATCTGCCCTTGGTCATAGCGTTGGGCCAGACTGGCAAACATATCGCTCATCACCCGCCAAAACTGCCCCAAAAAGCTGTGGTAGGCACACTGCCGCAATTGCTCGGTCACAAAATCAGGAAAAAGCCGATGGATCACCGTCAAGATCGGATCCTGCATTTGCTGCACCACCCGCTCGCAGTTGGCCCCAAACTCCGGTGAATCGGTGTAAGCATCCAGGCCGCCGCCCCCATGCCAGAGCATCCCCCGCGAGCAGTATTCGGCATACTCATAATTGATCCGGTCGTGCCACCAGTGGCGCAATAGTTTCGACAGACTGACGTCCCCATCAAAGTATTTGAAAAAAGGGAATAGCACCAGGCATTGCCGATCCGCCATAAAGATCAAATTGCGGCAATAGGCATCCAGCACCACCCCGTAGCTATCCAGGATCCCCACCACCTCCAGCAGGTTCTCAGGGGTATCCGGCAGCAGAGCACCCCCCGCCATCAGCCGCTCTAAGGCCGAGTGCAAAGGATAGATCACGGGATTTGATGAGGATGACTGAGAGAGGGTGGCTGTCATAGGGCAAGGAACAAAACAATTCAAACAAAAGAGTATTAAAAAAACTTAGATCCAGCGAGGTGAAGTCTCAGTCGGATCGAGAGCCAATCGCATTCTAGTCATTCTTAAAGGCTATTTTAAGGCTATTTTATCAACCCCTGCTGCGGCCCAGAGGATCCTTGATGTCTTCTGAGTATGTCTGCTGGTGCTGAGAGCAACCCAGAGACTAGATCAACCTAGATCAATTTGGAGCGCAAATAGGCAGATGTGCTGTCGATAACCAGCACCACCCCAAACACAATCAGCAACAACACCGCTGTACCCCGATAGTCAAAAAAACTGAGATAACGCCGCAACAGTTGACCGATCCCCCCTGCCCCCACAAATCCCAAGACTGTTGAAGCCCGCACATTGATCTCAAAAATGTAGAGCACATAGGAGGTCAGTGTTGCCGCAATCTGAGGTATGACCCCATAGACAATCTGCTGTAACCGATTGGCTCCCACCGCTTGCAGAGCTTCAAGGGGGCCAGGATCGATTGCCTCCACCGTCTCGCTGCCCAACTTGGCCAAGACAGAGGTTGTAAAAATCACCAGGGCCACCATCCCCGGCAATGGTCCAAAGGAAAGGATCCCCACCAATATCGCCGCATAGAGCAGATCCGGCACACTGCGAATCAGAGTCAGGAGGCCTCGAAAACACCACATCACCCCAGGATTGGGGGCCGTATTGCGACTGGAGAGAAAGATCAGGGGCAAGGCCAAGCCAGTGCCAAAAACAGTTCCCAAATAGGCAGTCTGTAATGTCTCCAGCAGAGGGGTGACGATCTCCGGCAAGGCCCGCCAATCGGGAGGCCACATCTTGCCAAAAAAAGCAACAAAATCTGGGATCCCTTGGGCCAGGGTTTGAAAAGAAAAGTTAGTCTGATGGGCCGAATAGAGCAACAGCACCCCAAATGCGCTCCAACTCACCGCCGCCAGGATCCGGGGTTGAAGTGGGGGAGATGGCAGCGGGGGGGGACTGGAGGGGGTCATGGTTCAGCCCGCCATCAGGTCTTTAGCTTTATCGATGGAGCGGCCATAGATATCGGTAAACACCTGATCGGTGGCCGCTTGGGGGGGGCCATCAAATACCACTGCTCCCGCTCGCATACCCACGATCCGGTCGGCAAATTCGCGGGCCATATCAATAAAGTGCAGATTGACCAGAGTGGTGATGCCATCCTCACGAGCGATCCGCTTCAGATCCGCCATCACCGCATGAGCTGTGGGGGGATCCAGGCTGGCCACCGGCTCATCCGCCAGCATGATCTGGGGTTGTTGGGCCAGGGCACGGGCGATTCCGACCCGCTGCTGTTGTCCCCCCGACAGAGCATCCGCTCGCACATAGGCTTTTTCGGGGATCCCCACCCGTTGCAGACAGGCATGGGCCATCAACAGATCATCCCGCCCAAAGATCCCCAGCAAACTGGCCAGAGGGGGCGCGGATCCCAGCCGTCCTGAGAGTACATTGCGCAAGACCGATGTGCGCTTAACCAGATTGTAGGTCTGAAAGATCATGCCGATCTGACTGCGCATTTGACGGAGCTGGGATCCTTTGGCCTGGGTGATGGACTGGTCCTCGATCCGAACGTCTCCGGCTGAGGGCACCACCAGATTGTTGATCGTCCGGATCAGGGTGGATTTGCCCGCCCCCGACAAGCCCACAATTACCACAAACTGTCCCTTGGGAATCTCCAGCGAGATCCCTTTGAGGGCCTGAAAGCGGTTGGGATAGGTGACTTCAACCCGGTCGATGGTCAACATAGTGGGCCAACACCCCAAAATTAGGCTGGATGGGGAACTTTAGTCGCGGCGAAAGGTGGCCGACACCTCACGCACAATGTCATAGGCAGCGGGATCCGCTGGGGCAAACCCCGTCACATTAAAAAGGGTATCGGTCAGCTCTTTGCCCTGATCTGACTCGGCGATCTCAATCATGGCCTGGGCGATCTGCTCCGCTAGCTCGTCAGAAAGCCCAGAGCGCACCACGGTGCCATCATTGGGGATATCGGAGGTGTAGCCCAAAACACAGACCACATCATTGACATCTGGAAAATCATTGACCACAGCCGTGCGGGCATCTTCAAACGAGACGGCCACCTCCACATCGCCGTTGTAGACCGCCAAGACCGCAGCATCGTGGCTACCGGCAAAAATCGGGGTCATATCCTGATCGGGATTGAGGTCATGCTCAGTATTCAAAAATACATAGGGAAACTGATAGCCCGAAGCCGAGGCCGGATCCACAAAAGCGATCGACTTGCCCGCCAAGTCTGAAAACTCTTTGATATCAGAATCACAGGGGATATTAAATTGCGAGCGATAGGTGGTGGATCCGCGCCGGACAGAGGCCAAAATCACCCGTGCCCCATGGCGATCCACTGCTTCCACCAGCGAGGCAGGGCCAAACAGTCCGATATCCACCCGCTCTGTGCCAATGGCCTCCACCAAGCCGGTGTAATCAGTGGAAATAAAGGTTTCCACCGGGATGCCGATTTTGTCGGAGAGCAATTCCGCCAACGGATCCAGGCTATCCACCACCCGATCCGCTTCACGGGAGGGCACCATTCCTAGCACCAACTTATCTGGGGTGGTTTGGGCCCAAGCAGAGGGCACCAAAATAGCACCCAGAGCCAATCCAGCCCCCACAACACAGGCGAAAGATCTTCTCAGCACGGCAGCAAACCTCCAGCAAAATAGTGGCGAAAGATACAGGGATCCAGACGGCGGTGGTTGATAAGAGTTCCAGTAGAGTCCTGACTGATTGGACTGGGCCTGAGGTGACCTCAATACAGGTAATCTCAGGGATCTCAGTTTTAGGTAACTTTGGATCACTTTGGATCCCCAAGGACAATGACTTGACTTCCTGATTTCATAGTAGGGGGCGAGCGGGCTGTACTCGTTAAGACTGCGTTAAGCCCAAAGGGGATTTTTTTGATTAGGATCCCCAAAGCTCTCCAGACCTATCTCTACATTCTGTTTAAGCAATGGCTGCCATGGTTCGCGATTGGAATGAGATCCCTCAGCCTCCAGCCCAAGTTCGCTATGCCCGTCGAGTGCTAGGGGCCGTGATCCTGAGCTTGGGGGCACTGACGCTGCTTTGCTTGAGTGGGCTGGATATCAACTGGAGTCGGGTGATCAGCGGCCTACAACGAAATCTGGGGCCGTTGTTTCGGGGCTTTGTCAATCCAGATGGGGGGGTTCTGAATCTAGCGGTGGATCGGATGCTGGAATCGTTTTTTATGGCGGTGGTGGGCACCACAATTGGGGGGATTTTGTCAGTGCCGGTGGCCTTTTTGTCAGCAGCTAATCTATTGGGATCCCAAGCCCGGGCGGTGCCAGGAAAGAGCTTTTTAGCCGGGATCCGGACGTTTCCAGAATTGTTGTTAGGGATTATTTTTGTGTCGTCCTTTGGGCCAGGGCAATTGGCGGGGATTATGGCTTTGGGAATCAATTCAATTGGTTTTTTGGGCAAGGTGTTTGCGGATGTGATTGAGGGGATTGATCCGGGGCCGAGTGAGGCGTTACGGGCAACCGGGGCTTCGCCGTTGCATGTGTTTCGTTATGCGGTGATGCCGCAGGTGATGCCGGAGTTTTTATCGACTGTGCTGTATCGTTTTGAGGTCAATTTGCGCTCATCGGCAACATTGGGATTGGTGGGGGCCGGTGGGGTGGGGGTGCTGTTGGTGCAGCGGATCCAGTTTCGGCGCTGGAGTGAGATTTCAATGATTTTGATCGTGATTGTGGGGTTTGTGATCGTGGTGGATACCGTCAGTAGCTTGATTCGGAAGCGAATGGTTTAGGGAATGTCGGTTTGGCGCAATTTCAACCCTGGGGTGGGGCGGGTATCATTCTGGAGTTGGATCCGAGAGGGACTGATTATGCCCTGGCCGTTTTCATCTCAATCTTTGGTTTTATCTCAAGCTCTAGCCACCGCTCAGATGTCCTCTCTGCGCTGGAAACTGGGTCTTTTGGGGATAGGGATCCTGGTCACCTCTGGGGCGGGGGCGGCTTGGGCGTTGTACACCCTCCACACAGAGGGATCCCTTGCTAGCTCAACCCTGGATGGTTCTGGAGAGAAGGCGATCCAGAGTGAGGAGGATAGTCCGCGGCGGGAGCCTGATCAGGCTTTGGAGCTAGCCGCTCTGCCAGAGGTCAATCCAGAGCAGCTCAATTCAGAAAATCTCAATCCAGAGCAAGCCATTCAACAGTTTCGTCAAGCCTGGGGATCCTACAGTGCTGGGCAATGGCAAACGCTTTTGGGGCAGCTAGAAGGGCTGGAGCAAGGGATCCCGGTGTTGGCCGATCAGATCCTGATGTTGCGGGCTGTGGCCTACGAAAATCTCAATAGCCCGCAGGCGGCTCGCCAAACCTGGGCGGGGATCCGGCAAAACCATGCCGATAGTCCGATCATGGCCCGGGCACTGCTGGGCCTAACCCAGATCGATGAACTGCGCCGCCGCTATCCCACTCACCCGGTAACTGGGGATTGGCTACAGGGACAGTTGGCCCAAACCCCTCAAGATTGGAGCCTGGTGCGGGAGCTGGCGGCCTATCATCCCAACAGCGAGGGACTGGCGGCCCATCTCAGCCGCTGGATCCAGGCCGCAGAGCAGGGACAGACCCAGCTCAGTGAGCAGGATTGGCAGGTGATCGCCGATGCCTACTGGATCCAGCGGGAGTATGGACGCGCCTCACGGGCCTATGGACGTGCTCCGGTCACCGCCCAAAATCTTTATCGGCGCGGTCGCAGCCACCATATCTCTGGCGAAAACCTGCCGGCTGCCGAGTCCTATCGTGCCCTGATCCAAGCCTTTCCTGATAGCCCAGATAGTAGCTTGGCCCGCCGCCGCTGGGCCGACATTGCCGAGGCTCAGACCGCCATTGACATCCTCAGACCTCTAGCCGATCAGTCTTTGCCTGCTGCCGCCGATGCCTTGGCCACTCTGGTTCAGCTTTACAGCCGTCTCAACAGCCCCCAAACCGCTCAGGATCTGCAAGAAGCCCTGTGGACACGCTTTCCTGACAGTGAGGCGGCGGCCACTTTGGCCTGGGATCGAGCCTGGGCTTTGGCTCAAGCGGGCAACCTGAGGGCTGCCATTGCCATCGCAGAGCGGGTGGGGTTTGGCCAGCAGGATACTGAGATTGGATCCCAGTTGGGCTATTGGGCCGGCAAATGGCGGGCGCAACAGGGGGATTCACAGGGGGCCACCCAGGTCTATCGACGGGTTTTGAATCAGTTTCCCCAGACTTACTATGGCTGGCGAGCTGCGGTGCAATTGGGGCTGCCGGTGGGGGATTTTTCGGTGGGGCGGATGCCTGTGACGATCCAGTTTTCACCCGCCCGTCAGCCCTTGCCTGCTGTTTCAGAAGCCACTCAGCTTTTGCACAGGATCGGGATCCCCCAGGCAGCCTGGCAGCGGTGGCAGTGGGAGAACCATGCCCGCCCAAACCTGAGCCTAGAAGAGTCCTTTGCCGCTGGGATCCTGCGTAATCAAGCCGGGGAGCATCTGCGGGGCATCAACCAAGTGGCAGCTCTGCGCTTTGATCCGGATCCGGTGGCCCAGTCGTTACGGCAGCGGCAAGACTTTTGGCAGGCGGTCTATCCTCTCCACTTCCACACCAGTGCCGACAATCGCCATGACACGGATCCCTTGTCGGGCCGAGGCATTGCCCAATGGACGGCGCAGTTTAATCTCAATTCGTTGGTGATGGCCTCGTTGTTGCGGCAAGAATCCCGCTTTGAACCCCAGATCGAATCCTGGGCCGGGGCTGTGGGGCTGTCGCAGGTGATGCCCACCACCGGAGCCTGGATCGCCCAGCAGGTGGGGCTAGCCAGCTTTGATCTGAAAAATCCTGCTGATAATCTCTACCTGGGATCCTGGTATCTGGACTACACCCACCGCACCTACAACGACAACACCATGCTGGCCTTGGCGAGCTACAACGGCGGGCCGGGGAATGTCGCCGCCTGGATCCAACGCTTTGGGCTGACGGATCCGGATTTATTTGTGGAGCAGATCCCCTTTGATGAGACGCGGGGCTATGTCAAAAGTGTGTTGGGTAACTATTGGAATTATTGGCAGCTTTACACGCCAGAAGGAGAATCTGTGATCAGCCAGATCAGGCCGTAGTGGTGGTTGAATACATCTATTATCTTGTCTTGCGTCGTTGCGGATTGAACCCTGATGGCTGATTGGGTGATGGATTATTGGACTGAGGTGTTTGTGTATGGGACACTGCTCCCGGAGGAATCCAATCACTTTTATTTAGAATCCGGGATCCGGGTGGGGGTTGATACCCTGGCGGGGTTTTGGATGTTTGACCTTGGCCCCTATCCCATGATCATTGCCCAAGCAGACTTGCCCCAGTTCGCCGGATCCCAGTCAACCCAGATCAAAACCCAGACCCAAGGGATCATTATCGGTGAACATTATCGGATCCCGGTTTCATTGCTGGCTCGGCTCGACGATCTCGAAGATCATCCTCATGAATATCGGCGACAGTGGGTAAGGCTGGGCAGCGGATCCGAGGCATGGGTCTATGTGGGTCGCGTCGAGCTGATTAAGGGATCCCAGGTGATTGCCAGCGGCCATTGGCGGCAACGGTGACGGGGCCATGAATGCCTTTAAGTGGGTGACATGAGGTGGGTGAAATTAAAAGATGTCAACAAGTGCTCAGAGGGTGCCGCCATTCCTTGTTAAGGCTAGGGCTATTTTTGAAGATAACTAGAAAGTGCGGATCCAGCGGGTGCAAACCCCAACAGCAGAAGCACAGCTCAAATGGGTGGATGGGGTGGATAGAGCCAGGGTCTAGCAGATGCTAGCTCTAAGCGATTGGGGTAAGCCCTGAGCCGCCACAGCTTGCCGCAGGGCAGAGGCAACTTTTTGCTGCTGGGATCCTTTCAGTTCAGGGAACATCGGCAGAGAAAGCACCTGTTGGCAGCAGGTTTCGGCTTGAGGATAATCCCCGGCTCGGTGGCCCAACGCTTGATAGACCGGCTGGAGAGGCAGTGGGATCGGATAGTAGACGCGGCTGCTGATGCCCAACCGTTGCAGATCTGCCTGGACTTGGTCACGACGACCCGGATCCCCCAAGATGCGGAGGGTAAATTGATTCCAGACGGATCCAGATCCAGGTATCCCCTGGGGAATCACCAGATCAGGGATCCCGGCCAAGAGAGACTGATAATGAGCGGCCAGCATCCGCCGCCTCAAGGTCCACTCCGGCAAGTGGCGCAATTTCACCGATAGGATCACCGCCTGTAGGGCGTCCAGACGGCTATTGACCCCAATCTGGCTGTGCTGATAAGCTCCGCTCTGGCCGTGCTCCTTGAGGATCCTCAGCTTTTGGGCCAAATCGGGATCAGGGGTACAGATGGCCCCCCCATCCCCGATCCCCCCCAGATTTTTGGTGGGATAAAAGCTGAAGCAACCCAGATCCCCAATGGTGCCCACAGACTGCCCCCGCCAACAGGATCCCACCGCTTGGGCGCAATCCTCGATCACCCTGAGGTTGTGGGCCTGGGCCACCGCCATCACCGCATCCATATCCACCGCCTGCCCAAACAGATGCACCGGAATAATTGCCTTGGTGCGCTCTGTGATCCGGGATCCCAACTGAGCTGGATCCAAATTAAACGTAGACGGATCGATATCCACAAAAACAGGCTTGGCCCCCACCTGACTGATCACCTCCGCCGAGGCAAAAAAACTAAAGGCACTGGTCAGCACCTCATCCCCCGGCCCGATGCCCAGGGCGCGCAAAGCCAGAAACAGGGCATCCGTCCCCGAATTGCACCCCACCACCTGCAGGGATCCTGACTGTGGCCCAGAACCCGATAGATAGCCCGCAAACTGTTGCTCAAAAGCCTGCACAAACGGGCCATTCACATATCGCCCAGAGGCCATCACCGCCTCCACCTGAGCCATTAACTCCGGGGCCAGGGCTTGATATTGCTGGGTGAGATCAAACAGGGGAACGGCAGCAGGATCCATGCAATGTAGCCTAAGTCACTATAATCAACAGCATCAGCGGTATGGGGTCAGCGGTGTCCAAGGCTGACACAGGGTTTTATCCTGCCACATTCAGGCTGCCACATTTAGACTTAGGGCTGGAGGCGGCGAAAGGTCTTTTTGCCCACCTGCACAATCTTGCCCGCCAGGTCGGAGGCAGCCCCAATGTCTAGATCCGGATCCGTGATTTTTTCACCATCGAGACGGACAGCCCCCCCCTGGATCTGCCTGCGTCCCTCAGAGCTACTTTTGCACAGGCCAGAGTCTTTGAGCAGCGTGGCTAGCTTGACCGGAAACGCGATCTGCCCCAGAGAAAACACCGGGATCACATCTGTCTCTAAGCCCACACCAGCCCCAGCGATGATACGTTGAGCCGCTTGAGCCGCATGGTCAGCAGCTTCTGGTGAGTGGTAGAGGGCCACCAACGTTTTGGCCAAAAGCACCTGCCGTTGACGTGGATCTGAGGGAACTTGATCCAAGGGCACATCGGTCAGCAACTCAAAATAGCGGGGCACCAAAGGATCCGGCACCTTTTCCAGCTTGGAATACATGGTCAGGGGATCCTCCGTCAAACCCACATAATTATTTTTGGATTTGGACATTTTTTGCACCCCATCCAGCCCCTCCAACAGAGGCACAGTCAGACAAAACTGGGGATCCTGGCCTTTCCACAGTTGTAGATCCCGGCCCGCCAACAGGTTAAACCGCTGGTCGGTACCCCCTAACTCCACATCCGCCCGCAGTGCCACCGAATCATACCCCTGGAGGAGGGGATACAAAAATTCATGTAGATACACGGGCGTGCCACTGCTGTAGCGGCTGGAAAAATCCTCTTTAGCCAGCATTTGTCCCAGGGTGAACTGGGCTTGTAGCTCGATCAGTTGGGTCAGGGTCAGGGCCGCCAGCCACTCACTATTGCGCCGCACTTCTAGCCGATCTGGGGTCTCAAAATCCAGAATCTGGCGAGCTTGATCCAGATAGGTTCGGGCGTTGTCCTCCACTTCGGTAGCAGTCAGCCGGGGGCGGGCCTCCGATTGACCGGTGGGATCCCCGATTTGGGCGGTAAAGTCCCCAATCAGCAAAATTGCCACATGGCCTGCATCCTGAAACTGCCGCATCTTGCGCAGGGCAACACTATGCCCCAGGTGCAGATCAGGTCGAGTCGGATCGATGCCTAATTTGATCCGCAGCGGGCGGTCTGTGGTCTGTAGTTTGGCGGCCAAGGCCTCTGTTCCCCCCGGAAAAATCTCCGCCACCCCTCGCTGAGTCGTGGCAGCCTGGAGTTGAGACTTTGATAAATCATGGCCAGGGATAAAAAGATTCACAAGAATTGCTGTAGAGTACCTGTCTTTATTATCAGTCCCTATGATCAATGCTAGGGCAACCTCAACCCTACAAAAAACAGGCCTAGATTGAGCCAAAACAGATCAAAAAGGCCAGACGGATCCGGCCTCGCTTGATATCAAGTTCTCTGGCCTCATCTTTCTCTGGCCCTATCTAAACCATTTTTCAGATTCGGATCACTTGATCAAGTCACCCGATCCCATCAATAGGTTTCCTCATTCCAGCGACCAGCTTTTTTGAGGGTTTTTTGATAGGTCTTCCAGTCCAGGCCGTTGCGCTCTGCCATTGGCCCCATAAACTCAGCGATGCCGTCTTCCATACCCTTGAGGCCGCAGATATAGACATAGGAGTGCGGGTTAGTTTGAAGCAGATTCCACAGCTCGTCTTCGTACTGGGCCATCCGGTTTTGGACGTACATCTTGCGGCCATCCTCAGTCTTCTGCTCGCGGCTGATGGCGTAATCAACTCGGAAGCGATCCCCAAACTGTTGGCGATAACGCTCCAAATCCTCGTGGTAAAGCAGGGTCGAGGTGGTGGGAACCCCAAAAAAGAGCCAGATTGTACCCTTAAAGCTGGGATCCTCTTCAAAAAGGTGCTTAATAAAGGCTCGAAAGGGAGCAATACCGGTGCCTGTGGCGATCAAAACCAGGGTTGCCTCAGGATCCTCCGGCAACAAAAAGGTCTTGCCAGAGGGGCCAGTGATCTGCACCTCATCCCCAGGCTTGAGATCGGTCAAAAAGCCGGAGCAGAGACCGGTCCCTGGCTCACCGGTTTCTTTGTCGGAATGTTCGGCCCGCTTCACACTCAAAGAGACCGTTCGACCTTCTCCATCATCTCCCCGCTGAGTGGAGGCAATCGAATAGAGACGGGGCTTATGGGGCCTGCCTTTGTCATCGGTACCGGGTGGAATGATGCCAACGCTCTGACCTTCCAAATACTTGTACTGAGGATCCGGCAGGCTGAGTACAATGTGGTGAGTTCGTCCGGGGGCACCCTCTTTCACCAATAGATAATTTTCCACGCACTTGCCGATCATGGGGGCATTGGGGCGATAGAGGTTGAGGACGACTTCACGCTTTTCTGCAGTTGCAACCATAATTCAAGACCTTAAGTTTGGCGATGGAGTGTT
>CAZODP010000018.1:34339-38131 GCA_964578595.1 uncultured bacterium
CGATGGAGTGTTGGGAAAGGGACTCAAGTAACGGCCCGATCAGCATTAGCCCTAAGCACTAGCCTGGTAAGAGGTGTCTAGTCTGTAAAAAGACTCAACTCAAGACTCAATTCAAGCAGCCAATCCCGACTCAAAATGCTCAGCGGACAGATCCCGGCCAAGAGTTATAGACAAGATAGCAGCCTCCAGCCCAGTCGAGAAGATCCGTTCTGATCGGGTTCAGGCTGGATAGCAGCGGGCAATGGCTGATGGGGCGGTCGTTTCGTGCTGATGGCTCCGATCTGCCGATCTGATCTAGGCCCTCTCCAGGGATCCTAGAGACTCATAAGTTTTTTAGATGTCTGGAGATTTTGTTAATTTTGTCTTACAGTGATAGGGCATTCTGGCTAGCTGAGGAGAGTCCATGGCGAGTAGTCCCGACCGCGTTGTGATGATTGGTGTGGCAGGCGATTCAGGCTGTGGCAAGTCCACCTTTCTGCGCCGCTTGAGCGATCTATTTGGTAACGACCTCATCACCACCATTTGCCTGGACGACTATCACAGCCTCGATCGCTACCAGCGCAAAGAAAAGGGGATCACTGCTCTGGATCCACGGGCTAACAACTTCGATCTCATGTACGAGCAGGCTAAGGCCCTTAAGTCTGGCCAGAGCATCATGAAGCCGATCTACAACCATGAGACTGGCCTGATCGATCCACCAGAGCAGATCAATCCCAATCGGATTATTGTCCTAGAAGGTCTGCACCCTCTCTATGACGAGCGCGTGCGGAACTTGCTGGATTTCAAGGTTTATCTTGACCTCAGCGCCGACATCAAAGTGGCCTGGAAAGTGCAGCGGGATATGGCGGAACGGGGCCATACCTACGAAGATGTGTTGCGTTCCATCGAGGCCCGTCGGCCTGACTTTGAGGCTTATATCGATGTCCAAAAGCAATACGCTGATGCGGTGATCGAGATCCTGCCCACCAAGCTACTGCCAGAATTGGACAAAGAACACAAGATTTTGCGGGTGCGCTTGATCCAGCGGGAGGGGGTCAAGCACTTCGAGCATGCTTATCTCTTTGACGAAGGATCCACCATTGATTGGCTTCCTTGCGGCAAAAAGCTGACCTGTAGCTACCCTGGCCTCAGGTTATACTATGGCCCCTCCGCCTACTTTGAACACCCCGTTTCAGTGCTAGAGATCGACGGCCAATTTGACAACATCGAGGAGATCCTTTATCTCGAAAACCACCTCAGCGGCCTCTCCACCCACCACTACGGCGAGATGACAGAACTGCTACGCAAGAACCCCACCTACCCCGGATCCAAAAATGGCTCTGGTCTGATTCAGGTGATTGTGGGCCTCAAGATCCGTGCCGTCTATGAGCAGATCATCAAGTCTGAGCCTAGCCTGGTGGGGGCAGCGTCCTAAGCTCTGGCTTCCTGTTAGGATAACGAGGACAACTCACTTAATGGATTGAGGGCGACCAGCAAGCCCCTTCAACCGATATTAGGTCACTGCTCAGAGATCTGTTCTGGGTGGTTTGTTTGTCCCGAAGTACTACAGGATTTTATTTCTATGGTCAACATTGTTGATAGACCGGCTACTGCAACACACGATGTCACACACGACGTTAAAGACTTGAGCTTGGCTCCCCTAGGGCGGCAGCGGATTGAGTGGGCAGCACGGGAAATGCCCGTTTTGGCCCAGATTCGGGATCGCTTTGCAGCCGAAAAACCCTTGGCCGGGATCCGGTTGGTGGCCTGTTGCCATGTCACCACGGAGACTGCAAACTTGGCTTTGGCGCTTCAAGCGGGTGGGGCCGATAGCGTTCTGATCGCCAGTAACCCTCTGTCCACCCAGGATGATGTGGCTGCCAGCTTGGTGGCGGATCATGGCATCAAGGTCTACGCCTACAAGGGTGAAGACATCGACACCTACCGTCGCCATGTCCAGATCGCCCTAGATCATCGCCCCAACATCATCATTGATGACGGTAGTGATGTCACGGTTGAGCTGGTGCAACACCGCCAACATCAGGTTGCAGAGATCATCGGCACCACTGAAGAGACCACCACGGGTATCGTTCGCCTTAATGCCATGCTCAAGGCTGGGGTGCTGTCGTTTCCGGTTATGAAGGTCAACGATGCCGAAACCAAGCACCTCTTTGACAACCGCTACGGCACGGGCCAGTCCACCTTGGACGGGATCCTGCGCTGCACCAATATCCTGCTGGCGGGTCGCACCATTGTGGTGGCGGGTTACGGCTGGTGTGCCCGGGGTGTGGCCATGCGGTCCCGTGGCATGGGGGCCAATGTGATTGTGACGGAGGTCAATCCGGTTCGCGCTCTCGAAGCCGTGATGGACGGATTTCGGGTCATGCCGATGGACGAAGCCTCACCCTTAGGCGATATCTTTATCACCGTGACCGGCAATAAGCATGTGATCCGGGGTGAGCACTTCGACAGCATGAAGCCTGGGGCGATGGTTTGCAACTCTGGCCACTTTGATATCGAGATTGATTTGGTGGCCCTCAAAGAACGGACAGTGGAAGAATCCAGCGTTCGGCCTTTTGTGGTGGAGCACAAGCTCAAGAACGGCAAATCGGTGGTGGTTTTGGGGGCTGGCCGCCTGATCAATTTGGTGGCAGCAGAGGGACACCCCGCCAGTGTGATGGATATGAGCTTTGCCAACCAAGCCCTGGGCTGCGAGTATCTGGTGCTCAACAAAGGCAAGCTGGATCCCGGCCTCTATTCGATCCCTGAAGAGCTGGATCAAGACATCGCCCGCCTCAAGCTCAAAGCAATGGGCATCAACTATGACACCATGACCCCCGAACAAATCGAGTACATCAATACCTGGACTGCAGGTACCTGAACAGCTATGGGCTATTGCTCGACCTAAAACTTAAGCATTCTAAAATTAGGATCCCCGGTTCTCTGGATCGGGGGTCTTTTTTTAGTAGGAACAGAAGCCAGCTAGCTATGGGCTGTACTGGAATTGAACCAGTGACTCCCACCGTGTCAAGGTGGTACTCTACCGCTGAGTTAACAGCCCCTACAGTGACGTCAAGGTCTATCAAGAAAACCAGATCCCTCCAAGGATCCTGTTGGCCACAAGACCCACTGTATTGCAAGTCCTTGAGCCAAGCGGATGAGGCGATTCGAACGCCCGACCGTCTCGTTGGCAACGAGATGCTCTACCACTGAGCTACATCCGCGTAGAGATTTATGATGGCAAGTTGTGGGCTGTCTGTCAACTCCTGGGGAACTCGGATAATGCTATGGCTCTGAAGGTGGAAACGCACTTTCCTCAATCTTGTCTTCAGCCTCCGCTTGAGCTTCAGCCTCGGCAATGGCCTGGAGTTGAAGCAAGATCGCTTCTTCGCGCTCGGTGTAGGTATCTTCGTCGATATCCCCTAAATCCAATTGGATCTGGAGAGCCGTGAGTTCTTTTTGGAGGTTTTCTTTTTGATCCAGTTGGACATCCGCCCGTTCTTGAATCTTTTCAGCCAGCCAGATCAGGCTCTGGGCAGGCCAGGTGAGAAGTTGCCAAACCATGAGGAGGTTATTTGAGGTGCCCCTACAGTCTGACTTAGTGTGGCTGGTTTAGTCTTGAGTCGACTTGGGATCTGTGCGAGCGCGTTCTAGGTCTAGGCGCAAAGATTCGACTTGTCGAGTCAGATCCATGAGAGCCTGAATGTCTGCTTGGCTGACCCGATTGCTGGGATCCGAGGTGATGGGTTCGATGGGCTTGGGATCTGCGGGATTGGATCCTGGCGGCATGGTCTCCGCATCTTGGATCTCAAT
>CAZODP010000019.1:0-37976 GCA_964578595.1 uncultured bacterium
TTTTATCTTACAGCGTTTCTAGGTCTTGTGAGGCATAGACCTAAGCTAGGATCCTTACCAGCCATGAACTATAGTAACCTGTCGTCATTTGTGAGTGGACTGTGTACGCTGAATGCCTCTCCATCATTAGATCTGGCAGAAAGCTGCCTCATGAATCATTCCTGATTGCTATAGACTTGTACAATCTTTTGGCGGATGTCAGTCAGATGAATAGCAGGTCATGAGCAAATGCCATCTCTTCGTCCGCATTCTACTTTCTAAAGCGTATTTGGTATTTCAGGGAAGGGCTGTATCCTGTATTTCAGTGTAAAAGGTGGGCCATTTCTTGGAGATATAATCGCTCAAAGCTATCTTCGTTCTCCAGATCAAACTGATCCATCACATCACCGGAACGCACAGAGATTTGTTGGCCTTTTTTGATGATCACGGTGGCGGTGTCCAAGGCCCCACGCGCCAACATCATCTCCATCTCGGTGGGATCCAGCAAGATCACCATGTCGCTGCCCTGATAGGCCATGCCATCTTCCTTCAGCCGTTCTTCTGGATATTCGGCCACCAGCAGATCCAGATGGGGATGGCGCAACAGTTGCCGCACACAGGTGTTGTAGCGACAGGACGAGGGGGGCTGTAGGGTTTGATTGAGCAGGATCCCTTCTCGGCAGGCTCCTCCCACCAGCCACCTGGGATGACGGGTCAACACCTGAGCCATCACCGTTTGGAGGGCTGATAAAGACAGCCGATTAAAGCTGATGATCGGGATCCGGGCCTGGTCAGGGCTGGCAAAAAAGGTGCTGAGAATGGCCGCCGGCACATCCACCCTCTCCCCAACGGCAGGTTTGAGGTGCATAAAGATCCCCGGGGCGGCGTTGATCTCAATGATGCCCAGGGATCCGGCTTGCCAAGATTGGGTCAGGCTGGGGCTGATCACATCGATGCCCAAACAGGTGAGCCGAAAATAGCGGGCGATATCCTCTGCCAGGCGGACATTGTCGGGGTGCAGGGTGCGGGTGGCATCGCGGCTCACCCCTCCTGCCGAAAGATTGGCGACTTTGCGCAGATAGACCACCTGGCCCCAGGGCAACACTGAGTCTAAGTTCAGCCCCTGCTCCGCCAAAAAGGCCTGCATCGAGTCATCCGACTGAATCTTGCCCAGAGGTGAGGTGGGGGTATCCAGACGGGCAGGGGTGGCATTTTCTCGCTCGATCAGCTCCCCGATGGTGGATAGCCCATCCCCAATCACAGAGGCGGGGGTGCGTTCAATCGCCGCCACAAATTGCCCATTCACACACAGGATCCGAAAGTCGGTGCCGACCACGTGCTTTTCGACGATGATACTGACGGGTTTGTCGCGGGGGATGGCATCCAGGGCCTTGTCGTAGGCAAACTCCAGCTCTGCCGGATCCTGGACATTGGCGGTCACTCCGATCCCTTTGTGGCCAGCCACGGGCTTGACCACCACCGGATAGCCAATCTGCTCTGCCCCTCTGAGGGCCTGGAGCAAGGATCCCACCACTTTGCCCTGGGGCACCGGAAAGCCCATGGTCTCCAAAAAGGCTTTGCAATCATCTTTGCGGGTGGTGAAATCGGAGTCGATGTGGCTATCTCGATCAAAGGTGGTGCCGGATCCTCGCACCTGTCGTCGCCCATAGCCATACTGGATCAGATTTTCATCCCAGAGGTACTGGGTGGGGATGCCGCGATTTTGGGCGGTGCGCAGCAGAGCATAGACGGTTGGCCCCCCATAGACCGATTCTCGAAACATCTGTTGCAGCCCCAGGATCCGGGCATTGATATCAAAGTCTTGCCCCTGGCTAATGGCCTCAAACCAATCCCAAACACAGTAGATCACCGCCCGGGTGGTTTTGCCATGCAGGGTTTGGTTGGCCAGCCGCACCCAATCGGGGTAGAGCTTGAGGATCCAGCGTTCGAGTGGCAGATCCATATCCAATTGGTTCACCTCCGCCACCACCCGCCCAAATAGGTGGGCCAGCGAAAAGTAATGATTGCGCCGCAGATGGGGAAACCGATGCCCCACCCCGCTGATATACCTCTCGATCGGCAAGGGATCCCGTTCGTGGGTCAGGCTGATGTCGTAGGTAACAGCAGCGGTATCCAGATAGGGGTTGGCTCCTGAGTAGTGCTTGAGATTAAAAATATCCAACACATCGTTGGGACGAGCATTGATCCGGACACTGCCAGAGGAGTCTTGGGCCTCCGGCATCCCATTGGAGTCGGGGTTAAAATCGGCCTGTTCTAGCCGTGCCGAATCCGGGCTGGTCAAATCAGGACTGGCTGAGTCAGGGATCCTGGCAGACCGCTGGCCCGCGAGCTGAGCCTCCACTGCTTGTTGAGCCGGCTGAATATCCAGGTTTTGTTTAAGAATGGACTGACTGTCAGGAGTTGTCATAGCAAGATTCCGGCAAACGCTGGGCTATCAGCTTCTACTGTGGCATTTTACAAGCCGCCCAATAGACTAGACTCACACTACTTGTGCCACCCACCGTGCCAACACCCTGATCGTCTCTGCCACCACTGCCGTGATAGCTGGCACCCTGTTGTTGATTGTTGTTGATATTGAAAGAGGGATCCCGATGACAAATGATGAACGGTTTGACCGATTAGCCACAGCGATAGAGCGGGTGGCTGATGCTCAACTTGCCACTCAAACCCAGATGGGATTTTTTGCTGATCAGATTCTGAGACTTTCCCAGCAACAATCAGCCATGCAACAGCAACAGACGGCTATCCTAGAATGCCAAGCCAAACAGAACCAACGCTTTGATATTCTGCTGGGAGAGATCCGGCATATTGTTCAACGATTAGACGAAAGACCCTGATAACCCCAAAACAACCGGACTGGATTGACAGGCCGGACTCAGGGATAGTTCGGCAGATCCCATCCTTTGGGATCCCAGGGGAGGGGTGCCACTTCTAATCTTGAATAATCTTGGATTGATTTGAATTGATTTTGCATTGCTCCTGTCAAAGGATCCCCTAAATGGTGAGGGCCAGAGCTTGGCGAACGGATCCCCGTGTTTGGCCCAAGCGGATCCGGGCCTGCTGGGGAGAGAGTCGAGCCAGATGGGCCACCAGAGCGGTTTTGACCTCCCCTCCACAGGAGCGCAACAGATCAGAGGCCACATCCGGATCCAGGTGGCAGACGGAGGCCACAATCCGTTGTGCCCGCTGCTGTAGCTTGGCATTGGTGGCCTGCATATCCACCATCCAATGGCCGTAGGTTTTGCCGAGGCGGATCATGGCTCCGGTTGAAAGCAAATTTAAGACCATCTTTTGGGCTGTACCAGACTTGAGCCGAGTGGATCCGGCGATCACCTCCGGCCCCACCACCGGAGCGATCACAATATCGGCCAGAGCAGCGATGGGACTGGGATGATTGCAGGCCAAGCTGATCACCAAAGCTCCCGCCTGTCGGGCCTGTCGCATCGCCCCAATCACAAAAGGAGTCCGGCCACTGGCGGCGATCCCCACCACAGCATCTCGGATCCCGATCTTGAGCTGGATGACAGCCTCGGATCCCGCCTCTGGATCATCTTCCGCCCCCTCAATCGATCGCAGAATGGCCCTGGATCCGCCTGCGATCAGCCCAATTACCTGATCTGGAGAAGTGCCAAAGGTGGGCGGACACTCCACCGCATCCAGGATCCCCAGTCGGCCTGAACTGCCGGCCCCCACATAGATCAGTCGCCCCCCCTGCCGCATTCGGGCCGCAATCGCATCGATCGCCTGAGCAATGGCCTCAGACTGGGATCCCACTGCTCCCGCAACTTTGGTATCCTCTCGATTGATCCGACCGACCAGTTCTAGGGTGCTGAGGGTGTCAATATCAGCCGTGCTGGGATCCGCCCCTTCGGTGGTCAAGCCCGCCAGACTGATCTCCTGTTGCCAGGGGTTAGTCGATTCGGTTGAGTCTATGGGTAAGTCTGTGGGATCCGTCAACTCTGGAGACCCAGGTTCAGTAGACATAGATCGCGCCAAACTCGTCGATGTTGAGGATGCGATCCCCAGCCACATCATTGATCCGCTCCACCAAGACGATCACCCGGTTGGTGTCAGGATCCGTCTCGATGGTATATCTCAGGGCCGTACGCTCCAGATGATTCAGGGTGATAAAGCTGGGGATCTCTGAGACGGTAAACCGTACCCCCACCCCATCCGGCAGATCCGCCACCGTATCTGTCGGCCCCGTCTGGCCATATTCCAGCAGATCCCCCGACCGATTCAAAATCTCCAGGGTGATGGGGAGATTGGGATCCACCCGTGCCACCGGCTGCCACGGCCCCGGTTGAAAGGTTGCTGCCGCCTGTGGCCATGCTCTGGGCATAAGCAAAAAGGATCCCAGCACCCAACCTGCGATTCCCAACCCAATGGTGTTCATCTGCCTTGACATTGCCCAGGATCCTCTATGGTTTTCGGTTTGGTTCAATCATTGCCACTCAAAAGTAGCGGCTAAAACACCTGAGCGGCTCGATCTGGACGCACAAAGACCTCCTCCCGCACCTCCCCAAACTGGCCCATGATGCCCATGTCTTGGTTATTGAGGGTGATCTGTACCCCCCCCGCATTGCCAGCCCGCAACACAATCGACTCTTCTGCCGACCAGGTTTGCTCTGCCCCTGGCGACAGGGTGCCCTCAAACACCGTGGCCCCATCCGCCACCACCCGGATCCAGGAGGGCCGCTCCACAATCCGCACCGCCAACTGCACTGAATTGGGATCCGTTGGGGCCGCCATCAACTGAGGTGAGCGCTCCGGAAACACCCCCTCCACCCGGATCCAGTCTTCGAGCCGAGGAAACACCGTTGGGGCTGCCGTGACCAGGTCTGGCCCAGAGGATCGATTGACCCGGCTATCACTTATGCGTCTATCATTGGCGGCTCGCTCAAACCGCATCCAGCTCGTCATTGCTGGGATCCGTCCGTCCAAAAACGCTGACAATCCCCCCACCGCCAAAATAATCAACGTCACATAGGCGGTCCAGAGGTGAATGGGTCGCAGCGACAGCGAAAACGATTCGGACTGGGCAGGCTGAGTCAGCTCCGGTTTGGGCTTGGTTTTGAGCAGGATCGGATCGGTTTTGAGCAGCAGAGCTTGGCTATCAAGCCCCAGATAGTCGGCATAGCGTTTGACAAAGCCCCGCACATAGACCGGCTCTGGTAGTCGGGCCATATCCCCCTGCTCGATTCCCTCCAGATAGAGGGTTCGCACATGGATGTCGTGGGAGACCTCTGTCAGAGATAGGCCCCGGGCCTCGCGGGTCTGGCGCAACTGTTGACCCAGCGATTCAAGGGAGAGGGAGGTAACACCATCGTGAGGCGCATCAGGAGACAGGGTTGGCATGAGACTCTCGCTGAAGTAGTTCAAGATCGGCTGGGGTCAACACACGAGCTTGCCCACATTTTAGATCGTCCAGTCTCAGAGACCCAATGGCGATCCGATGCAGGGTGAGTACCGGATGGCAGAGGGCCTGGGCCACCCGCCGGATCTGGCGATTGCGGCCTTCGTGGAGCACGATCTCTAGCCAGGTACTCGATGCTCTAGTGGTTGATGAAGTTCCCCGCTTGGACCAAGTTGATGGAATTGGGGCCGATGGCACCGGGATCCGTTCCACCTCAGCGGGCAAGGTCAAGATCCCGTCTAGCTCGATCCCCTGTCGCCACTGCTCCAAAGTGCTGTGACTGGGGGATCCGGCCACTTCCACCCAGTAGGTCTTGGGGATGTGATAACGGGGATGGGTCAAGTGTAAAGTCAGATCGCCATCATTGGTGAGCAAGAGCGCGCCACTGCTCTGGGCATCCAGCCGCCCCACCGGATAAAGCCGGATCCGATGCCACGGTTCAGGCACCCTATCCAGCACCGTTGGGCGACCCTGCGGATCCTGGCAGGTGGATACCACCCCCACCGGCTTGTGCAATAACAAAGTCAGCCGCTGATCCAGTTGCTGAGAAGCTGGGTTTTGATGGGTTGGGTTTTGATTAACTGGGCGGCCATCGACGGTGATCTGATCGAGGTCAGGATCCGCCCAATCCCCCAGTTGAGCCACTTGGCCATTGACCCGCACTTGGCCCAGGCTGATCAACCTCTCACAGTGTCGCCGCGAGGCCACCCCCAGATGAGCTAAGACTTTTTGCAGGCGGGCCTGGGCCATCGGTGCTAAACACGGGCAGAACCCTTCTAGCCTATCTCGCTCAGCTCAGCCGCCGGATCCCCAGGATCTATAGAATCCATATGTTGAGTGCCCTTGGATCCGCCAGCAGATCCGGTGAGATGGTGGGCCTCTTGAGTTTGGCCCCAGGGATTGGGGTGATGGTTTTGCTGCTCCAGTTGCTGATCAAAACCGGGGGCGCGATCCCCACTGCGGCCATTGCTAAAGCCATCCGGCCCCGCCCCATAGGTGGATCCCAGGTAGTTGGGTTGAGGATTGAGCCGATCCTGAAACCGGGCAATGATGTCAATGGTTCGGCGCACCTCCGCCGGAAAGATCACCACCAGATCCCCTGCTTGCGCCCCTGCTAGAGCCGTCTCAATCGCGGTGGCCTCATCCAAAAGGGTTTGCAGTTCGCCGCCGTTTTCGCTCTCCCAGCCCCCGGTGATGATCTGAGCCACCTCCCCCGGCTGCCGGCCCCGCCGGTCGTCATCTTCTTTGACAATGGCCCGGTCAAACATCCGGGCTGCCAGGATCCCCAGCTCGCGCAAATCTTGGTCGCGCCGATCCCCAGGGCCGCCGATCACGCCAATTTTTTGGCGACAATCCCAGCGCTCCAGCGTGGTCAAGATCGCCTCATAACCCGCCGCATTGTGGGCATAGTCCACCAACACCTGAAAGGATCCCACCTCAAATAGATTTAGCCGCCCTGGGGTCTGGGCCACGGAGCTGGTAAATGTGCCCAGAGCCACCCGAATGTCATCAATTGATACCCCATGCAAAAACGTGGCTAGAGTAGCCGCCAGAGCATTCTGGATCATAAAGCTGGCTTTGCCCGAGAGGGTGAGGGGGATGTTGGTGACTTTTTCGATCCGCAGTTTCCAGCCCCGCTTCAGGATCGAGATATAGCCATCCTCATAGACCGCCGCCGTGCCCCCACTGGCGATGTGCTGCTGCACCAAGGCATTTTCTGGATCCATGCTGAAATAGGCCACAGTTGTCTTGACGGTTTTGGCCATCTCCGCCACCAGTCGATCATCGGCGTTGAGCACCGCATAGCCCTTTTCGTGGACGGCTTCCACCAGTACCGACTTGACCCGGGCCATGTCTTCAAGGGTATCGATGTCGCCAATGCCCAAATGATCGGAGGTGATATTGAGCACCACCCCAATATCGCACTCGGTAAACCCCAGCCCTGCCCGCAGGATCCCGCCCCGAGCTGTCTCCAAAACCGCCACCTCCACCGTCGGATCCCGCAGCACCAGTTGGGCACTGTAGGGGCCGGTCATGTCTCCTTTGGCGATCTGATGATTTTGGATATAGACCCCATCGGTGGTGGTAAAGCCCACCTGTTGGCCCACCCCTTTGAGAATATGAGCCGTCAGCCGGGTGGTGGTGGTTTTGCCGTTGGTGCCGGTGATGCCGATGATCGGGATCCGGGTCTGGGCACCAGGAGGAAACAGCATATCAATGATCGGCTCAGCTACGTTGCGGGGGATCCCTTCGCTGGGGGATAGGTGCATTCGCAATCCCGGCGAAGCATTGACCTCCACAATCGCGCCCCCATTGTCACTGACGGGCACCGTGATGTCGGGGCAGATCAGATCAATGCCCGCCACATCCAGGCCCACAATCCGGGCGGCTCGCTCCGCAATAAAAACGTTGTAGGGATGAATGATATCGGTGCAATCCACCGCACTGCCCCCCGTACTGAGGTTGGCGGTGGACTTGAGGGGGCAGGCCACCCCCCGTTCCAGCACTGTCTCCAGGGTGTAGCCCTGATTCTCCAGGATCCGGCGGGTCATCTCATCCACACTGATCTGGGTCAAGACATTTTCGTGGCCATAGCCCCGGCGGGGATCTTTGTTGATCTCATCGATCAGTTCCTGAATGGTGGAGCGGCCATCCCCCACCACTCGAGCTGGCACCCGCTTGGCCACCGCTTGCAGCTTGTGATTGACCACCAAGAGGCGATAGTCATCTCCAATCACATACTTTTCTAGCAAAACGGTATCGGAATGCTCTTTGGCGGCATCAAAAGCCGATTCTGCGGTTTTGAGATCGGTGATATTGACGGTGATGCCTTTGCCGTGATTGGCATTGAGGGGCTTGATCACCACCGGATAGCCCCCCACATCCTCGATGGTGGCGGCCAGATCATCCAGGCGCCGCACCACATAGCCCTTGGGCACCGGGATCCCCATATCCCCCAACATTTCTTTAGTGACTCGCTTATTGCAGGCGATGTCGGTGGCGATGATATTGGTGTGCTCGGTGGTGGTGGCCTCTACGCGCTTTTGATGGATCCCGTAGCCCAGTTGCACCAGCGAATCCCCATTCAGGCGGATATAGGGGATCCCCCGCAAACTGGCTTCGTCCACCAACGATTGAGTGCTAGGCCCCAGCCGCACGGTTTCGCGAATCTCACGCAGATCCTGGATATCCAGCTCCAGATCCCGTTGGTAAGAATCTCCACTGACCAAGGCTTGGCAGAGATAGACCGCAGCTTTGGCGGCATAGCGACCCGCCTCCGCCTCTTGGTACTCAAACACCACGTTGTAAACCCCCTCAGCAGAGGTCTGACGGGTGCGACCAAAATCCACCGGCATCCCCGCCAACGACTGCATCTCAAGGGCCACATGCTCAATCACATGACCCATCCAGGTGCCCTCCTCCACCCGCTGCAAAAAGCCCCCATAACAATTGCGGGAGCACTGATGTTCCCACAGCCCCGGCAGCAGGGTTTCCAGCCGATCCCGAAAACCAGGGATCTCATCGGTGGGCCGTTCCGCCAAATCTTCCAGATCCAACCGCATTTGGATCAGCTTTTGACGGCGGATGCTCCAGAAATTGGGGCCATTGAGAACGCGCAGGGCAAGAATACGCATAGTGTCGATCCAGGGTGATCAAAATCCAACGGGTCAAGATCTAATCAGCCAAACTCTAACAGGGTGTTTAATCGCTCAAACGATCAGAACCTCAGCAAATCTTAAGGCAAGTTCACAGTTCAGAGCTTACAGTCAAATCACCCGCTCATTTGGCTACTACTCTACACTCTCCGCTGCTGAGCCTTAAAAGTGTACTTTTTGTTACTCTTTTTGGGGTCGGGATCCGTAGCTTGATCTGCTGTCTCTCATCCTTCACAGGATCCGTTCTCTGTCCGTGTCAACCGTCACATCTGACCAAACCGTGATCAGGCTCTAATATGGGGTGGAAAGCATTGCCGGAGTGTGCGCGCATGACCCCCGCACCCAGTTGGAGTTCCCTAGAGCTGACAACGGATGACTTGGTAACGGATGACTTGGTAGAGGATTTGTTAGATCAGACGGTTTCTGAACCCTTACCCCTGACTCACAGTGACAGGAACCAGAGTGAGACAGCTCACGCTGACATAGCCCACAGTCACGCAGCAGCCAATGGCCATCTGGGGTTGGGGGTGCGACCCAACTCTGTGCTCAGTCAGCGACTCCAGTTGGTGGAGGATCTCTGGGAGGAAGTCCTGGAGCGAGAATGTGGTCAGCGGTTGGTCAATCTGCTGCGGCTGTTGCGCTCCACCTCTCCGGAAGGGCAGGCTCCTGAGCAGATCCCCGCCGAGATGTTGCAGATTGTCGAACACCTCGGCCTGGAAGAATCGATTCAGGCAGCACGGGGATTTGCCCTGTTTTTTCAACTGATCAACTTAGTCGAGCAGCACTACGAACGGGCCAATGAAGCGGATCGGGCGGTGATCAATCGTCAGCCCAAATCCGCCCGCGCCTACGAAAAGCTGGAGCGGCTATTTCCCTATCTCAAAGCCCAAGGGGTTCCCCCCGGCCTGTTGCGGCGGCTGTTGGCTCAACTGCGGATCCGGATGGTGTTTACGGCCCACCCCACCGAGATCGTCCGCCACACCATCCGCGAAAAGCAGCGCAGTCTTTCGCAGTTCCTGAGCCAACTGGACTGGTCACAACAGATGGATCCCGGCCAAATGCCGATCATCCGCCAGCAATTGGCGGAGGAGATTTTGCTGTGGTGGCGCACCGATGAACTCCACCAGGTTAAGCCCACCGTCCTCAATGAGGTGGACTACACCCTCCACTACTTTGAGGAGGTGCTATTCGATGCCATCCCCCTACTCCAGGAGCAATTGACCCGCGCTCTAGCAGCAGCCTACGCCGACATGGATCCCCCTCCCGCCGACTTTTGTGGCTTTGGATCCTGGGTGGGGGCCGATCGGGATGGCAACCCGTCCGTCACGCACGATGTTACCTGGCAGACCGCTCTCTATCAGCGCAATTTGGTGCTGAACAAGTACATTGATGCTGTCAAAGCACTGGCCAAAACCCTGAGTGTTTCTTTGCATTGGGGGGATGTGGATACCCCCTTACTAGATGCCCTGGAACAGGATCAGCGACTGTTTCCAGACCTATACGAAGAGTTTTCGTTGGTCTATCGCCAAGAACCCTACCGCCTCAAGCTCAAGTACATTCAGCGGCGGCTGGAGCTGACCCGTGAGCGCAATCAGCGACTGGCTCACCTGGAGACTCAGCCCCAATCTCTGGAAATCCCGCAGGCTTACACCACCGTTGAGGAGTTTTTGGCGGATCTGACTTTGATCCACAAAAGTTTGGCCTCCAGCCACTTGTCCTGTCGGCAGCTCAATCATCTGATCGCCCAGGTACAGGTGTTTGGTTTTCATCTGGCCCATTTGGATGTGCGCCAGGATAGCGGCTATCACGAGGCGGGCCTGAGCGAGATTTTTGACTATCTGCGGCTGCTGCCGGTGCCCTACTGCCAGATGGATGAGCCGGACAAAGTTACATTTTTGTTGCAGGAGCTCCAAACTCGACGGCCTCTGCTGGCCCCCGATGTGGCTCTATCGGATCCGACGCTAGAGCTGATCGCCACGTTTCGGGTGATCCGGCGGCTGCAGCGGGAGTTTGGATCCCAGATTTGTCAGACCTACATCATCAGCATGAGCCGCGATGTCAGCGACCTGCTAGAGGTGTTGATCCTGGCCAAGGAAGTGGGGCTTTATGATCCGGTCAACGGAACGGGATCTTTGAATGTGGTGCCCCTGTTTGAGACTGTCGAAGACCTCAAGCGCGCCCCGGCGGTATTGACGGCGATGCTGGAGCTGCCCTCCTACCGGGCCTATCTGTCTCAACGGGGGGATCTGCAAGAGGTGATGCTGGGCTACTCGGATAGCAACAAGGATTCAGGCTTTTTGAGTAGCAATTGGGAGATCTACAAAGCTCAGCAATCTCTGCAGCAGGTGGTGGAGCAGTATGGGGTGCAGATCCAGATTTTTCATGGTCGGGGGGGATCCGTCGGACGAGGGGGTGGCCCTGCCTATGATGCCGTCTTGGCTCAGCCGGGGCGCAGTGTGGGGGGGCGGATCAAAATTACCGAACAAGGGGAGGTGCTGGCCTCCAAATACTCGCTGCCGGATCTGGCCCTTTACAATCTGGAAACCGTCACCAGTGCAGTGATCCAGGCCAGTTTGTTACACACCTATCCCGCCGACTACCACGAGTGGTCAACTCTGATGGAAAACTTGGCCACCCGCGCCCGCACCGCCTATCGGGATCTGGTCTATGAGCAGGAGGGCTTTTTAGAGTTTTTTCATGAGGTCACCCCGATTGAGGAGATCAGCCAGTTGCAGATCAGCTCCCGTCCGGCCCGTCGGGGCGGGGCCAAAAAGGAGCTATCTGGATTGCGGGCGATCCCGTGGGTGTTTAGCTGGACCCAGAGCCGATTCTTGTTGCCCGCTTGGTATGGGGTGGGCACAGCGTTGCAGTCTTTTGTGCTGGAGATGCCGGAGCAAAATCTCAATCTATTGCGATTCTTTTACCGGGAATGGCCATTCTTTCGGATGGTGATCTCAAAAGTGGAAATGACCCTGGCCAAGGTGGATCTGCAAATTGCCCACCATTATGTGCGGGAGCTGTCTTCGCCAGAACGCCTAGAACGAGCAGAAGAGCTGTTTGAGCTGATTGCGGCAGAGATGTATCGCACCCGCGAGTTGGTGTTACAGATTGCGGAGCATGACCAGCTTTTGGACAACGATCCCCATTTGCAGCGGTCGGTGAAGTTGCGCAATGCAGCGATTGTGCCCTTGGGCTTTATCCAGGTCTCGCTGCTGAAACGCTTGCGGGAGCATCGGGAGGCACGGGGGCGATCTCGCTACAGTCGGGCAGAATTGTTGCGGGGGGCAATGCTGACCATCAACGGCATTGCGGCAGGGATGCGCAATACGGGCTAGGTCAAGTCGGGTGAAGCTCTCCCCAAAAAATCTGCACCGCATTGATTTGGACTGAGCACCACCGCCGGATCCCTCTGCCCCCCTTGTCTGGTTCCGATCGACTCTAGTCTCTATCGACTCGGTAGCCCAGATCCTGCAGGATCCCAGCCGATTGTCGCCAGTGGGGACGCACCCGCACAAAGAGTTCCAAATAGACTTTGCCCAAGATCAGCTTCTGGATTTGGAGGCGGGATCCCTGGCCAATGGCTTTGAGCATGGATCCCCCCTTGCCGATCAAGATTCCTTTTTGGGATTGGCGTTCGACGGTGATGGTGGCCAGCACTTTGGTCAAGGTGGGGGCTTCGTCCACCTGGTCGATGGTAATGGCCGTGGAGTGGGGCACCTCCTCGCGGGTGTGGATCAAAATCTGCTCCCGGATCAGCTCCCCCATGATGAATCGCTCCGGCTGATCGGTAACCAGATCCGGCGGGTAGTAGTAGGGGCCACGGGGCAAAAGCTGGATGATCTGGCTCAAGAGCGGATTGATCGCAATCTGATCAAGGGCAGAGACCTGAACCACAGGAACAGAGGGCAGCAGCGCACGATAACTGGCAGCTAGGATCTCCTGGGCTTGCGGATCCTCTGGCAGCAGGTCAGCTTTGTTGCAACAGATCAGGGTGGGGATCCCCTGGGGCAGCCGCTCCGCAATGTAGCCATCTCCCCGTCCCGCCGCCACGGATCCATCCACCACCAAGACAATGGCATCAACGGTTTGTAAGGCAGCCTGGGCATTTTGCACCAGGATTTCCCCAAGGCGGTGATGGGGCTTGTGGATCCCTGGGGTATCCACCAAAATGATCTGGGCTTGGGGCAGGGTCAGGATCCCTTGTAGTCGATTGCGGGTGGTCTGGGGAATGGGGGAGGTGATGGCAATTTTTTGGCCCACCAGGGTATTCATCAGGGTGGACTTGCCCACATTGGGCCGCCCCACCAGCGCCACAAAGCCCGACCGGAAATCTGCCGGAGCCGAGGGAATCAAGGCGGCTTGACCCAAAAATGGAACTGAACTGGCCAATCCTGATTCAACTTGATCGGATGGATCTTGATCAGACACTGGATCAGACATGGACATCATCACTTTTTTGCAGGGGATTGGCTGCATCTGGCAGTCAAAAGATTATCCCTACCGCAAGACCCATTCGCGAGTCTGCTGCAAGGCTTTGTTCGGATTCCAACACTTACAGGATACTTACAGGATCTCGACCATCACTTCGGAGCAACGTGCCAATCCTCGGTCGCTTGTTAAGAACACGGCTGCACCTGCCTCCACGGCTGTAGCGTAGTGAAGTGCGTCAGGGGTTCTGAGACGGTATTTTGCGCGGAATTCTGTTGCTCGCTCGATTACTGAGGCCGTCAAATCAAATAGGATCAGTTCGACCCCAGCGAAAAACACGTCGAACTGGGCAAGGGTTGCGGCATCAGCGTCATGCAGTGGCTTGGATTGGCACTCTAGCCTACTCAAACGAGATGTCGCCAGTGATGCAGCCACGCCTAGCGACGGGGTCAGGCGCGTGACCAGCGGCGATCGAGTCGCTGCATCTCCTTCGACCAATCGAATTACGACGTTCGAGTCGATATAGATCAACGGTCGCCCCACTCGTCGCGGTCGGTGTCGGTCTGAGCCAATATCTCGTTTGCGCTCCGGAGAGCAGTCGCGGCTCCGAAAGCATCAGCGATCGAACCGACAGATCGGAGATCGGTTTGGGTAATGACCAACTCAGCCACCCCCTCAGCCTCTGGGAGCGGATCATCCGGCACAAACCTCCGGCCAGTGTAGTGCCCACGGATAATCAGGATGTCACTCATAAGGCAACCTTTTAGCAATACCGTTATGATATCGCTGCCAGCCGAGTGCCGACAGTTCTCTCTCGCCGACCGGCTGAACTGATCGACAAAGGATCCCTTCCCCCACCCAAATATCCCAATCCTGTTCACTCCAGTGATTAGTTGTGTTGGGCAACAACTTCCCCCCCAATCCACCGGGATCCTCCAGCCCGATCCCTTGCCCTGTGAAGCGTTCTCCATCGGGGCTGGCAACATAACAGGGTTTTACAGGGGATCGGTTTGCAAAGTATCAGAGGCTACTAGGTGGCTGCTGACCGGGATCCCTTGACCCAAGTGCTGTTGTAAAACCTGTTCAATCAGCTCGGGTGTGGCTTCTCGATACCAGTAGCCGCCCGGATACACCAGCAACACCGGCCCGGGGATCCCGCTATCACAGGCCCGCAGGCAATTGGCTTTGGTGCGCTGGACTTTGTGGATCCCGGCTTCGAGGCCCAGCGCTTTGATCCGCTGTTTGAGGTAGTCCCAGGACGCTAGCCCCACAGCTTTGTCACAGCACTTAGGCTTGGTTTGATCGGCACACAAAAACAGATGCCACCGATAGGGTGCAATCGGGCTGTGGCTAGAGCTATGGATTTCATCCTTAGATGAGTCTTTTTGAGATTGAGATAGAGATTGAGCGGGGGGGTTCATGGGCCTTCTCACACCAACAGAGGGTTGACTGGGGTGCGCAGGGTTGGCCCCAAAGCCTCCAAAAGCTGGGATCCGTAGCTGCGGGTGACAATGCGGTTGTCCAGGATGGCCACCACTGGACTGGGATCCTCGCTGCGCTGAAGGGTGGATCTTGATCTAGCTGTTCTAAGGGGTGAGATGGCCCGCTGCATGGCGGCTGCGGCTAAGGGCAGCAGATAGGCCCGAAACCAATCCTGGCCCTGCTGACGCATCGACTCCACCCGCGCCGCCACCTCCGGATCCTCCGTGGAGGGAAAGGGCAGTGTCACCATCACCAGTAAGTGCGGCACCCCCAACTGCCCCTGCTGACGCAGCCAATACTCCCAATCCGCCACCAGGATCCCCCGTTCCCGACTGGGGGGGCGATTGACCTGGACACGGGATCCAAACTCCGCCGCCAAATCCGCCCCGATCTGGGCCTGGAGGGGCCGATCCGAGACCAACACCACCACCGATCCAGACTGTTCACAAATCAAATGTTTCAGCACTGGCCCCAACTGCGATTGAAACAGCGGACTGTTGGGCACAGGTAAGCGGGGCACCATCAGGGGCAAGGGATCCTGAGTCGTCTGCCAAAACCGCAGGGTGGTCAGCTCAGGCACCCCTAGCCGCGCCCGAAAGGATCCGGCTTCTCGATCCACATCCAGCCCAGTTCCCACCAACACAAACGGCTGCTGCTGCCACAGAGGACTCAGATATGTCTCAATCGCCACGGGACACATCCGTAAATACACTTGTCCAGTTTCGTGGAGGACTTCGGCATAGTAGAGCTGCTGCGGGTCTTCGATCCTGCCCAAAAAGTCCCCCCAGGGTTCAGGGGGATCCCCTCTCAACGGCTGCTGCAACTGATCTCTCAACTGACGCAGGATCCCCAATTCGTCTTGGTGGAGCCGCAATTTTTGACCGGGCCGCCGCAACAGGGCGTAAGAAAGCTGCACCTGGGCCTCCCCAATGACACTGCGCAGAGGCGGAAAGGCCATCTGTAAAGCCAACCAGTCCGCCGCCCCCACCTGGGTGGTCAGCACCTGCCGTGCCCAACTCTCCAGATGCTCTGCCCCATCCATCACCACCGGGATCCCGGTTGGAAAGGCCCCCCGGCCCCCAAGCCGATCCTGAAGCCAAACCTGGGGATCCACCAGAGCCAAGCCGCCCAACCCCTGATCGGGCCAGCGATCCGGCCAGCGATCAAGCCAATGGTCTGGCCAAGTGGTGATGGAGCGCACTGGCTTATGCAGATCTAACGCCTGCTGTAGCCAGGGGATCTCCTCTCGCAAAATCTCTTCTTGAATACCCTCTGGGACAGACACCACCGTGGATCCGGGCCACATCAGGGCGGGCAGCAGATAGCTCAACCGATGCTGTTTACCAGTGGGCACCTGAATCAGGGCATTGCGACCCAGCCGTAGCCCCCGCGCCACCAACCGCGCCATGGTCAACTGGTGCGGCCACGCCAGCTCAGGCGACTGCCGCATCAGATGCTGCAACTGTTGGTGAACTTCCACTTCGATCATGTCATGTCAGATGTCATGTTAATTTTGAGACTTGAGAGCTTGGGTGTGAGGGCTTGAGCATGGGAGCTTTGGCCTGAGGGAATGGGCTAAAAAACCCTCAGAAGGGCTGCTCTTTTGTGGAACATCCCGGAGCGGGATCCCCGCATCAGGATTCCTCATCTTAAACCTCCAGATGGATCCTTGATCGGAGCCTGCCTAAACCGGTACCCAAACCCGTAGTAGTCTGGGATGGGCCGGGGGGGGCTTTTCTTCTCCTCCACTATCCCAGAGCTTTCCTCATGCGTGAACTTTACCCCCCGATCGAACCCTTTCAATCAGGCCAACTCTCGGTCTCGGATCTGCACACCCTCTACTACGAACAGGTGGGAAATCCTGAGGGTAAGCCGGTGGTCTTTTTGCATGGGGGACCAGGGGGCGGCTGTAATGCCACCTATCGCCGCTATTTTGATCCCCAGCGGTGGCGGGTGATTTTGTTTGACCAACGGGGCTGCGGGCGCAGTCGTCCCCACGCCGAACTCCAGGACAATACCACCTGGGATCTGGTGGCCGATATCGAACGGTTACGCATTCATCTGGGGATCCCGCGCTGGTGTGTATTTGGGGGCAGTTGGGGCAGCACCTTGGCCTTGGCCTACAGTCAGACCCATCCCGACCGCTGTGTGGGACTGATATTGCGGGGGATCTTCATGCTGCGGCAGCGGGAACTGGACTGGTTTTATCAGGAGGGGGCCAGTCATTTGTTTCCGGATGCCTGGGAGCACTACTTGGATCCGATTCCTGTGGAGGAGCGATCCGATCTAATGGGGGCCTATTATCGGCGGCTCACCAGCCCGGATCCCACCGTTCGTCAACAGGCAGCCCAAGCCTGGTCGGTGTGGGAGGCCAGCACCAGCCATCTGTTGCAGAAGCCAGAGTTGATGAAGCGGTTTGCCCAGTCGGAGTTTTCACTGGCCTTTGCCCGCATCGAGTGCCATTACTTCATCCACAAGGGCTTTTTGAGCCATGAGCAGCAACTCTTGGAGGGGGTAGACCGGATCCGTCATCTGCCGGGGGTGATTGTGCAGGGTCGCTATGATGTGGTCTGTCCCCCTGTCACCGCCTGGGAATTGCATCGGGCTTGGCCGGAGGCAGAGTTTTACCTGATCCCGGATGCGGGTCACTCGATGTCAGAGCCAGGGATCCGGACGGCCTTACTGGATGCCACTGACCGCTTCGCAGCCCTGGATTAAAAACCTGTGATTACTGAGCCTGAGATTAACCAACTTGAGATTGATCAACTTGAGATTGTCCGGCCTATGCTAGACCCGTAATGCTGTTTAGCCCAAACTGTTGGATGCAAACTCAGGGTGTGAGAAAAAATCTAAGCCGGATCCGCTGGCGCAAGGGGTTGGTAGGGCTGGCCGTGGTGATACTGACCTGGGCTTTGGGCGGGTGGGTGGCCGCTCAGGGGGGCTTGAGTCAGCGGCAACTGGAGCAAGCGGCCTATGTGCGGGCCTGTGGATCCTGTCATATCCCTCTGCCTGCCGAAGTGTTACCCCGTGATACCTGGCGGCGATTGGTGCAGGATCCCAATCACTATGGCCAGCAGATTAGTCCTCTCACAGGTGCTGAGCTGCAACTGGCCTGGGGCTATCTCTCGGCGGATGCACGGCGCTTACGAGATTTTGAGCCTGTACCCTACCGTCTGGGGGAGTCCCGCTACTTCTTGGCCCAACATCCCGATGTGCCGCTGCCGGATCCCGTGCGGGTCACCTCCTGTATCGACTGTCACCCACGCGTCAACCTTGGGGATTTTGTCACTTTGGCCCCCGAATGGTTTGGGGATAGCGGATGATGGCAGATCTCTGGTTTCCTCCCCAGCCGGATGGTTTGCGTTCCCCCGATCTGGTGGAATTGGTCAAGCTGGATCCAACTTTGCGCCTCGATATTCGCTATGCCCGCCGGGACAACTTTGTGGGACGGGCGGTGTATGCGGAGGCCCGGGCTTTTTTGCAGCGTCCGGCGGCAGAGGCCCTGATCCGGATCCATCAGGCTCTACAGCCACAAGGGTTAGGCCTGCTGATTTTTGATGGCTATCGCCCTTGGTCAGTCACCCGCCTGTTTTGGCAGATCACGCCTCCTGCCCAACGGGGGTTTGTGGCTGATCCCCGGCGAGGATCCCGACACAATCGCGGCTGTGCAGTGGATTTGACCCTATTTGACCTCAGCACCGGGGATCCGTTGCCGATGCCCAGCAATTTTGATGAGATGACGGAGCGATCCCACTTGGCCTATGGCGGCGGATCCGAGCCGGAACGAGCCAATCGCCAGCGGTTGTATGAGGCGATGACATCAGGGGGATTTAGTGGTTTTGCACCGGAGTGGTGGCATTACGACTATCACGAGTGGGATCGCTATCCTGTGTTGGATCTTTCGTTCACAGATATCTTGGCGAGTCTTGATCATCGATAGCGCCATCAGTAGCGATCGTCATAGGGTTCAGTATCATAGGGTTCGGTATCATAGGGTTTACGGTACCGAGTTTCATCATTGACAGTGGGCAACTGGTTCAGCCGAATCACTGATTTGATCGCTAAAGCAATCGTAACGGCCACCAGTACCAACACGGTTGCCTGCACAAAGAGCAGAGCCACCACCGCGACTCCCACCCGGATGCAGGTTTTAACCAGATTGCGATTACTACGGGTGGTACGGCCCTTGAGCCAATCGTTCATCTTGCGATCCGACCACAGGATGCCGCGCTTGTAGTCGGCCAAAATATCCTGGCTCACCGGACGGGCTAACACCGCCATCTGTCGCCATAGTCGAGACAGCCGGATCCCCAGTCGATCCGCCTGTTGACGAAATCGCTGCGAAGAAAAAAATTGCGGGGGCCGTCTTGCCATGCTGAATCTGGGATGGTTTGTGATCAGAGCAAGTTTTTGCTAGGCTCTTGACCCATGATAGCGAGAAGCTACATTGCTCCAGGCTCAGCTCTCACGATTTCGGTAGCTATGGCCGCAGTTGTCAGTGGCTGGATCAGGATCTAAACTAATTTAGACAAGGATCCAGTTGGGCTAAGGTGCTCAAAAATAGGATCCAAAAGTGCTGGTGTAGCTCAGTGGTAGAGCACTCGCCTTGTAAGCGAGCGGTCAAGGGTTCAAATCCGTTCACCAGCTTTATTAATCAGGAAGCTGAAGTCTCTTGGGCAAATGACCAAATGTTTGTGAAACCATAGCCTTGTACAACAGTGATTTCAAAGTTACTCTTGTGCCAGATGGAGACTTCGCAAAATGTTGCCCCGCGAACTGCAGGTTTTCTATAGGCTTCAACTTAGGCCAGCTCTCAACAATGAAGATGAGTTGGGTTTGGCATCAGTCCAATTGAGCTGGTAGGGTAGCTTCTCCCGACTCATAGCCGACTGACTTATCAGAAACTGCTTCCGTCAAGCCTTGACGACCCCTAGATGTTCGTCACTCGAAGGTTTCATGCATTCAGAGAGGCCAGCCAGAAAAGCCTTGACATTCCTGCCAAGGAAACGTAGGCTTGTTTGTGTTAAATAACAAGATATATTTTAAGGCTTAGATTAAAGTACCTAAATGTTGCTGTTTTGGCCTTTAAGTTACTACTAAGTTACTACGAAACGTTTGTGGAGACAAGCCTAAATAGGAGACTGGGGCAATGGCGGAAATGATTCCTGACAGAATGCCAAAGCGAGCATCGGTTGGGGAAAAGAGGCTTTTTGGTGTTCTTCAGTATTTACCTGATGATTACATCATCTACTATGAACCCATCATTAATCAACGATATCCAGACTTTATAGTTATTTCTCCCGATATGGGTCTACTTATTATTGAGGTTAAAGCATGGCGAACTGGAGATATTATTGATGCTAATCCTCAATCTATAACAGTCAAGCAGTTTGGTAAGGAAGTAAAACAAGCCCATCCCATTAGAAAAGCTAGAGACTACATGGTGTCTTTGATGACCCAGTGTCAACAGGAAGATTGGGCGAGATATTTAGTTCAAAAAAGTGAAGATAATAAAAGCAGGTTTGTATTTCCTATCGGACATTTTGCACTACTTTCGCAAGTTAACTCCAAGCAGCTAGTTGAGTCTTCTAAAGGAAGTCTGATCAAGGTGCTTCCTCCGGAACGAGTGGCCTACAAAGAGATTTTAGATCGGTGGGAAAAAACTATCTCGTCCAGTGGCTTATTGATTAACGAATTGAAGAGGTACTTTAGCCGATCCCGCCCATTCAAACCACTAACACTTACCCAGGTTGAGATATTAAGAGCATTAATACATCCAGAGATATTAATTCAAAAGCCAATTTTAAAGCAAGACTTTTCGGTTGGTGTAAATCAAAATAAAGGTGGCGTTGGCTTAAAAATTATGGATCTGAAGCAAGAGCAGAATGCTAGAAGTATCGGCTCAGGTCATCGCATTGTCTATGGTGTAGCTGGATCAGGCAAAACAATTCTTCTGATCGCCCGTGCACATTTGCTTGCCAGAGAGGATCCTGATCTTGAAATACTGGTCTTGTGCTACAACGTGACGCTGAGTAGTTATCTGCAGTCTTCTCTGGCTAATTGCTCTAATGTCAAGGTCTTTCACTTTGATGGTTGGGCAATAGAAAATGGTATTTCCAGGAAATACGGCGACATCAGAGAAACAGATGCTCAATTTGGTCAACGTTTTCTTGAGTTTATGCAAACAGAAGAGGTTCCAGATTACAGAAAGTACGATGCCATTCTCATTGATGAATCTCAGGACTTTGAGCCAATTTGGTTTAAGTGTGTTCTCAATGCCATGAAGGATCCTGAAGACGGTGATCTTGTCATTGTTGGTGATGGCAATCAAGGATTATACAGACGTCATCGGATCCGATGGAGTCAGCTTGGGATCAATGCTCGCGGGCGGACTGTCTCTGCTAAGTTTGACTTGGATAAGAACTACAGAAACACTCGGCAAATTGTCAAACTAGCCCAGATCTTTTCTGCTTCTGACGACTCATCTAGTACCAATATCCCAGAGGAATTAGATGACACCATTCTTTCTCTTTCAGTGGATCCAGAAAAATGTACTCGATCAGGGCCTAAGCCTATTCTTGTGCAAGCTCGCTACAAAGAAGAAGAACTTGAAAGATGTACTTCAGTTATTAAATCTCTTTTGAGTGGCGATTGGTTCGGGCAACCTATTGAACCGCTTAAACCTCGTGAGATAGGGATCTTTTATCCCAGGCTGACTAAAAGAATGGAGAACGAGTTTCGTCTGTTTATTGATAAACTCAATCAGGAGATTGCCCCCGTAACATGGCTCTCAGATAAATCTAACCGTAAGGCTAGAGTACAGATTGCGGATCCCACTGTTAAAGTGCAGACCATTCACTCGGCCAAAGGGTTGCAGTACCGAGCCGTCTATATTCTTTGGGCAGACGAATTGCCATCTGGGTTTAATGATTCAGACGAGCAGGTGGAGCGTCAACTCTTTTATGTAGCTTTGACACGGGCTGAGGACTATCTTGTCATTAGCCATTCTGGAGCCTCGAGTTTTATTCGCGAGATCCAATTGACTGATTTTGCTGTTCCTTCTTCCTAGTGTTGATATAGTTTGAGTAATCTGATATCTGCTGGTTATCAATAGAGAAAAATTGGATCCTCAAGCTCGTAACTGTTTTGCGGTTGCTCTGGCCCAAAGCTCAGGATACTTGGACTGATCGGGATCGCTTTCTATAATTTTTTCCGCAGCCGCACGACTCAGTTCCAAAACATCTTGATCTTCCATCAGGCTAGCGAGCGCAAAATCTGGTAGCCCTGATTGGCGAGTTCCCATCACTTCGCCGGGGCCGCGAAACCGTAAGTCCATCTCGGCAATAAAGAAGCCATCTTGAGACTGCTCTAAAACCTTGAGCCGTTGCATGGCTGTATCAGTCTTACTGCTGCTCATCAAAATACAAAAAGATTGAGCGGATCCCCGTCCAACTCGTCCCCGAAGTTGATGTAATTGTGAGAGACCAAACCGCTCAGCGTGTTCAATAATCATGACGCTTGCATTGGGTACATCTACACCAACTTCCACTACTGTCGTAGATACTAAAATATCCAATTCCTGATCTCGAAAAGCAGTAATTACAGCATCTTTATCCGCAGAACTCATACGTCCATGGAGAAGGCCAATTCGGAACTGAGGGAAGATTTTTTCTTGCAGACGTTGGTGTTCTTCAATGGCAGATTTGAGATCACTCTTTTCAGAGTCCTCAATCAGTGGCAACACCACATAGCTCTGACGACCCTGAACAATTTCCCGCCGCACTAGCTCATAAATGTGCGCTCGATCTGAAGGGCGAGAGACCACTGTTTGAACAGGCTTTCGTCCAGGAGGTAATTCTGTTATTTGTGAGACATCAAGATCCCCATGTAAGGTCAAGGTTAAGGTGCGCGGGATCGGAGTTGCAGTCATATTCAACACGTCTGGGTGATCTCCTTTTCGTTGCAAAGCCGCCCGTTGCTCAACTCCAAATCGATGCTGTTCATCAATGATCACTAAACCTAAATGGTTGAATTCTACGGTTGGCTGGATCAGGGCATGGGTGCCCACCACCAAAGGTAATTCTCCGGTTTGGAGTTGGCGCAAAATATCTCGCCGTTTGGCTGCTGGCGTCGATCCTGTCAATAATTCCACCGGCAGACCTAATTGGCCAAACCAGCCCACCAACTTTCGATAGTGCTGTTCTGTCAAGACCTCTGTGGGGGCCATCAAAGCTGTCTGCCACCCCCCTTGAATAGCGGCCAGAAGAGCCACCACGGCCACTACCGTCTTGCCGGATCCCACATCTCCTTGGACGAGCCGATTCATGGGGATGGGCTGAGCTAAATCCTGTAATATCTCCGTGATCACCTGCTGCTGAGCTTGAGTCAGATCAAAAGGTAGTATTTTGTAAAACTGATCTACTAATTCCCCTTGTTTGGGTTGATAGCGGGGCAAAGATTTGGACTGTTCTTGATATTGCTTTCGCCGCAAAAGTAGTCCTAGCTGCAAATAAAAAAACTCATCAAAGACCAACCGCCGCCGCGCCGCCTGCATCAGTTCTCCGGTCTCAGGGTAGTGAACCTGCTGAATGGCTTGGGGCAGATCCATCAGCTCTAGGGCTTGCAATAGTTTGGAGGGGATCGGATCCTGTATCAGGGCGGCGGCGGGGCGGGCTTCCCAAGTGGCTTTGCGCACTAGATCGGGACGGATCCCTTCAGTGAGGGCATATTTGGGCTGAATCTTGCCAATTTTGAGAGAGCGAATATCATCATCCTCGGAGCCTAAGACCTCAAACTCCGGGTTGTTGAGGGTGAGTCCCACCTTGCTTTTTTTGACTAATCCGCTGGCCGCCACCAGCGATCCGCGAGGATATTGCTTCAGCAATGTTTCTTGCCAGCCCCGTTGGGCAAATTGCCGTCCTGCATAAAATCGACTCAGATGAATAACCCCACTTTCATCGGCGAGCTTGAGATTAAAAATAGATAGATTTTTGTTTTTGGGACTGGTGAAACAAGACACACTCCGCACCGTACCCACCAATGTCACCGTCTCACCTTCTTTGAGATCTCGGATCCTGACTTTTTCGCTGAAATTGATATAGTCGCGGGGGAAATAAAATAGAGCATCCCTGACGGTAAGCAACCCCAATTGGGCCAATTTGGCGGCAGATTTTTCGCCCATTCCTTTCAAAAATTGCACCGGCTGATCCAAACTCAGGCCCGGATCCGGCTTGCGGATATAGGCAGGCTTAGGGCCTGGCGGGGGCTGCAACTGCTGGCGAATCTGATGGATCCAGCGGCGGGTTTCGGCCACCAGATGTTGGCGATCTTCTAAATCTAAGTGAGGATATTGCTGATATCGCTGCGCTAGATCCTGCCACTTAGCTGTGTCGATAGCATCCAGATGCCAGTGGGCGGGCGGCTCTTGGGCCAAGGATCCTCCCAAAAACTGCGAGAATCGCTCATGCTTGCCTTGTACATCCCCAAAGCCCCGCTCCGCTTCAAAGGTCAATGCCTTCGTCAGCCGCGCCAAATCTGGCCCAGCCAAAATAGATGAAGAACTGACAGGATCCTCAGGCATCAGCACTAATGATTAGAGTTTTGGACTGGGCTGCGAGGGACATTGGGGTCACAATCGGCGCTATTTAATGCTAATCGGCACTATTTTTTGATGCCATCTTACAGGGCTGACCGCATGGGTTTAAGACCTAGCTTAGCCCCCTAAGCCGGATCCGCCTTTCGGGGCTAGATAATCCCTTGCACTGCACCAGCACCCCAAACTGCCCCAGACCCAAAGGATCCATGAGGGTGTGGAGCGCCTGTCGCCGCTGCAAAATCTGACTGGGTTGCTGGCTACCCTGCACCTGAGGGAGGGTGGCAATCCGCTCTAGTAATCCCAGATTGACCAAAAAGAAACTCTGCTGAGTCAGCCCCAAGCTCTCCAGCCCCACCCGCTGCCCAAAGGTCTGTAATGCGGTGAAGTCCACATGGGCGGTGATGTCCTGGGATCCGATCCACTCATAAGGGCTGTCCAGGCTGATGTGTTGTCGATAACAGAGCAATGTCCCGGTGGAACGGTTGGGATGATAGTAGCGGTGGGCGGGATGACCATAATCGATGGTGAGCAGATAGCCCCGTTCCAACCGAGCAGCCACCGACTGGATCCACTCTGTTGCAGCCAAATTGACCTCAGTCCGATAGCCTTCAGGGTGCTGGTCACTGGGCAAGCGGATCCCAACGGTCTCAAAATACTCAGTCAAGCGCGGGCTAGACAGCTCCCCCAGCGATTCAGTCAAGGCTGGCCCTGTCTCGTCCTCCGCAAGGGTCACATAGATTTCTTGCAGGGATCCCTCCCGAATTTGCAGACGATGGACGGGCAGGGCATCCAGCAGCTCATTTGAAAAAATACAGCCCACAATCGATCCTGGGATCTCGTCTAGGCTCTCCACCACCTGCCAGGTGCCATCCTCAAGGCTAGGGGGCAAATTCTGTCGCTGCCGCTGCCGCATCTGGGCTGAGCGCTCCACACTGAAATAAGTCAAGCATCCCCAGAGTACCGGGTGCATCTCATGCAGGTAGGTGAGCAGATCTTGGGCCAGTAGCCCCGATCCGGATCCCATCTCCACCAGCACAAACGGAGCTGGCTTGCCCAAAATCTCCCACATCTGGACAAACTGCTCCCCCACCAACTCCGCAAAATCGGCAGCCACCTGAGGAGAGGTGACAAAATCCCCCCGCCGTCCAATCGGATTGTGAACAGACTCGTAGTAACCCAGTTCTGGCTCATACAAGCACCACTCCATAAACTGAGCAAATGTGACCGCCCCCACCTGCCGGATCCGTTCCATGCAGAGGGTTTGGAGCTGTTGACTCCGCTGAATATCTGGGGGGGTTAAGTTGAGGCGGGGCTGGCTGGAGGTGTTCACGGGAGCAAGCTGAGCAAACGTTACCGCTGGCAAATCGGGTATGTGAGGTCGCAGACTTCTCATTATCTCCCAAGCCGTATGCTTATCTCAGGGCCGCCAGATATTCTCAGCCGCTATTCTCAGCCGCGTTTGCCCCCACCGGATCCGATCTGGAGATCAGTCTAAAGTTCTGGGATCCGAGGCTGGGTCTGGGATAGCGTGATATTTGGCTCTTTGCCCCTCTGCTGCTGGTTGTCGCTGATTGTATGGTCAAAACTCGCTCGACCTTTCGCCACTCTTCCCTTTGGATCCTCAGCTTGGGGGTCGGTTTTGTGGGACTGGGGCTAGGGATTTGGATCCCAGGCATGGGCTGGCTGGCCACCGGGTTCCTATTGATGGCAGGCGGATGGCGGTGGTTGATCCCCCTTGGACACGCCTGGGATCGCATCCAGGAGGATCCGGTGCAGATGGATCGTCTGACCGGGCTATTGGCGCTGATCGCTCTGGTGATCGCCACCGGGGCCGTTTTTTACCTCACAGGCGGATCCCGCTGGTTAACAGAGCAGGTAACTCAGTTGGGCTGGGATGCGGTGGCCGCCTTGGGAGAGATCATTGGGGCGGTGGGGCAGATTTTGATCGCCATCGTGGCCGCCTTTATCGCCTGGCGACAATATGTGATCTCCCGGGATCTGACCCTGCAACAAAACCTGATCACCCAACAACAGACCATTGATACCTACTTTCAGGGCATCTCAGACCTGGTGCTGGATCCCCAAGGTCAACTGGAAGACTGGCCGCTGGAACGAGCCATTGCCCAGGGGCGGACCGCAGCGATCTTGACAGGGCTGGATCCGGGTGGCAAGGCCAAGATCCTACGCTTTTTATCCACTGCCAATCTGCTCAGTCCCCTGCGGCGGGATCAGCACCTGGGCCGACCGATTTTGGATGGTCGAGGGGGCTATCAACGGGATCGCCAGCGCGGGATCCGGGTGATCGATCTCAAAACCTTTTTGGAGGGAACCAATCTGAGCAACACCGATCTGCGGGGCGTAGACCTGAGCAGCGTTAGCCTAGAGGGAGCCAATCTGCGGGGGTGTGATCTGAGCTACGCCAACCTCAGCGGAGCCAACCTCAGCGGAGCCGATTTGAGAGGCGCCATCCTGCACAAAACCCTGCTATATGTGGGATCCCTCGACACCGCCAGTCCCGATCGCCCCAAACACGCCCCCAATTTCAAAACCGGCGACGGCGCTGGAGCTATCGTTCATAACTGCCGCCTCACCGGTGCCCAAAGCCTGTCGGACGACCAGCGGTACTACCTCTGTAAGTGGGGTGGATCCTTGACCCAGAGCACGATTCCCGGCGGTTGCCCCCTGCTGCCTACAACCCCAATCCTGACATCACCCAGGGATCCACTCAATCCGGATCCTGTCCCCGAAGAACTGAATGATCCCGCAGAACCCAACGAGTAGTTTTCCCCTGCATTTAGTCTTTCCAGTGCAGATAGATCTGTCTAACCCATGCTTAACCCAAAACGGAGAGGGAGGGATTCGAACCCTCGATGGAGTTTTTGACCCCATAACTTCTTAGCAGGAAGCCGCTTTCAACCGCTCAGCCACCTCTCCAAGCTCTCCGTCATAGCTCACACTGCACCCGCAGCAGCCAGAGCCAAGAAGAGTCTTTCAATCATACCGACAAGGGACAGAAATTTTCAACCTCTGGTCTCATCCCCGGTCAAACTGATCCCCGGTCAAACTGATCCCTGGTCAAAACTGATCCTGATTTATCATCCCGACTAAAATCCATGCGGATCCCTCAGGATCAGTCCTCATCAACCTCTAGCTCGAGCAAATGGCGATAGGGCACCACCAGCTCTGGCAAGTGAAAGGCCACCGCTCGCAACAGATGCCAATCTTCGAGAGGGCCAAAAACGGTGGTGTATTCGTTTTGCTCTAGCCTCTGGGCCAAGGCTGCAACATCAGATGCTGTCATCTGGGCCGGATCCAGCGCAGAAGGTGAAAATGCTGTCATGGCCAATAGTTGAATTCGGCTCATTTACTTTAACCCAAGGATCCGGGATCCTTCTGCCATCGTTACAAATGATGAAAAACTTCAGCAGGCCACCTCAGGACCTATTTTTCAGAACCTATTTTTAGGCGTATCGACTACATCACTGCTAAGCTATATTTCGATACTATAAATATAGACATATCCCCAGCGTTCCTACACTCCTGCTTTTGCTCATGCCCCAGACCCCAGTTGTCCTCAATCCCACAAAGGCTGATCCTGCTAGCTCAGACTGTTCTTGGGCTGGGATTTCTCCGGCGGCCCTAGCGCGGGTAGCAGAGTATTTTAAGGTGCTCTCAGAGGTGAGTCGGCTTCAGATCCTCTGCACCCTCAAAAGCGGATCCAAAAATGTCTCCCAGATTATGGCTTTGACCGAGATGGGGCAAGCCAATGTGTCCAAGCACCTTAAGCTCTTGACCCAAGCGGGGATGGTCAGCCGTCATCCACAGGGGGTGACGGTCTACTACCAGATTACGGATCCCACTCTCTTTCAACTCTGCGATCTGGTCTGCGAACAGTTGTCAATTCAGTTGCAAGAGCGAACAGCCGAAATCGATCAACTGGCTCTGTTCAAGCAAAGCTAGGCTGAGATTTAGACTTTGGGTGTAGACCTTGAGTTTTTCGACTCTCAGTACAGAGATCCCTTCTGCAGCCCATCTGTAGCCAAATACTGTTCAAAGCCTGCGGCTTTGGGGGGATGTGACTGATCACGTTGTTCGGTAAGCTGCATAAAAAGTAGGATCCGTCTGCGACTATGCTCTGATCAGGTCATGTTGCGGCTTGGGTGAGTTCTATCGTGGACTGGACTTGATAGGCTAATGACAGATCCGGTGCAAACTAGATCATGCAAATGGGTTGGCAGGTTACAGGGGTGTGACTCCAGCCTGAAACACCCTCGCTCTTTTCCATCTTGGTGGTAATCGTGGCTATGGTCGATGCCTCTGCTGCCTCTGACAGCTCCCTGCCTCAGCATCTTTTGGTCGTTGAAGACCGGGATGGTCGCCGGACTCATGCCCTGAGTTCGGCCAAGTATTTTATTGGGCGGGATCTGGCCAATGATATCTGCCTCAATTCGCAGTTTGCCTCTCGCTATCACGCCATGCTGCTGCGGGTGCCGGCTGAGCGACCCGGATCCTACTATTACCGGATCCTGGATGGGGATGTGGAGGGCAAACCCAGCACCAATGGTCTGCTGATCAATGGCCAAAAGCTGACCGCCCACCAGCTCAAGCCAGGGGATGTGATCTCGTTTGGGCCGGATGCCAAGGCCATCTATCGCACCGATGTCACCGCCTAAAACCACCAGATCACCACTAGGTAAGATGGGATCCCTCTGGAGTTAGATGTCTCTTTCCCAGTCTTTTCTTACACGAGATCTGGCCCATCCGTTGCTGACTCATCGGTTCGGGGCTAACTTCGGGGCTAACTAGATCCCCACCCGTTCATAGATGACCTCTAGGTGCTGGAGATGCCGTTGAGGATCGCAGCAACGGTCAATATCCGCCGGGGTGAGGCGATCCAGGATCCGCTGATCCGAGAGCAGGTTTTGCTTAAAGTTGCCTCCGGGATGATTCCAGGCTCGATGGGCATTGTCTTGAACGATGGCATAGGCGTCTTCGCGGCTCAGCCCCTGATCCACCAGGGCTAAGAGCACCTGCTGGCTAAAGATCACTCCCCCGTAGATATTGAGATTGCGCTCCATATTGTGGGAATGGATTTGGAGCTTGCCGATCAAGTGGGTCATCTGCACCAGCATATAGTGCAAAAGGATCGACCCATCGGGCAAAATCACCCGCTCAACAGAGCTGTGGGAGATATCTCGCTCGTGCCACAGAGGGATATTTTCGAGGGCAGAAAGGGCGTACCCTCGCAGTAGACGAGCCAAGCCGCTGATCTGCTCAGATTTGATCGGATTGCGCTTGTGGGGCATAGCCGAGGATCCTTTTTGCCCTTTGGCGAAGTATTCTTCGACTTCGAGGACATCGGTGCGCTGGAGATTGCGGATCTCGACAGCAAATCGTTCTAGCGAGGATCCGATCAGGGCTAGCACCTGCATATAGTCGGCGTGGCGATCCCGTGAGATCACTTGGGTGGAGGCGGTATCTGGCTCCAGTCCCAGCCTTTGACAGGTGAGTCGCTCCACATCAGGTGAGACATTGGCATAGGTGCCCACTGCCCCAGAGATTTGGCCCACCGCGACGGTATGGCGCAGGGTCTGTAACCGTTGCTGGTGACGGAGACATTCCGCTAGCCAGCCCGCCAGCTTAAATCCAAACGTGATCGGCTCGGCATGGATCCCGTGACTGCGCCCCACCATAATGGTATTTCGATGCTCGGTGGCCCGTGCTCGCAAAGTCAAGATCAATTGCTCAAGAGCCTGCAACAGCAGATCCACGGAATCCACCAATTGCAGCGACAGAGCCGTATCGATCACATCTGAGCTGGTCAGCCCCATGTGGATATAGCGGCCTGCATCGCCGACATTTTCGTTGAGATTGGTCAGAAAGGCGATCATATCGTGCTGGACTTCGGCCTCAATCTCCGCCACCCGCTCCAGTGAAAAGGCTGCTTTGGCCTTGATCTGCGCCAGGGCTTCGACAGGGATCCGACCCAATTGGGCCTGGATCTCACAGACAGCAATCTCCACCCGCAGCCAAGCCTGCAATTTGGCCTCAGGTGTCCACAGAGATCCCATTTCGGGCAGCGTGTAACGTTCGATCAAAAGTTAAGTCTCCGAATGCGGGTAAACCTGAGGTTCAGCAAAGCTGATCCCCACAAACAAATATGATCACAAATCTGACTCAAGGAAAGTACGGGTTTAGCCCACCCTCGCCCAAGGTTGAGTCAAATCTATTAGTCAAATCTAATTGTATGTGGATCCGAAAAAGGTTCGAGCAAAGGTTCGATTTAGTCCACCCACTTCATGCCGGCTTGGCCAGGATTAAATAGGGCCGGAAACCGAGTGGTCTCATCATAGGAGGCCCCCATCAAGCTGATCCCATCCAGCTCAGCCCCGCTCAGATCCGCTCCGCACAGATCCGCCCAACTCAGGCCCGCCTCCCAGAGCACCGCATTGGTGAGCTGCGCCCCACTCAGGTTGGCCCGCCACAGATCGGCATTGCGCAGATTGGCCCCCCACAGATCCAACCCTTGCAAATTGGCCCAGTACAGTCGTGCCCCACTCAGATCCACACTTTCTAAAGATCCAGGGGGACGATGTCCCGACAATAAATCACAAACCAACTGCCACTTGGGATCCAGGGTTGTGGCCTCATCAATCAGGATACCGCGCAGGTGAGCCTGCCAGAGATTGGCCCCCGCTAAGACCGTCCCCTGGGCCAACGCCCCCGGCAAAAAAGCCCCGGTGAGATCGGCTCCCCCCAGATAGGCCCCCCGCAAATCGGCTGCCCCCAGATAGGCCCCCCGCAGATCCGCAGACAAAAGATTGGCCCCCCGCAGATCAGCCCCCTCCAGGTAGGCTCCCTGTAGACAGACCTCCTTGAGATAGCTCTCCCCCAGCTTTGCCCCTCGGAAATCTCGCTGACCCTGGGCATAGAGGTCTAGCAACTCCTGGGGCTGAGTCACTGGTTGGCGAGACTGGGATGAGTTTTCTTGAGGAGCCATGATGGGGCCGCGAATGTGATAGGTCTAGGGTGTTTTTAGTTGGGTCTCACTATGATGACAGTCTTGGCGATACTGCTGTGTATCTTTGTGGGCTATCTGCTGGGATCCATCCCGACAGGCTATTGGGTAGGGCGGGCTTGGGGTGGAATTGATATCCGTGAGCATGGATCCGGCTCGATGGGGGCCACCAACATCTTAAGAACCCTGGGCCAGCTCCCCGCTCTAATTGTATTGGGGGTGGATGTGCTCAAGGGATCCATGGCGGTCATGCTGGCCTCCATTGTGGCCTCCACTGGGGCTGAACAGGGGGATCCAGCGTCCTTGGCATGGCTAGTGGTTATTACAGCTCTTTCTGCCATTGTTGGCCACAGTCGCCCAATTTGGCTGCAATTTCGAGGCGGCAAGTCGGTGGCGGTCAGCCTGGGGATCCTGGTGGCGATGGCCTGGCCGGTGGCGGGCATCACCGGTGGCATCTGGCTGCTAACGCTGGGGCTGACTCAGATTGTCTCCCTGAGTTCAATCGTGGCGGCTCTGTCGTTGTCACTGCTGATGGGAGCCTTTGCCCAGCCCTTGCCCTATCGATTGTTTGGGTTGGCGGGAGGATTGTATGTGCTCTTGACCCATCGCCGCAACTTTGAACGGCTGCTGGAGGGGACCGAACCCGCCATTGGCCAAAAATTAGCCCAGCTTGAGCCAGCCGATTGTGCTGAGGATCCTGAGCTGATGGGATCCCAGAGTTCCCCAAGTGGTGAAACCGCTGCCGAAGGTTGACCATTGGACGGGGATTGCTCGGCAAAGCAGCGATTCTAGGCAATTTTTGGTGATCAAAGTAGTCTATGCTGCTGACATCAGTGGTTTTATCGAGTAAGGAGAGTGTCGTGCAACACATCAAAATCGGATCCTGGCTCCCCCTTTTGTTGGCGGGTGTGGCGAGTAGCACTGGGATCGGGCTACAGGGGATGGCACAGGAAGCAACTTCTATCCAGGGGTTTATTCATCTGAATCGCTTCCCGGTGGGGGGGGCAGTGGCGGAGATCGTCTCGGCCACACCAGATGGCAACACCCTTGCTTTTACCAATGCTGGCGATCAGGCGGTTGGGTTTGTGGACATCACGGATCCCCTCAATCCAGAGCTATTGGGATCAGTTGATGTCAGTGACTTGGGAGAACCCACCTCGGTGGCCATCACCCCCGATGGTCAGTTGGCGATTGTGGCGGTCTTATTTCTAATCGATGAAGAGGCCGGACAGACCTTAGCCGATCAGCAGCCCGGATCCCTGGTGTTTATTGATGTGGAGAGCCGCGAGCGGGTGGCGGAGCTGGTTCTGCCTGGTATTGGCCCCGACAGTTTGGCCATCACCCCCGATGGATCCAAGGTGATTGTGGCCATTGAGGATGAAGAAGATGAGGAGACTTTGCCCGGATCCCGGCCTGGATCGGTGGTGATTGTGAGTTTGAATGCTGAGGATCCGGCGGCCTCGATGGCCACAACGGTGGATCTAGATCTGAGCGATATCGCCGGGGTGAATTGGCCCCAGGATCCGCAGCCGGAGTATATTTCCATCAATGCCGATGGCAGTGTGGCCGCCGTCAGTATCCAAGAAAACAATGCTATTGCCCTGATCGACATTGCCGAAGCGTCCGTGATCCGGATCTTTTCGGCGGGGACTTCGGTTCATGCCAAGGCTGACCTGATCGAGGATGGGGAAATCAGCCTGATCCAAGCCTTTGAAGGCCGCCGTGAGCCGGATACCATCGGCTTTACCCCAGATGGCCAATATCTTGTCACTCTCAATGAGGGAGATACCAGCCTAGAGAGCTTTGGGGATGATATCTGGTCAGGGGGACGGGGCTGGTCCATTTTTGATCTGGAGGGGGCAGTGGTCTATGACAGCGACAGTCGGGCCGAAGAACTGGCCGTGTTGCGGGGCCAATATCCCGAAGGCCGCTCCGAAAACCGGGGCATTGAAATGGAAGGGGGAGCGGTGGCCCGTTTTGGGGATCAAGATCTCGCCTTTGTGGCCTCCGAGCGGGGCAGCTTTATGATTGTTGCCGACATCACAGATGGGGCTAATCCGCAACGGCTGGCCTTTTTGCCCACAGGCTTGGCCCCCGAAGGGATCCTGCCCTTGCCGCAGCGCAACTTGATCTTGAGTGCCAATGAAGGGGATGGCACGATTGATATCTGGCAGGCCAGCACCGAGCCGGTGGATCCCTACACCGCCACTGAGCCATTGCTCCAAACGTTGAGCTTGAATCGGCCTTTCAGTGCCATCAGTGGCTTGCAGGTCAATCCCCAAAATCCTCAACAATTGTTTGCCGTCCCTGACAGCGCTATCGCCCCTTCTCGGATCTACACCATCACCTTGGACAACAACCGCGCCAATATCAGCGATGTGTTGATCCTGACCAAAGACGGGGATCCGGTCAGCTATGACCCAGAAGGGATCACCCTGGCCGCTGAGGGGGGCTTTTGGCTGGTCAGTGAAGGGGATGACCGCGAAGGCCGCGAAAAACCCAATTTACTGATCCGGGTCAATGGCGAGGGAGAAGTACAAGAGGAGATCCTGTTGCCAGAGGCAGATGCCGCTGCCATCACCCGCTTTGGCTTTGAAGGGGTGGCCACCAATCAAGACGGCACGGTGGTCTATGTCGCTGTGCAGCGGGAATTTGAGGGGGATCCTGAGGGTCAGGTGCGGATCTATGGCTATGACCTAGAGGACTCCAGTTGGTCTTATGTGCTCTACCCTCTGGATGACGATAATGTCGATGGCTGGGTGGGTCTGAGTGAGATCGCCCGTCAGCCGGACGGCAGCTTCCTAATTTTGGAGCGGGATAACCAAGGGGGAGCCAACGGGGCCGCCAATGCCAGGGTTAAGCGGGTCTATCAAGTGGAACTAGAAGGGGTAGAGACCGGATCCTTGATCGAAAAAACCTTGGTGGTGGATCTCCTGGCGGATCACAACTGGCTGGAGGAAAAAGCCGAGGGGCTGACGGTGGTTGAGGGAGGCTTCTGGGTGGCTAGCGACAATGATGGCGGTGAAACCTACAGCCGCCTGCTCAAGGTGGATTTGGAGTAATCTCTGCTATCTCCTCAATCCCCTTTGCAGCCCACTTGGCTCTGCTTTGATGCTCAAAGGTTCTTAAAATCCGCCTCTCTCGATACCGGGAGGGGCTTTTAATGGTCTTATACCTTTAGTAAATCTTAAATCTTGCAAAAGGGTTGCTCAAGGGCTGGAGCTTGGGGATCGTTGCCCCTATCGTTGCCGATCCAGAATCTCTTGATAGCTGTGGCTTTTGTACCAGCGGTCGATCTCTCTGGCCCGCAGTACCGGCACCGGATGGGATCGGCCTGCGTCCTGGAGTTGCTTGAGCTGCTGCTGCCAGAGATCATCGTCCAGGTTGATGTAGGTACGGGCCTGCTCCAAAAAGGCATCCACATTGAGTTGAGGGGCTAGTTTGGGGGATCCGCCGCAGAGTTTCATCAAAACCGAGACCACCGTGCGGGCATCCTGACTGACCAGCAGGGCGGCCCGGTCACAGCTAAACTCAGCACAACGCACCCATTGCATCAACTGATCCTGCAACGTTTGCTGCAAGACACCCCCAAAGGGGATCAGGCCCGCCGACAGCATTAGGATATTGGCCATGGTCAAGTAAACGCCGTGGTTGCACTTGAGATGTCCCAGTTCGTGGGCGATCACCGCTCGGATCTCGTCTGGTTCTAGTAGATCGAGCAGGGCGGTATGGATCACAATAAACGGCTGCTTGCCCCGCATGGCAAAGGTGTAGGCATTGGGGACAGGGTTTTGGCGCACATAGAGCTGAGGGACCTCCAGATCCAGGATCCGGCAGGCTTCCACCAGCAGCGTGTGCAGCTCTGGCAATTGTTTTGGCCCCACCTGCAAACTGGAGGCCATATTGTCGAGATAAAAAATCTGCTCAGCCGTTGGCCCCAACAGGTTTTGGATCAGCAGCCCCAATCCGGGCAATTGCTGCAACGACCGAGTGGCCTGTAAATCCACCGGATGCCGAAATTGGTCGGCACGCAGACCATAGAGAACACGAGCAGATAGAGACATCGTGGCAAATGCAATAGAGCCATTGGATCCTAGCCTGTGGATCCCTGTGGCCACAGCCCCCGTAGGCATGACCCCACAGATCTTGGGTATCCAGAGCTAGGGCGGAGCCTGATAGCCCACAAACGTCCGATAGCGATTGAGCACAAAAAGCTGAGTGGGAGGCGGATCCGGAAAATCGAGGGGTTCCGAATAGGGCACAGATCCCAAGTTTTGGGCCGAGATTTCCCAGTAGACCACCTGGTTGCCGATCCGGGTGCCATCGGTAACAAACCGCCCTAGATCAGCAATATCCTGATCAAGTCGCTGATACACTCGTCCCGCCAGCATCAGGGTCTGGGGCAGTTCAGCCGTTTTGAGCAGGGTGGACTGGGATTGGTTGAGGGCTGCCGTCAGTTGTTGTCCCCACAGTTGGGCCAACGCATCCACTTGGCGGGTGCTATTGGCCTCAGCATCGGCGGGTGTTACGCTCACCAAAAGCTGGTTGTTAATACGAATTTCCGCCTGTTCAGCATCCCCGCTGACTTGGACGGTGAGGGTGGCATCGGGGGCTTGGGCCAGGATCGTTTGAAACCGTTGCTCCACTTCCATCAGCCGCTCCTGGCTGCTCTGGCCCTCGATGGGCTGAAGGGTTAAAACCGGCTGGCCCAGGATCCCAAAGGTGCTTTGTGCCCAAACTGGGATCCCAGGCCAGAGCAAACCCAGCACCAAACCCAGCATTTGCCCTAGCTTGAAGTCGCTTGAACCCATGGCACCACCGGATCCTAAAGCCGTGCTCAAAATCGTACCTAGTGTGGCACAGGGATCCGGGGATGTCTCTGAAACTGATTTTTGAACAATGACTTTGAATAAAGACTGGGATTTGAGCAAAATATAAGGAACGGAGAGGGTGGGATTCGAACCCACGGTAAGTTGCCCTACACAGCATTTCCAGTGCTGCTCCTTCGACCACTCGGACACCTCTCCAAATGTGTATCCAGTAAGGATTACAGGGATCCTGTAGCTCACTGTCTAATGAGGATTAGATTATATTCTCCCATTATTCTCCCAAATGCAACTAGGATCCCTGTGGCTGATCTCCAATGGTAGAGCTTTGTGGGGCTGTTGGGAGAACAATCTTTCTCCCACATGAGTATTTATTACTAAACCAACTTAAAGCGTTTTTATATCCAGAACCGATGAAAGCCTTTTCCTGCCATACCACACTGGCTTCTCTCTCCAAGTGCCTAGAATCGCTTGCTAGCCCCCTCTCAGGCAACATACGCCTAATCCCTGCTCAGTTGGCTGATCGCTTCATTCCAGCTCTGATAGTGCTACTGAGATGACCACAACAGCAAACAGACTCATTCACAATTTCATCTACCAAATCTGATCGCTACCCACACTCAGACATTCTCTCTCTTGTCTCTCTGGCCTCTCCTAGCCCCGTCTATGCCCTTCAACGTCTCAAGCTAGGCTCTCATACCCCCAACCGCTTCACAGCCCTTCTAGGGCCTCACAGAAAGCGCAATTTTTCTAGTCCAAAATCAGCTATTTCTTGCTAACTAGCTTTTCAAATTAAAGATCCCTAAGATGGAGCTACCACTCTGCCACCCTAGGGATCCAATGTTTCAACTTACCTGCTCCAATCCTACAACAGAGAATCTAGTATCTGCAAGTCAAAGTACAATTAAGATACTAAAATATCTAATATACGATGACAAGTATCCATCTGGTAGTATCCCAAAAGTTATTAAAACTCTTAAAGACTGTCAAAGTAACTACATCCAACATAGACGATCCTATTGTGATCATCCTATGTGCCCAATATGCCAGGGCAAGAAACGAGCTAAGTTAAGAGCTAGACTCAACTCAGCTTTACTAACTTACTTGTTAGGGGATCCGCTAGAACAACATCCAACAGAAGAAATACAGTTTAAGTGTATTGTTCACCTTACAATCACTGTAAAAGACTGTGAGCCAAAGGATATCAGATCATCATTCGATAAGATGCACAAAGGTTTATCTACTTTATTTAGACGTAAATCATTCCCTGTTGTTGGTTACTTTTGGATCAATGAGATGACTGTAAACAAAGATCCTAAGTCGCTGTACTACGGATTATGTCACCCACACATACACATACACATACTATTAGCAGTGGATACCAGTAAACCTAAATCTAGGTTATTCTGGCAAAAGGATCAAAAGGATATAGTTGAGTATCTACGCCATGAGCTTATGGATCTGATGGATACAGATTATTTACCTGAGATAGGACTTGACACGGTACTAACTGGTACTGAAGTTGAGAACTTAACTAGTAATATGTTTATCTCTC
>CAZODP010000020.1:0-14455 GCA_964578595.1 uncultured bacterium
GGTAGGGAGAGCATTCCAGGTAGAGTAGGAATTGAGTAACGTCCAGAGATAGCGAACCTGAAGAAAGAGGTTGGGCACTGGGAGAGTGACACGATAATTGGGGGAAATCACCAAGGAGTTATCGTGACTCATGTGGATAAAGCGTCAAAGTTTCTGATGGCAGGCTTAGCAAAATCAAAGACAGCAGCAGCCATCAATGAAGTAACAAAGAGGTTATTCTCAAGATTAGGCAGCGACAAGAAGAGAACGATAACATCGGATAACGGTAAAGAGTTTAGCGGGCATGAAGAACTAGCAAAGAGTCTGGGTATATCATGGTATTTCGCCAACCCATATCATTCATGGTAACGAGGGCTGAATGAGCATACAAATGGACTGATTAGGCAATACTTCCCCAAAAAGACAAACTTTAGAGTAATCAAACCAGAACAGCTAGAGAAGGTTGTGGAATGAGTGAACCATCGACCGAGGCAATCACTTGCCTGTCAAACTCCTTTTGAAGTATTCTATGGAGAGATATCCAAGACTGTTGCACTTCAGATTTGAATTGGTGCTATGTATGGAAGCTTCTCATAAGTCATTTCTGATTGCTATAGGTTCAATTGTAACCGTACCTCATTAGACAGGAAACCGCTGTATGGAGCGATTACGACCCCTGGCTCGACAACACGGGCTGGATATTCAAATCAGTTGCTGCAGGATCTGAGCCATGGCTTTGCGATGGCTACAGTGCGACTGTGGAATTGCTGCTGTGGGACGAAGCCCCAATCCAGAAGGGAAAGAGATTTGGTGATTTCTACTATAATTAGGCCAAAGACCTGCTCACCTAAGGATCCTGATTGTGATCGAGCTGCCTGCCGATTTGTCCTTGAGTCCAACCGATTACAGCCTGCTGACAGATCTATATCAACTGACCATGGCTGCCTGTTATGTGGGGGAGGAGGTGGAGCAGCAGCCAGCAGCCTTTGAGTTGTTTGTGCGGCGGTTGCCCCCGGATTTTGGCTATTTGGTGGCGATGGGGCTGACTCAAGCGGTGGAGTATCTGCAAGCCTTGCGGTTTACCCCTGAGCATTTAGCGGTGTTGAAGGGCACAGGACTATTTGAGGGGGCACCGGAGCGGTTTTGGGATCTGCTGGGATCCTGTCGGTTTGAGGGGGATATTTGGGGGGTGCCGGAGGGGACAGCGATTTTTCCTCACGAGCCATTGTTGCGGGTGGAGGCTCCATTGTGGCAAGCCCAGTTGGTGGAGACTTACTTGCTGACCACCCTCAACTATCAAACCCTCATTGCCACCAAGGCGGCTCGAATGCGGGATGCGGCTGGCCCCGATGCCGTGTTACTGGAGTTTGGCACCCGGCGGGCATTTGGCCCTCATGCGGCTATGTGGGCAGCGCGGGCAGCCCTGGCGGCGGGGTTTAATGCCACATCAAATGTTTTGGCAGCCCTCAAGCTGGGTCGTAAACCCGCCGGGACGATGGCCCACTCGCTGGTGATGGCCTTGGCCACCCTATCTGAGAATGAGCCTCATGCTTTTGAATCCTTTCGGCGGTATTTCCCCCAGTCAGCCCTTTTGATCGATACCTATGATCCGATTCAAGGGGCACGGACAGCGGCGGATCTAATGCAGCGTTCTCAGGGTTCGGAATTAGGAGGCGTGCGGATCGATTCGGGAGATCTGGAGCAACTCTCCCATGAGGTCAAGCAGATATTGCCCCAAGGATCCCCGATCTTTGTCAGTGGGGATTTGGATGAGTATGAGATTGCCCGACTGAGACAGGCCCAGGCTCCCATCGCCGGTTATGGGGTGGGGACACGTCTGGTCACCGGTGGGGCGGTCAATGGGGTTTACAAACTGGTGGAGATCAACGGGATCCCGGTGGCTAAGGCGTCCATGTCCAAAGCCACAATTCCGGGGCGCAAGCAGATCTATCGCTGCCTCGATGGGGATTTTCTAGCTACCGTGAGCGAGGATCCGGTGGGTTTGCCGTTGTTGCAGCAGGTGATGCGCGCTGGAGAGCTGGTTCAGCCTTTACCCAGCCTCGATCAGATCGCCGACCAGACCCGGCAATCGGTGGTCAGCCTGCCCGATCCGATCCGACAGTTGCACCAGCCAGAGACCTATCCAGTTCAGATCACCCCAGCCCTAGCCCAGATCCAAGCCAAGGTGGGATCCCCAAACCCCTGAGTGCTTCTAATAGATCCCTAATGCTACAAAAATGCTACAAATGGCAAACTTAAGACAGCAAACTGACTCCGAGCGGGCATGGCTTGGATCCTCAGTTATGGGGTGATCAGGAAGGCTGTCATCAGTTCTCATCACTTAAGGATTGGGTAAGGATTGGGGTTTGTGGCATCGCCTAAGATGGTCAGTAAAACGCGCCCTACCCTATTTCGGACTGCCGTTGCTGATGCCACCTCTCAGGATCCGTTGTGCTTGATTTGAATGCTCTGAACCCCAAGCCTGATGACGGGAGCCGTGGGGATGGACGCTCACCGGGTCAACTGCGGTCGGTCTCGTTTCAGCGGCACTACACCTGCTATGCCCCAGGATCCGTGCTGGTCAAGTTTGGCCAGACCCATGTGCTGTGTACAGTCACCATTGCCGAGGAAGTGCCCCGTTTTTTGGTGGGCAGCAATCAGGGTTGGCTGACGGCAGAGTATCGGATGTTACCCACGGCCACTCAGCAACGGCAACCCCGCGAGTGGATGAAAGTCTCTGGCCGCACCGCTGAGATCCAACGGTTGATCGGGCGCAGTCTGCGGGCGGTACTAAATACCGAGGCCTTAGGATCCCGCACGATCATGGTAGACGCTGATGTATTGCAAGCGGATGGGGGCACCCGCACCGCCGCCATCACCGGCAGCTATGTGGCCCTCTGGGACGCGCTGAAATGGCTGCAACAACAGGATTTGCTGGCGGATTGGCCCCTCCGACATCAAGTGGCCGCCGTCTCAGTGGGGATCCTGGATCAGGTGGCTCTGGCGGATCTCTGCTATCAGGAGGACAGCAAGGCCAGTGTGGATCTCAATCTGGTGGCCACCGAGAGTGGGGATTTTATTGAGATTCAAGGCACTGCCGAAAAGGATCCCTTTAGTCCTGACCAACTGCAGGCCATGCTGACGGTGGGGCAGGCGGGGATCCGAGAGTTATTGGCTTTGCAGCGGCAGGCGCTGGGGCTGAGCTAAGGCCGGGAGTGTCTCGACCCAAACAAACCGTATACACTGGACGGGATTCATGGCCCTGTCTTTAAGCCTTGCTCTGATGCTCTGCTCTGATGCCTTGTCACCCCGACCTCAATGGAGCTGTGTATGGAGCTGTGTCAGGATCCTGGGGATTGGCCTAGAAATTGGGCTGCTGAGCGGGTTGATGGGGATCCCTGTGGCCCTGGCCCAAACCCAAAGCCTCAACCCTGACCCCACCCTGCTGACGTTGGATCCCACCCCAAGTTCGGCCCTAGATTCGGCCCTGCTGGAGGCCAGCCCCACCCTGCGGCGATGGCTTGAACAGCCCCCTGATTTGCTGGAGGAGATTCGCAATCGGCCCTTGATTCAGCCCCGGATCCAAGCCAGCCTGGGCACAGATACCTGGAGTGTGGGCCTTGAGGATCTGCGTTTGTTTGATCGCTTGACCGTCAGTGGGGATTATCAGCAGTTTTTGAACACTGCCTCTGGGACTGAACAACAGTTTGGATCCAGTCTGCGCTACTATCTAGCTCCACTGGGATCCCAGGTGAATGTGGCTCCGGTGGTGGGTTATCGGCACCTAGAGGCGGCAGAGCGGTCGTGGGGCACCGTCCAGTGGGGTGCCCATGCGGTGTTGATCCCGGCCCCAGGAGCGGCAGACCTCACCCTCAGCTACTCTTGGCTCCATCCCCCAGATGAATCGATCTCCACGTTGGTGCAACTCACCACTGCCTATACCCTGAGGCCCTCCTTCCGAATGGGTGCCCGCTACCGCTATGAGAGTAGCCGCCTGGATCAAGAGACTAGCTTTGGACTGGTGGTGGAATGGATCCCGTAGCCCCACCAGGATGACTGGGTGGTGGACGGTCGAAAATCGGGGGTGGTAAGTTCAAGGTTCACGGGTACCCCTACCCCTCAGTGTCTTCTGCCTCTGCCTGAGCTTTTGCCTTACTTGACTGGTTTTCATGACCTCACCTGATTTTGACCGCTGGGATCCGTTGCTGATTGATCCGGCTCAGCTCACCCCGATGATGCAGCACTATGTGGGCCTGAAGCGGCACTATCCCCACTGCCTATTGCTCTATCGGCTGGGGGATTTTTATGAGACGTTTTTTCAGGATGCCTACATCGTCTCGCGGGAGTTGGAGCTGGTCTTGACGGGGCGAGAGGGGGGATCCTTGGGCCGGATCCCGATGGCGGGGGTGCCTCATCATGCCTTGGATCGCTATGCGGCCCAGTTGGTGGCCAAGGGGTATGCCCTGGCGGTCTGTGAACAAATGGAGCCTGCGGACCAAGCCACCGGACGATTGGTCAAGCGAGAGGTGGCCCGGATTATCACACCGGGAACGGTGCTAGAAGATGAGATTCTGACGGCCCGTGAGAACAATTACCTGGCTGCGGTGGTGTTGCTGGATCCCCAAGCGACGGGATCCCAAGTGGAATGGGGCTTGGCCTACGCCGATGTCTCGACGGGGGAGTTTTGGATCTGCCAGAGCCAGGGACAGGAGCGGTTAGACCAAGAACTGACCCGCCTGCAACCGGCGGAGGTGTTGGTGCCCGTCGAGATCCCGCTGGGGCTACTCCGTCCCGGCCAAAAATCTCAGCAGATCCCCGCCCTGCTGCCGGAGCACTTGAGCTATACCCTCCGGCCTCAGGATCCTTTTCGGTTGCCCCAGGCCCGCAACGAGATCCTGGAGACCTATCGGATCCGGTCGCTGGAGGGCTTGGGAGGAGACGGGATCCCCCTGGCCATTCGGGCAGCAGGCGGCCTGTTGCACTATCTGGGAGACACCCAAAAAGGGATCCGGCTGCACCTCCAGATCCCCCGGCGGTATCAGTTTTCTGATTTTTTAGTATTGGATGCCAGCACCCGCCGCAATCTGGAGCTAACCCAGACGGTGCGAGACGGGACGTTTGTGGGATCTTTGCTCTGGGCCTTAGATCGAACCCGGACGGCGATGGGGGGACGCTGCCTGCGCCAATGGATGTTGCAACCCCTGCTGGATCCGGTGGCCCTGGATGAGCGGCAGGAGACGGTGGCGGAGTTTGTGGCCCAAGAGTTTTTGCGGACGGATATTCAGAAGGTGTTGGATGGGGTCTATGATCTGGAGCGGCTGGCGGGACGGGCCGGATCCGGGACAGCCACAGCCCGCGACTTGGTGGCCTTGGGGCAATCGCTGTCCAAGCTCGATGACATTGCCCGTGTTTTGGCCCCGGCCCAGAGTTTGCTGGCCCAAGATCTCAAACAGGTGGATCCGCAGCTCTCCGAGTTGGGCCAAACCTTGCAGCGATATTTGGTAGATTCTCCCCCCCTGATCATCACCGAAGGCAACTTGATCCGCGCCGGCATCGATCCGCAGGTGGATCAATTGCGAACCCAAATTGAATCTGACCGGCAATGGATCGCCGATCTGGAGCAAAGTGAACGACACAGAACCGGGATCCAGACCCTCAAAGTTGGCTTTAACAAAGCCTTTGGCTATTACATCAGCATCAGCCGATCTAAGGCGGATCAGGCCCCTGATGACTACATTCGCAAACAAACCCTCAGCAACGAAGAACGCTACATCACGCCAGAGCTGAAAGAACGGGAGGCCCGCATTTTTACGGCCCAAACGGATCTCCACCAACTGGAATATGAGCTGTTTTTGGAGCTACGCCAATCCACAGGCCAATATGTGGACGTGATTCGAGCGGTGGCCAGATCGATTGCGGCCCTAGATACACTAGCCGGTTTTGCCGAAACTGCCGTCTATCGGGGCTACTGTCGGCCTCAGATCAGGCTAGATCGAACCCTTTTGATCCAGACAGGACGACATCCGGTGGTGGAACAGTCGATTCCGTCCGGGTTGTTTGTGCCCAATGATGTGGAGCTAGGCACTCAAAATGCTGCCGATTTGATCATTCTGACCGGCCCTAATATGGCGGGAAAAAGTACCTTTCTGCGGCAAATTGGCCTGATGCAGGTGATGGCTCAAATGGGATCCTTTGTTCCTGCTGAAGCGGCTACGTTTGGCATTTGTGATCGGGTTTTTACCCGTGTGGGAGCGGTGGATGATCTGGCCACCGGACAATCCACATTTATGGTGGAGATGAATGAAACCGCCAATATCCTCAACAATGCCACCGAAAAATCCTTGGTTTTACTCGATGAAATTGGTCGCGGCACCGCCACCTTTGATGGTCTATCCATCGCCTGGGCCGTGGCAGAATATCTGGCTCACACCCTGAGATCCCGGACGATTTTTGCCACCCACTATCACGAGATGAATCAACTGGCCGCTCTGTTGCCCAATGTCAGCAATTTTCAGGTGGCGGTGAGCGAATTGGCGGATGGCATTGTCTTTTTGCATCAGGTCAAGCCGGGGGGAGCCGACAAATCCTACGGTATTGAGGTGGGCCGGATGGCGGGATTGCCAGCCCCGGTGATCGCCCGCGCCCAACAGGTAATGGCCCAGGTGGAATCCCACAGTCGCATTGCCGTGGGCTTGCGAGGGGGCAAACCCAGGCCCAAAGCGGCCTCTATCCCGTCTGATTCAGTTGAGGATCCTCAGATGACCCTGTTTCAAAGTCCCTCTGAGGTCGATGAGTTACCGTTTTAGGCCACCCCTGAGTCAGCTTCAGAGGCAATAATGGTTAGTGGGTCAGGATCTTGAATTGAACCCAAATCATTGAGGTGCTGAGATGTCTTTTAACCGGATCATGGCGGCACTGCTGGTGGCCCTGTGCTTGGTGGCGGCGGTGCTAGCGGGATCCCAGCCGGATCCGGAGCCGTCTGTAAGGGGTGAGGGCCGAGGCGGATTTGGGCCAGTGGCCAATGAGCGGATCCTGTCGCTGTCCTTGCAGGGGCCGATCTCGGCGGGATCCTCTGGGGGTGTTTTTGCCGATGGCGGCAGTGCCAGCAGTGTCAGAGCACGGCTGTTGGCGGCGGCTGAAGATCGACGCACTCGGGGGATCCTGCTGCGCATCAACAGTCCCGGCGGCACGGTGGGCACCAGCCAAGAGGTCTATCGGGCCATCCGCAAAGTGCAGGAGGCGGGCAAACCTGTGGTGGTGGCCATGCAGGATGTGGCCGCCAGTGGGGGCTATTACATTGCCAGTGCCGCCGACAAAGTCTATGCCAATCCCGGTACCCTCACCGGTAGCATCGGGGTGATTTTGCAGGGGCTAGATGTCAGCCAGTTGATCGACACCCTGGGTATTGCCGCCAAAACCTACAAAACGGGCGAATTCAAAGATATACTCTCCCCCTATCGGCCCGAAACCCAGGCAGAGGCGGACTTTTTGCAAGAGCTGGTGGACAACACGCTGGAGCAATTTATCACCGATGTGGCGGCGGGGCGGCAACGGCTGGAGTCTGAGGTGGAGGCCATCTTGGATCCTGATGTGATCCCTCTGCGGCGAGAGATGGATATCGAGCAGGTGCGAACCCTGGCGGATGGGCGGATCTTTACGGGCAGCCAAGCCCTCGAACTGGGCCTGATCGATGCTCTGGGGGGATCCGAAGACGCCTTGGCAGATTTGCGCACCCTCTTGGGGGATGAGGAGGAACGGCTGGTGGTCGAAGGCGGGGGCGAACCCAGTTTTGAGCAATTGCTGCGGCTGTTGCAGTCCTCCATCACCGGATCCTCTCTCCAGCCAGATCTATGGCAGAACTTGTCTGGGCTTTGGCAGGGACTGAGCGGATCAGAGGGATCCAATGGATTGCGGTCGGTGCCGGTGCTATGGATGTCGCGGCTCAGCTCCTAGCCTGAAGCCCACCGATTATCAGCGGGATCCTCTCCAAGCCTTGCTCGGTTTATTCCTGTAAACTCATGGACTGGATATTCAAATCAGTTGCTGCAAGATCTGAGTTAGCCCACTTTTATAAAAGCATCTCAGTGCCATGACTTCTACAGACTTTTCAGCTCCTGCATCTCAACCCCCTGCCCGCACGCTTTGGGGGGATGCCCTGCGGCGGTTTCGCCGGGATCCGTTGGCGGTGGCCGGACTCTGTGTACTGGCACTGATCATCTTGGCCTGTGTGATCGGGCCATGGATCTACAAAGCCCCTGTCGATGCCATCAGCTTTGCACGGGCCTCACAGGGGCCGAGTTGGGATCACCCCTTTGGCACCAACGATCTGGGCCAGGATGTGTTGGCACGGGTGCTGTATGGGGGCCGGATCTCGTTGGCGGTGGGGGCCGTGTCGATGCTGGTGGCGATTGGGCTGGGCACACTGGTGGGATCCCTGGCTGGGTTCTATGGGGGCTGGGTTGATCTGATCTTGATGCGCATCACTGACCTATTTTTGTCCTTGCCCCAGCTGCCCTTACTCTTACTGGTTATCTTTTTGTTCCGCCAGATTATGCGTAGTCTGTTGGGGCTAGAAACAGGGATCTTTGTGCTGATTGTGCTGGTGATCGGGGGCCTGAACTGGATGTCGGTGGCGCGATTGGTGCGGGCCAATGTGCTCAGTTTGCGGGAACAAGATTTTATTTTGGCGGCCCGGTCATTGGGGGCCTCGGCGGTGCGACTGCTGAGGATCCATATTTTCCCCAATCTATTGAGTCCGATTATTGTGGCCGCCACCCTTTCGGTGGGCACTGCCATCATCACTGAATCCACCCTCAGCTTTCTGGGATTGGGCTTTCCGCCGGATGTACCCACCTGGGGCCGCCTGCTCTATGATGCCCGTAATTACCTGGAGCCAGCCCCTCACATGGCCTTCTTTCCAGGCACAGCTATTTTTTTGACCGTACTGAGTATCAACTATGTTGGGGATGGTCTCCGAGATGCCCTGGATCCGAGAATGCGCCGCGGCTGAATCTTGGCCTCCTGATCTCAGTTAGATATCTAAATGTCCGTCTTTCTAAATGTCCGTCTTTTGGCTTAGGATCCTGACCCTAAAGTTGGCAGCAGTCCTCCTGTCATCAATGAAGTATTGTGAAGGGATTGAGAAGGATCACAGCCCAAACTTCTATGCTGCTGTGACAGATCAATAGAATCACAGTCTTTGTCAACAGTGCTTGACCAATCATGGAAGACATTGACAGATTCAAAAGATTCCACAATACACTGAGACATACCTGGCTATGATGACAGGGATATTACGGTAGGCATGGTTGGTGGAGAACATGGACACCCAGAGAAAGCTACTACTCGTTGACGATGACCCAAACCTGATTCTATTGGTGAAAGACTACTTAGAGTTTCGGGGCTATGAGGTGATTCCGGCGGGGCACGGACGAGAGGCTCTCGATGTGATGCGCACCTTTACACCGGATCTGATCATCTGCGATGTGATGATGCCGGAGATGGACGGCTATACCTTTGTGCAGACGATCCGGGCCAATGCTGTTACCGATTGGATCCCGGTGATCTTTTTGTCGGCACGGGGCCAGACGGCAGACCGGGTCAAAGGACTGACCACCGGAGCCGATGTCTATATGGTCAAGCCTTTTGAGCCAGAAGAGTTAGTGGCTCAGGTGGAATCGGCCCTCAAGCACACCGAACGGCTGTTGCAGATGCAGAGTGTGGGCCTCCAGCCTGTGATGCAGCTAGATCGTGAAATTGACCTCACCCCCACAGAGACACGGGTGATCCAGTTTGTGGCCAAGGGTATGGCCAACCGCGAAATTGCCGATGCTCTGGGGGTAAGCCAGCGCACCATCGAGAGTCACGTCAGCAATATGTTGGGCAAAACAGGACTGCACAACCGCACCGAGCTGGCCCGGTGGGCCATGGAGAGTGGCATTGGCCGCACCCGGATGATTTAGTCATGATCTAGCCATGATTTGGCCTTTATGTTTAGTCCTGCTGATGAGAAAATTGATGGGCACCCCATAAGGTCAGCCCCACCGCTAACACCAATAAAACCCCAACGGTATACCAGGGAAAGGATCCCAGGGGTTGAAAAGCAGCAGCCCGGATGCCAATACTGGTGTAGGTCAGGGGCAAGGAATACACCACCACCTGCAACGCCGCAGGCAACTGGGCCGGATCAAAAAAGGTTCCCCCCAAAAACGACATCGGGGTGATCAAAAAATTGGTCAACACCCCCACACTCTCCAGCGAGGGCACCTTGAGTCCGGCAATCACCCCCACCCCCGCAAACACCGCACAGTTGAGGATTAAGACCAATAGAGCCAAAGGGCTGAGCAAACCCCAGGATCCCGTGCCGATCACCCCGATCGCCAGCACCCCCAGAGCAGTGAGCAAGCCCCGCACCACCCCTGCTATCATTTTGCCGATATGCAGCGACAGCGGATGCACCGGCAAGATCAGCACTTCTTCAAAACTTTTGGTAAAAAGCCGTGCCCCACAGATCGAAAATGTCGTCCCCGCAAAGCTGATGGTCATTCCTGACAAAGCCACCATCCCCGGCAAAATAAACTGCAGATAGGATCCTGCCCCTTCACTGACAGCACCGGATCCGAGCGAGCTGCCCAGCCCGACCCCAAACGCCACGATATAGATCAGCGGAGCCACCAGCCCGGAGGCCAACACCTGCAACACCCGAGAGCGCAGATCCAGCCAATCCCGCCAAAATACTGTCAGGCTATCCTGCCAGATCACCCGCAGCGAGGCCCGAAACTCCGCTTGAACCGGCTCGGATCTTGGCAGCCAAGCGTCGATTGGGTTTGAGTTGACGGAATTGAGAGACATGACTATATCCCCAGAGGCTGAACAAATGACTTAACGAACATTTACATTTCACCCTTCCACTATCCCACACTCGATCCTGTGCTGGGAAACCTTACTTACGGTCGTGCTCATGTCTAGCTTTGACCGGGTGAGCTAGATTAGATTGACCCAAAGGTAGCTGGTTGCAGCTTAAGTGGAGCTGAGGTTGATCTTTATTTGGAGCATGAGCTGATGTTGACTTCTACCCAACCCTCTTTATCCCAAGGTAGATCCCAATCGCTGCGATCAGGACTGCTGTCAGGGATCCTGGCACTGAGTTTAATCACAGGTTGCGGACAACTGGCCCGGTTTGGCATCGGCACCACCCCCATTCAGCAGGTGGTCAATAATCCTCCCGCCCACCCCAACGTGACGGTACGAGGGCAGGTGGTCAATACTTTGGGGATCCTGGGGCAAGGGGTCTACGAACTCAAAGACGATACCGGATCCCTGTGGGTGATCACCGGCGAACGGGGGATGCCAGCCATCAGTAGCACCGTCACCGTCCGGGGAGAAGCTGCCGAGGGGATCACCCTCTCAGGCCGTAACTTTGGGGTGACCCTCACCGAAAAAGAACGCTACTAGAGAACAGTATTGAAGAGTCACCAGCAGGATCCTGATCTGGGTTGACCCATCCCCATTGGGGCAGATCAGGCCTAGCCCCCAAACCTCTGGGATCTGCTGCTCCAGAACCGCTCAAAAATACAAGCCTGGACGCCGCACCAAAATCTCTCTTGAAAGAGTGCTAGGAGGCGATTCTTTGTGCTTGTGATATTATAGGAGGGCGTTTGCGGCCTAAGAGAAAATCATGTGACTCTACGGCAATTTTCTTTGGGATCCGTTGAGACCTCTGGAGTAACCCATGACCGAAACCTATAGTGCCGATCAGATCCAAGTGCTGGAGGGGCTAGAAGCTGTCCGGAAACGCCCTGGGATGTACATTGGATCCACGGGGCCGAAGGGGTTGCACCACTTGGTCTATGAGGTGGTGGATAATTCGGTGGATGAGGCCCTGGCGGGCTTTTGTCAATATGTTGAGATTGCGCTGCATCCGGATGGATCGGTGTCGGTGCTGGATGATGGGCGTGGGATCCCGGTGGATATTCATCCCAAGACGGGTCTATCAGCCTTGATCACGGTACTGACGGTGTTGCACGCTGGCGGCAAGTTTGGGGGCGGTGGCTACAAGGTATCGGGGGGACTGCACGGGGTTGGGGTCTCGGTGGTCAATGCTCTGTCAGAATGGGTCGAGGTTACCGTTTGGCGGGAGCAAAAAATCCATCGGCAACGGTTTGAGCGGGGCAAAGTGGTGGGGGAGCTTGAGACGGCCCCGAGCCACTCGCAGCAACGGGGAACTCAAGTTACCTTCAAGCCGGATCCTGAGGTTTTTCCGGAGCGGGAGTTTGATTACAATCTTTTGGCGGCCCGGTTTCGGGAGCTAGCCTATCTCAACGCCGGCCTAGAGATCACCTTTAAGGATTTACGCCGGGATCCGGTTCACAGCGAGACCTATCGCTATGAAGGCGGCATCAAAGAATATGTTCACTTTATTAACAAAGATAAAACCCCCATTCATCCTGACATCATCTATGTACAAGGGGAAAAAGAAGGGGTACAAGTGGAAATTGCCCTGCAATGGTGCAGCGATGCCTACACCGATTCGCTGATTGGATTTGCCAACAATATCCGTACCAATGAGGGGGGAACCCACCTAGAGGGCTTAAAAACGTGCTTGACTCTGACTATCAATAATCAAGCCCGCAGGCTCAATAAAATCAAAGAATCTGATGGCAATTTGGCGGGCGAAAATATCCGAGAGGGATTGACCGCCATTGTCTCTGTGAAGGTACCGGATCCTGAGTTTGAGGGCCAGACCAAAACCAAGCTGGGCAATACCGAAGTGCGAGGCATCGTCCAGACCCTCACCAGCGAATCTCTGACGGAGTTTTTGGAGTTTAATCCCGCCATTGCCAAAGGGATTGTGGACAAAGCCATTCAGTCTTTTAATGCGGCAGAAGCGGCCCGGCGGGCACGGGATCTCGTCCGCCGTAAATCGGCCCTGGAATCGTCTACCTTGCCCGGAAAATTAGCCGATTGTAGCTCCCGGGATCCGGCTGAATCTGAGGTCTATCTGGTGGAGGGCGACTCTGCCGGTGGATCCGCTAAACAGGGGCGTGACCGACAATTTCAGGCTATTTTGCCATTGCGGGGCAAGATCCTCAATATCGAAAAAGCGGATCCCAGTAAAATCTACAAAAACACTGAGATCCAGGCCATGATCACTGCCCTGGGTTTGGGCATCAAAGGAGATGAGTTTGATCCCAAGCAATTGCGCTATCACCGGATCATTATCATGACGGACGCGGATGTGGATGGCAGTCACATCAGAACCCTTTTGTTGACCTTTTTTTATCGATATCAAAAGGCTTTGGTGGAAGAAGGCTATGTCTATATCGCTTGTCCACCGCTCTACAAAATTGAGTGGGGTCGAAGCAATGTTCGCTACTGCTATAGCGATACCGAAAAAGACCAAATTGTGCGAGGCTTACCCGCCAATGCCAAATACAATATCCAGCGATTTAAGGGTCTAGGGGAGATGATGCCCCAGCAATTGTGGGAAACCACCATGAACCCTGAGTCTCGAACCCTGAAGCGGATCACCATTGAAGATGCGGTGGAAGCCGACCGAATCTTTACGATTTTGATGGGAGACCTGGTGGCTCCTCGACGGGAGTTTATTGAGACCTTCGGATCCAAATTGGATTTGGCGGTACTGGATATTTAGTCTCAGATATTTTCTCAGATATTTAATCTCAATCTAGTCCCGCAGAACATATCCCACCCCGCGCACGGTTTGGATCAGGCGTTTTTCCCCCTCCTGCTCAACTTTGAGACGCAGATAGCGAATGTAGACTTCGATGATATTGGAGTCCCCCATAAACTCATAACCCCAAACATTTTCGAGGATCTGCTGACGACTGAGCACTTGGCGGGGATGCTCCATCAAGTAACGCAGCAGATCAAATTCTTTAGCTGTCAGCTCGATCAGCCGGGATCCCCTGGTGGCGGTGCGATTGAGGGGATCCAAAGCCAGATCCAAAAAGATCAGTTGGAGGCTATCGGGGGGGGGACTGGGTCGCTGAAGGTGAGCCTGCATCCGGCTGAGTAGGTCTTGGATACTGAAGGGTTTGAGCACATAGTCATCCGCCCCAGCATCGAGGCTGGCCACCCGATCCGGCACGCCATCTTTGGGGGTCATCATGATCACCGGGATCCGTAACCCCAAGGCCCGCAGACGACGGCAGACCTCTAGCCCGGATCCACTGGGCAACATCCAGTCCACCAAGGCCAGATCCGGCAGTTGAGCGGTATTTTGGGCCATTGCTAACCCTGTCTGCTCATCACTGGCCACCAGCACCTGATAGCCCTGATACGTCAGCTCCGCCTCCACAAAGTGGGCCAACTTCGATTCATCTTCGATCACCAGGATCCGACCTTTGGGGTGAGTGGTTAGAGCAGACATCAGCAACTCCCTAAATCGATTGGCACTGGGCTGGTGCAACTGCAATGGGAAATCCGTCAGCAATCAGTCAGCTAATGGGTCGGG
>CAZODP010000020.1:14555-19763 GCA_964578595.1 uncultured bacterium
GCTGGTGCAACTGCAATGGGAAATCCGTCAGCAATCAGTCAGCTAATGGGTCGGGCATCAGCATTCAGCAACCCCTCTTGAGGACAATAAGCATAAATGCTGGGGGCAGATCCTAGAGTCATGGTGGCTCAAGACCCCCAGAATGCCAACAGTAAGGCCAACCAGAAGGTCAAAAAGAATTTTTAAGGATCCTGCTTTGGGTCTCTGAATAGCTGCTAGCCGTATCAGACACTACGACTTTGGGCCGCCATTTTTGGTTTATTTTGGAAAGCCCGCACCCATTTCAGCTTTCAGCACCTCACGTCTCAGGATCCAAGTTGTGGTCAAAGCTCTCTACACAAATACAGATCAAACAAATACTGATCAAAACAGTTCGGCCACGCGAAATGGCTCCCAACAAGATGGCCCTCAACGAGATAGCCCTCAACGAGATAGCCCAGTGTTGCTTGCCTTTGAGCATGTCACCCTCAGCTATGCCGCAGAGGGGATCCCGGCTGAGATTATCCGTGATGTCTCGTTTGAAATGAAGCGAGGGGAGTTTGTCTCGATTGTGGGGCCGAGTGGCTGCGGCAAAACCTCCTTGCTGCGGATGGTTTCGGGTCTCAATCAAGAGTACGGGGGCCAGATCCGCTTCAAAGACCATCTGATCAAGGGATCCCTCAGCAGTGTTGGGATTGCCTTTCAAAATCCGGTCTTGCTGCCCTGGCGAAATACCCTCGATAACATTTTGTTGCCGCTAGAGGTGGTCAAACCCCACAAACACACCTTCCGCCAGCAGCGGGAGCAACATATCCAGACCGCCATGGATCTGCTCAAAACAGTGGGGCTGGATGGCTTTCACCACCGCTATCCCTGGCAACTGTCGGGGGGGATGCGACAGCGGGCTTCTCTCTGTCGGGCTTTGATCCATCAGCCGGAGATTTTGCTGCTAGATGAACCTTTTGGGGCACTGGATGCCTTTACCCGTGAGGATATGTGGGATCTGACTCAGCGGCTCTGGCAAAAAAGTCAGTGTACGACCCTGCTGATCACCCATGATTTGAGGGAAGCGGTGTTTTTGTCAGATACGGTCTATGTGATGAGTCCACGGCCCAGCCAGATCATTTTTAAGCTCTCTGTGACCACCCCCCGCCCGCGCACCCTTGAAACCTGCCTCACGGATGATTTTCACCATCAGGTATCGGCCCTGCGCCAGCATATCCGCCGCAGCTACTAGCCCTGATGGACTGGCTTTCTCAATTCGGATCCACTCTCTTTTCTGGTTTTTCTGGTCTATTTTTTGGTTTTTTTGGGTCAAGCTCTATGGCTCGCTCTGCTTTTGATCGATTTTTGCGCACTCGCCAAGCTGCGATTGGGTTGCCCTTGGGGGTGGGGATCCTGTTGATGGTGATTTGGGAGCTGAGTATTCGGCTGTTTGAGGTGCCGCAATTTATCTTGCCTGCCCCATCGGCGATCTGGGGATCCTTTGTGGAATGGCATGATGTGGTGGCCAAGCACGCCTGGGTTACGGCGCAGTCAACCCTGCTGGGCTTTGGGATTGCGGTGGGGCTGGGGTTGGGACTGGGTTTTGGGATTGGCTATTCGCGGCTGGCCTACACGGTGCTGTATCCCCTCCTGATTGGCTTCAATACCATCCCTAAGGTTGCTTTGGTGCCGCTGTTGGCGATTTGGTTTGGGGTGGGCACCACACCTGCGGTGATCACAGCCTTTACGCTGGCGTTTTTCCCGATTGCGGTCAATGTGGCGGTGGGGCTGGATACCGTGGCCCCAGAAATGCAGGATGTGTTGAAATCCCTGGGGGCCAGTCGTTGGGAGATGTTTCTCAAAGTGGGATTGCCCCATAGTATGCCCTACCTATTTGCTTCCCTCAAAATTGCAATTTCATCTGCCTTTATCGGATCCGTTATTTCTGAAACGGTGGCCTCCAATAGCGGGGTGGGCTATCTGATTGTGTCGGCTAGCTCTTCGTTTGATGTGCCGTTGGCGTTTGTGGGGCTTTTGGTGTTGGCGGCGATGGGGATCCTGCTCTACACGTTTTTTGCCTCTTTGGAGCGGTTTGTGATCCGCTGGTCGCGCTAGGGATCCGGTGCAATCGTCCGGCTCGATAGTAGGATCAGCCTCAGGTGTAGGGTGGGGCAGACAGGATGAAACAGGCCAAAACCTGGATCCCGGTGGGGGCACTCTGGTCAGTGCTGGCCCTATTAACCGATGGCATCGGGGTGCTGGCATCCTTTTTTGGGGGCTATGGCTTGCGCTCCCTCAGGCCCCATGAGCTGCTGCCGTTGGATGTCTACTGGGGCTTGGCGGGAATTTGTGTGCTCTGTCTGTGGGGGATCCTGGGGTTGATGGGGGGGTATGCCCCGTCGCGGTTGCTGTCGTGGTTTGAGGAATGGATCAAGGTGGTCTTGGCCTTGGGGCTGGCCTTTGGGATCCTGTTGGTGGGGGCGTTTTTTGTCCGGTCGGTGTCGCTATCACGCCTTGTGGTGGGTTACGCCGGGATCTTGGCGGCGGTGAGCTTGAGCTTGAGTCGGGGTCTACTGCGCGGGCTGATGGGCTGGCTGCGGGCGCGGGGTTACGGGATCCGGCGGGTGGTCTGGGTGGGCAATCCCACTCTGGTGGCGGAGGTGCGGCGACGTTTGGCCCGTTCACCGCAGTTGGGGTTTGAGCTGGTGGCTCAGGTGCATGGGGATCCTCAAAAGCCTGAACCCCAAGCCGCTGATCTTGCCCCTCGCCCAGATTTAGAAGACCCAGATTTAGAAGACCTGGATTTAGAGGATCTGATCCCTTGGCTGGAACACCGCCTCGATGTCAATGAAGTCTGGTTTGCTCAGCCCAGCCTGGCCACCGCCGAGCATCTCCTAGCCCTGCGCGCCATGGCAGAACGTCCGGCTCGATTGCAACAGGGGCATGACCTTCTGGTGCGGATCCTGCCGGATGTGCTCAACTACCTCAGTGTTAACCTCCGCCTGCAGATGTTGGACGGGATCCCCCTGCTAACCTTGGGATCCCCACCCTTGAGTTATCCCCTCAACCGTATCCTCAAGCGGGGCCTCGACCTGATCGGGGCGGGGTTAGGATTGGTGATCCTCAGTCCGCTTGGGGTGGGGATCGCTCTGGCCATTCGCCTGACGGATCCGGGGCCGATTTTTTATCGCCAAGAACGGGTCAGCCTCAATGGCCAGCACTTTTGGATCCTCAAATTTCGCACCATGCGGGTCAATGCCGAATCCGAGCAGCAGCCGGGCTGGACCCAAGCGCAGGATCCGCGCCGCACACCCCTGGGCATTTGGCTGCGGCGACACAACCTGGACGAGCTGCCCCAACTCTGGAATGTCCTCAAAGGGGAGATGAGCTTGGTGGGGCCACGTCCGGAACGGCCTTACTATGTGGCTCAATTTAGCCAGCGGATCCCCAAGTATCTGGAGCGACACCGGGTCAAAACCGGCCTGACCGGGTGGGCCCAGATCCACGGCCTGCGGGGGGATACCAGTATTCCGGATCGGACTGAGTTTGACCTCTACTATGTGGAAAATTGGTCCCTGTTGCTGGATCTGAGGATTTTGGCCCTGACAATCTATCAAGGGATCCAGGGCAAGATTCAGGGATACTAATGGGGACAGAGCTTGTCGTTAGAATGGTTCTAATCCACACTTGAGCACTCTGAACCGAGAGCAGCTCTGGAGGATCTCAAGTTCGCGTCGGTGGACACAGAAATGGCCGATTTGCTGTTGGGACGGATGCGTCGCTGGTGGGTACAGACCCCGCAGCGATCTTTAGAGCGAGCTTATCAAGCGGCCCTCCGGATCAAGGCTCTCGAAGATCAACATTTTCAAGGGGATCCGATCTCAGCGGCGGCTGACCACCCTGAACATACGGACAGTGTCTTTCGCTATTTTTTGACGCAACTGCGGCAACACCTGCAAACCATCCGCACAGGATTGGCTGAGTTTCGCTCCAGCAGCCGGATGACGGGTGTTGCTGCCATCCCCGCCTCCCCAGAAGACTCCCCCCGAGATCCCAATACTCCCAGCCCAGGATCCGAGCTGAGCATCCTCGAAAAACTCCGCTTTATCGACACCATCCTGGCCCGCTATACCCCTCTGCCTAAGCCTCGTCGCCCTACCGTTCTCAACAATTCAGTTGGTTCAGCCAAAGATTCCGTCAAAGCCAACCCAGCCCAACCTGATCCAGCCCTGAGTCGTGTCAATGGATTAGCCAACGGATCCCGCCTCGCAAAATCTCCAGATCCCACTCCCGATCCCACAGGTATATCCCCAGGATCTGTCCCCCCTGAGGACCCGCGCCCGGATCCCTCCTCCCACGCCACCCCGACTGGAGTGGTCCCCCGCTCGATTACCCGAACCGTCAACCGATTGCGGCGCGAACTCAATCCCAGCTACGAACGCCAGATCATCGAAGAAGCGCGGGATTCTCGCACCCGGACCCTGACCTCGCTGCGGTTTTTGGCCCTCCTAGCCCTCCTGCCCCTTGTGGCTCAGATCACCTCCAAAAATCTGCTCTTTAATCCCCTGGTGGATTACTTTCGACCTGAGGATCCTCAGGCCATCACCCTATCAATGGAGTTTGAAGAACAAGCTCTAGCGGAATTTGAACATTACAAAGAGAAACTGGAGTTTCGGCACTTTTTGTCCGGCGAGTTTGAAGCAGATTCGACGGCAACTGAGGACAGACTTCGCCAAAAAGCAGCAGAACTAACCCGAAAATATGGCCACCGCAATGTCGAAGGTCTCAAAAATGTTTTGGCTGATCTCTTGTCTTTGGGGGTCTTTGCCTGGCTGATCGCCATCGGTCGTGAAGAAATTGAAACGCTCAAATCTTTTTTGGATCAGATTATCTATGGACTCAGTGATAGTGCCAAAGCCTTTATTATTATCTTGTTTACAGATGTTTTTGTGGGCTATCACTCCCCTCACGGATGGGAAGTTTTGTTATCGGGATTGGCCCGACATCTGGGGGTGCCCGAAAATCAAGAGGCAACCTTTGCTTTTATCGCCACATTTCCTGTCTTTTTAGATACTCTTTTCAAATACTGGATCTTTAGGTATCTCAATCGAGTCTCTCCATCAGCGGTGGCCACCTACAGAACCATGAATGAGTGAATCATGAGTAAGCCATGAGCCAGGCCGCCCTGGGCCAGACCAAAATGAGCCAGACCAAAATGAGAGAGTTGTAGAACTGTGATTGAAA
>CAZODP010000020.1:19863-24281 GCA_964578595.1 uncultured bacterium
GCCAGACCAAAATGAGCCAGACCAAAATGAGAGAGTTGTAGAACTGTGATTGAAATCAAGATCAAAAATCAAGCTCAGACCCTTGATCTCTGCTCAGTCATTTTTTGAGTCGTTTTTTGCCGCCGCCAACTGGCGCCAGCCAATATCAGAGCGAAAATGGGATCCCTCAAACTGAATCGCCCGGATCCCGGTGTAGGCGCGGTCGAGGGCTTCCGAGAGGGTCTCTCCCCAGCCGGTGACACAGAGCACCCGACCCCCATCGGTGACCAGTTGTGGGGATAAAGGTCGGCCCAGCCGGGGCTGATCCCGGGTTTGGTCATAGGCCAGCCGGGTGCCCGCGTGAAAAATGGCTGACTGCTCCACCGTGGCCGCTTGGTCGAGGCCCAAAATCCGTTTGCCCTTGTCATAGGATCCTGGATACCCCCCGGAGGCCATGACCACACAGGCGGCTATTCCCGATCGCCAGCGCAACTCCAGCGTATCCAGCCGCCCCTCCACACAGGCCAGCAGCACCTGATCAAGAGGGGTTTCCAGCAGCGGCATCAACACCTGGGTCTCCGGATCCCCGAAGCGGCAATTAAACTCCAGCACCACCGGATCCCCCGCTGGCGAGATCATCAGTCCGGCATAGAGCACCCCCTGATAGCGGATCCCTCGTGCCTGCAAAGCCGCCAGTGTCGGATCCAGAATTTGCGCTTGGATCCGCTTCATCTGATCAGGGGACACCAGCCGCTGAACTGGGCCAAAAGCTCCCATGCCGCCGGTATTGGCTCCCGTATCCCCATCTCCCACCCGTTTGTGATCTTGAATGGGCAAAAGAGGACGAGCCATGGTGCCATCACAGAGGGCCAAAACAGAAACCTCTTCCCCCGGCAAAAAGTCCTCGATCACCAGCCGCTGCGAGGGTTGGCCGCGAAATAGCCCTTCCACCGCTTCGTGAGCCTCTGCCAAGGTTTGGGCCACCGTTACCCCTTTTCCAGCCGCCAGTCCATCCGCCTTGATCACGATCGGGAGCGGCTGCGTCTTGAGATAGTCGAGGGCCGCCTGCGGATCCGTAAACACCTCATACCGTGCCGTCGGGATCCCGGCCTCCTGCATCAGGGTTTTGGCCCAGGCTTTGCTGCCCTCGATCTGGGCTGCCGACTGGGTTGGCCCAAAGATCGGCAAGCGGGCCATCTGAAACCGATCCACAATCCCCGCCACCAAAGGCACCTCTGGCCCCACCACCGTTAAGCCGATCCCCTGGACTGTGGCAAAGCGCACCAACCCCTCGATGTCCTCCACCGCCAGAGGCACCACCTTACACTTGGGACTGACAGCCATACCCCCATTGCCAGGGGCACAAAAAATCTGAGTCACAGCCGGGGACTGGGCCAGCTTCCAGGCGAGGGCGTGCTCTCGACCACCGGATCCCACGATCAGCACTTGCATGAAATCAGAACTTACCTATTGAGTATCAGACAGAACAAAGCATCCCCATTAGACCACAGCCGCATCCTCTTGTGACCCCTAGTTTGGGGCCTGCAGCTCGCAGCCACCAGGGGCCTCAGTTTGCCCAGATCCCAATCAACCGGATCCCAATCAAAGTGCTGCTTTTCTAAAGACGCTGCTCAAGATGGTGCCGCAACAGATCCACCAGATGAGTGTGCTCCCGCACATAGGCCAACTGGAGCGGGGTGTTGCCATACCCATCCAGATCCTGCACTGCGGCCCCCTGCTCCAACAACAGGGCCACCAACCGGGGATCCCCCTGCCAGACCGCAAAATGCAAAGCCGTTCCCCCTGCCCCAAACCGGGCCGAGACCTCTGCCCCCGATTGGATTAGCACTTGGGCCACCCCATAGCGGCCATGTCGAGCGGCATGATGGAGCGGCATCGCCCCACTGGCGTCTGGGCCATTGACATCAGCTCCAGCTTTTATCAATAACCGCGCCACCTGCCCCGAAGCGGTATAGGACAATAGCGAGCGACCCTGCTGATCCCGAAAATCTGGATCCGCCCCTTGCCAGAGATGGATCCGCACCCCCAGACCATGGTTGTCCACCACCGCCTGCTGTAGGTCATAGGGCCAATCTGCCCGAAGACTCTGCACCCCCCAGATCCCTGCCCCGAGGCTGACTGCACCAGCAACCCATGCGGCCATCAGCCGATGCTGGGCCAGCCGATGTCGAGCCAGCCGATATTGGGATGAAGCATCAGAGCTTTGTTTACAATTCTTCATAACGCTTGGATCCTGTCCTCAACACTTCGTAAGCTCAAAGAGATTGGGTCTGGCTCGCTGGAGCTGTATGGATCTATTCACTTCTGCTATGCGCACCTCACCCGCCTCCCATCAGGGTATCTGGCCTGCCAACTCCTCTATGATTGCTCATGCCTGCCAGGATCCCACCTCGCTGCTGTCAGATATGCTGGCGGCGGTGCCCCAGATTCACCCCCAGATTTATTTCAAATCCTCACTGGTGGCCCTCAGTCATGCCATTGAAGATCTGGTGTTGTCTGGATCCGAGCAGCCGATTGTTTTTGCCAATTTTCAAAAAGAACGCTACTACCAACAAGAAGCCAGACGTTATCAAAAAATTGCTGCCATTGCCCGTCAAGTGTTTGTTTTGGCGGCGGCAGAGACCGAGTTTTTTGCGGACAAATCTTCTGATCTGAATCTGGTGGCTCTCAATCCGATGGATCCGCTGACTCAGGAGTGGCACTTGGTGGTGGTGGGGGAGTCCTATACGGCCTGCTTAGTCTGTCGGGAGCGACTTTTGCCAGGGGGGGCTGAGGCGGTCTTGGCTGAAGAGGATGCCACAGATGCGGATCCGGCTCGGCAGTTTGAGGGGGTGTGGTCCTTTGATCCCAACATTGCCCTGGTGGCGGCGGCGGGGCTGTTGGCCAGGGTGCGGCGCTATCGACCGGATCTGGAGTCTGTGACATCTGGGGTTCAACGATACATCGATCAAATGCAACACCAGGAGCTGCAGGGGATCCAGTTCAATCCGGCCCCTTTTGCCGAACGCTTGGTGACCTATTTGCAGGCGGGTCAGTATAAATTGCAGCGAACCTATCGGGCCATTCAGCTTCAGGAGCGCAAAGAACGGCTGGTCAACCGGATCGGCAGTGCCATTCGGCGGTCCTTGGACCCTGAGGGGGTTTTGGACACGGCGGCTCAGGAGTTGGGGAAAGCTACGGGCGTGAGCCGAGTTTTGCTGTATCGCTGCGAGCCTGATCAGGCCTCCGTCTGGATCCAGCAGGAGTATGTGGCCCCCGGATCCCAGTCTTTGCGAGGTCGCCGCTGGTGGGTGGCGGATCAGCCTCTGCTGCAACAGGCGATCCAGACCGGGGAAACGGTGTTGGATCCAGATCTAGCTCTACGCCCTGAGCTGGGATCCGGCATCGAGGCTGAGATCCGGGCCTGGTTGGTGGTGCCGATGGTCCATCAGGGGCGGTTATTGGGGTTGCTGGAATTGCATCATCGGGATCCGCAGGTCTGGCCAGAGGCGGTGATCGAGCTGGCGGAGGCGATTGGGCTACAGGTGGGGGTGGCCCTGATCCAAGCGGAAGCCTTTCAACATTTGGATGATCTCAATCATCAATTGGCTGCTCTGGATCAGGCCAAAAGTGATCTGATCGCCGTCACGGGTCATGAATTGCGCACACCACTGTCCACCATTCAGGTCTGCCTAGAGTCTTTGGCCACGGATCCGGATATGCCCCTTCAGGTGCGGCAGGAGATGATCGATACCGCTCTCCAGGATGCGGGGCGTTTGCGGCAGTTGGTGCAGGACTTTTTGACCCTTTCTAAGCTGGAAAGTGGCCGGATCCAGTGGCATATCGAACCGATTTCGGCCCTGGAATGTGTAGAGTTGGCGGTCAGCTCCATCAATGGACGACGGCGACACGAAAAGCTGCCCCATTTGACGGTGGAGGCCAGCGAGGATCTGCCCCTGATCGAAGCCGATGGGGAATGGTTGGTGGAGGTAATCCGTAAAGTTTTGGACAATGCCTGCAAATTTACAGACCCCGCCGGGCGGATCCAAATTGGACTGAGATTGGTTAGCACTTGGGCTGAGCCAAATAGGGATTCCCATGCCAATGGACACCTTGGATCCCGCCCATCTGGATCGGTCAAAATCACCATCGCTGACACGGGCCGGGGCATTGAACCTGACCGGCTGGGGGTTATTTTTGATCGGTTTTACCAAGCAGAAGGATCCCTACGCCGATCTGTGGGGGGAACTGGGTTGGGGCTAGCCATCAGTCGATTGATTATTGAAGGCATGAGGGGACAGATTTGGGCCGAATCCGCTGGCTTGGGGCAGGGCAGCCAGTTTCACATCACACTGCCCCTGACAGATGGGTTTTCCAGAGAACCCGGATCAGGTGGTGCCGCAAAAGAGGAGTGAAAGAGCCTTGGATCGACTGGCTAA
>CAZODP010000020.1:24381-27909 GCA_964578595.1 uncultured bacterium
ACTGGCTAAAATCACTGGCTAAAATCATCACTGGTTTAGCTTCAGCTCTGTATCCGTACTGTATCCAATGGTGTGGCCCTAATCCCAAAGCTCCCCCAATCCCAAAGCTCAATGATTGCGCATGTAAGTCAAGATCCCGTCAGCGATGGCTTGGGCGAGCCGGTCTTGGTACTCAGCAGTGGCCAAAAGACGGCCTTCTTCGGGATTGGTGAGATAGCCCAGTTCTAGCAAAACAGAGGGCATTCCCACCGGGGTTTCGCGAACCACAAAGAAGCGGGCACGCCGTACCCCCCGATCGGGCGCACCGGATCCGGCCACAATGGCCTGGTGCAAGGTGGTGGCTAGGCTCTCGCTATCGGGTTTGAGATAATAGGTCTCGACACCCCGCACGCCAGATCGATCCAGGGCATTGGTGTGGATACTGACAAAAATAGTGGCGTTGGCCTGAACCGCCTGATCCACGCGGGGCTGGAGCAGGATCTCACGGTCATCGGTGCGGGTTGTGATCACCGTGTATCCGGAGGACTGGAGCCGCTGAATGACCCGGCGAGCGATTTCTAGGTTGACCACCTTTTCTTGGACCCCCCCTACGCCGATAGCACCGGGATCCCGCCCTCCATGTCCTGGATCGATGGCGATCACCCCCTGGCCAGGGACGGGCTGAGCCGGTGGCACGGGTTCTGTCGCGGGGGGCAGATTCACAGCGGGCAGATTGAGGGGCGGCGAGATCGGGGTACCATCCAACGATTGCAATTGCAGGGTAATGCGGCGGGATCCTTGGCCGGGGTTGGGTTCCACCACATTAAAATCTTGAGCGGGCTGCACCAAAATGGTGACGGTGTCGGGGGAATCTTGCACAAAGCGGATCCGATCGACGGGGCCATTGGGGGGCAGGCCCGGATCCGGCAAGCTAGCGGGCAGTCGAGCCGGACGCACTGTGACTCGATAAGCCCCACTATCGGGATCCCAGCCACTGCGATAAAACAAAAAGCCATCGGCACTGATGGTGAGTTGATCCCCCAGCAGTTGCACCGCTTGCATCGTGGCCACCGGCCCAGTGGCTCCACCCATAGGGGAATCCGGAATCAGACTGGCTTGGCTGGATCCGCCAGCGGGGATGATCTTGAGGCCACCCAGTTGGGTATCGTAGCGGGTCTCCCAATCTCCGGCGGTGGGATCCACGTCCAACACCACCCGAGCCACGGTGGGTTCAAACTGGCCCACCCGCAGGGTTCGCACCCCCAACTGATTGACCGCTAGGGATCGCTGAGTCAGCCCAGAGCTGAGGGTGGTGTTGAGCAGATCCACCACAATTCGGTCGGGATCCGGCACTCGGCGGACGGTGGCCTGGGTTGGCCCACTGGTGCGCACCAAAAAACCATCCGAGGTGGCGGCCAAACTCTGGATCTGCACTTGACCCCCCGCAAAGGGTGGGGTTAACCGAGGGGGCGGGGTCAGCAATGGGGACGGGAATTGGGGCGGAGCAGGGGTCGCCAATGGTGGCGGAGTCAGCAGGGATGGAGGATTGGATCCTGACACAGATCCGAGCGGAGCGATGGTACTGCCGGAGCGATCCCCACTGGCAGAATTCGGGGAAGAAAGGGCAGGGGATCCGGAGCCATTGCGACTACTCAAAAGCTGCACTGCCCAGCGTTGAGGATTAGCGGTTTCCAGTTGCAGTTGATCGAGGTTGATGGACTGACCTGGGGCCATGGTCAGCACAAAACGGGCGATGGTCTCGGTCATCTGTCCAGTGCGAACCGCCTCCACCCGGCCTCCATAGCTCATCGTTTGCGGCTCGGATCCCAGCCGAGTGTTGGGAAAGTCCAGCACCACCCGATCTGGGTTTTGCAGCACAAAGAGCAGAGGCCGGGTTGCCCCCTGTGTGGTGATTTCTAGCCGACCAAGGTTGGGATCAAACCGCCAGGCGTCGATCCGGGCCAGTTGGGGAACCGTGCTCTGGGCCAGCAGCATTTGGGCACTGGCCTGTTCTGCCCAGCCGGATCCAAGACAGAGGGCTGCGGTTACCAGGCCCCAGCCCCACCCATTTCCCAGCAATCGAGTCAAGATCGGGGGCTTGAGGGACTGAGAAGGACGTGGATCAGGGGGAGTGAAATCAGGCATAGGATCCTTCAGCACGTCTGCTGCACTCAACTATACCGTCAGGATCCGGCCTCGGTGCTCTGAGCATGAGCGCAAGTTTTGTGGGGATCCTGAGGCTGGTGGGGAGTGAGTGGCCTAGCCTGCTGCAATCTGCCGCAGCCATTGCTCTTCGAGGCGGGTGGTGTATTCGGCATTGACAATCGGTACTGCCTCGGCAATCAGATCCCGTAGGGGCAGTCCGTAGCTGGCTTCCACCTCAGCAAAGGCCCGCTGTAAATCCTCTGGCAAGGCGTTGATGGCGATCAGGGGTGGATCCCCCCAGACCTCTGGCTTCAGTTTTTCCAATTGTCCGGCAGGGCTGGCCAGGATTTCGGCCACCACCATCGCCCCTGCTGGATTGGCAGCATTAATCGGGATCGCCGTAAAGGAGGGATCATTGAGCATCGCCCCCGGCATGGCATAGGCCACAGTGCTAGCCGGAAATTGCCCGGACTTGATCCGCACCGCCGCATCCCCCACAAAAAAGGGCATCAGCCAGATTTCCCCATTGGCAAAGAGATCCGCAATGCGGGCCTGAGTTGGGGGATAGGTGGATCCCTGTCGCCAGAGATGGGGTCTGAGTTGGGCCAAATACTCAAACAGTTGGGGGGAGTTTTGTTGCCATAAATCGGAATCAAACTCGGATCCGACATATTGCTCAAAGCCCCCCGTCACCCCATAGAGGGCACTGAGCAAAAAGCGATTGCCATTAAAGTCAGGTGGGGCCACATAGGCAAATCGACCCGGATTGGCCTCGGCCCAGGCTAGTAATTGCTCGAAAGACTGGGGCGGATCCCCCATGCGGGCACTGTCGTAGGCCATGCCAAAGTAGCTGCCGGTGTAGGGGGCCGAAAAGCCCTCGGTGGGCAGACCAAAATCGGTACCAACCCTGGGATCCGACAGAGCATAAAATTGTGAGCTGGGCAACAGATCCACAAAGGGGCCGTAGAGCAGTTCCCCCTGTTTGAGGGTGCGAAAGTTGACCCCATTGATCCAGATCAGGTCGATATCACCGCCGCTGGTCAGACCCGCCTGGACGTCTCCCACCACTTTGTTAACCGCCTCGACAGTATCCCCTAGTGGGACACGATTGAGGGTGATGTCGTAGTTGGTTCTGAGCTGATCGCTCACCCAGCCATCCACAAAGCCGTTGATGATCTCGCTGCCGCTCCACATGGCCCAGTTGACACGGGATCCACGCGCTGCCTCAACAGTGTCGGCCCAACTGGCAAAGCCCTCCAGATCTTGAGCCAGGCCCGGCTGGGTTGTGATCCATGATCCCGGCCTCAGAGCTGCAAAACCGGCGGCGGCCCCGACAAACTTGATGGCCTGGCGTCTCCCGATCTGCCCCAATCTGGTCTGCCCTAGTCTGGTCTGGCCCAATCT
>CAZODP010000020.1:28009-37309 GCA_964578595.1 uncultured bacterium
TGGTGCTCAATGGTCTGGTGTTCGCCTAGCCGGTGCTCAGTTGTCTGGCTTTGCTGCTCTGACATCATGGCCGGAAGGCACCAGAGAGCCTCTGGAGGCAATTCCACCCAAACCCGTTCCCCTTCTGGAATCATTGCTGACAACCAGGCCTGGATCCTCAGATTTCCCTGTAGGGTTTGGAGGCTAAGTCGCTGCTGGATCCCGTTGGAGCGTTGGGCCGTGATCAGGGCCTCCAGCACATTAACTCTTGTGGGTGATGTCGGCGAGCGCAGATGAACCCGTACCTGTTCGGGTCGGATGGTCACCTGTACGGGGCCGTAGGCAGCGGTTGGCAAGGTCAGACGAGGGCCAGCCTCCAGATCCACAGCGGATCCGGTTGCCTGCCCCGGCCAAAAGTGGATCCCCCCAAAAAACTGGGCCACTGCCACCGAAACTGGCCGCTGATAAAACTCCGCCGCCGATCCGATCTGGGCCACGGATCCGTCAAACATCAGAGCAATCCGGTCGGCCACCAGACTGGCTTCGGCCTGATGGTGGGTCACCCAGAGGGTGGTCAGCCCCAACTGGGCTTGAAGCTCCAGGATCAGATCCTGCATTTGATCTCGCAGATGGGCATCCAACGCGCTCAGGGGTTCATCCAACAGCAGAAGCTGAGGCTGCATCACCAAGGCCCGCGCCAAGGCCACCCGCTGCGCCTGCCCCCCTGACAACTCTGACGGTCGCCGCTGCTCAAACCCATCTAACTGCACCCGCTGCAGCATGGCCAAGGCTTGAGCTTCCCGATCAGGGCGGGGGATCCCCTGCATTTTGAGGGCAAAGGCAACATTTTCTCCCACACTCAGGTGCGGAAACAGCAACCCCCGCTGCAACATCATGGCGATCCCTCTGCGCTCTGGTGGGATCCGATTTAATAGCCGCTGGCCTAGCTCAATCTGGCCCCGATCCGGCACCAGGATCCCGGCGATCATCATCAGGGTGCTGGACTTGCCACAGCCCGACGGCCCCACAATCGCCACCCTCTCACCCGACTTGACCCGCAAGCTCAAATCCGAGACCGCCGGGATCCCGTTGAAGGATTTGTGTAGGGAAGTCAAGATCAGCTCACTCATCGCGCCGGGGCCAGTTCTGTTTGAAGATGTTCTTGAAGCTATTGAGTCTTTTAGATGCAGACAGATTGAATACGCTTGGGATCCCTGATTGGATTGAGTGGCATGTTGTCCCTGATGTTGAGTGATGTTCAACCTCAGTAAGTTTAACCCCAGTTTAGAACCCGGCTAAGGTAGGCTGAAAGGAAGCCAAAAGAGAACTAAAAGATAGATTTTGGGACAAGACGTTATGTTGGCAGCCTGGCTGGACAATATCTACGGGGCATGGTTTGTGCCAGGGCAAACGCTGGCTCGGTTGCGTCAGGATCCGGTCTTGTGGCAGGGGGCTTTGGTGGTGGCCTTGATCAGTGCTGTGGATGCCACTCGGCAGGTGGGTGGGGATCCGGCTTTGATTTTGGTGGCGGTGTTGGGGGGCTGGCTCAGATGGCTGAGCGTGTCAGGATTGCTGGGGCTGGTGGGCTTTTGTCTGGGGCGTGAGGTGAGATTATCGGCTCTCCTCACCCTACAGGGGTTTGCGGGGTTGCCCTGGCTGTTGGTGGCCCCAGCCCAAGCCTTTGGATCCCCGTGGGGCGGGATCCTGACATTTATGGCTGTGCTTTGGTGGCTGGGCTGGCAGCTTTGGGCCGTGGCGGTGGCTTTTGATCTGGCTTGGTGGCGATTGGCGGGGCTGATCCCGTTAGCTTTTGTGGGGGGATTGGTGGCCCTCAGTTGGATCCTGGGGGGAGCAGCGACCGTGATGTCGTTGGTCTAGCCCCTCAAACCCTAATCCAAAGCCTTGAGGATTGAAACCCTGAAGGATTCAACCTAAAGAATTCAAAAAGTGAGGGAGTTTGGCGGTTGCTTTTTTACCTTGGGCAATTCATTTCTTCGCTGCACAGGTATCTTTGCCCAATGGCTGATCTCAGCCGCCAGCCACTCGACCTCTGGCTCTGACAGCGGGATCCCGGTGCTAAGAGGGTAAGAACGATCCCCGACCCAGATATTGAGACTGGTCTTGGCAACAGAGAGGGAAAGATTTTGATGATTGTACTCAGAATCAAGCTGAGTCAGGATTTCTAGCCCTTTGATTCGGTCTTGAGAACATAAGAACCTGCGATGAAAACGAACTCGAAAGATCCGTCGCCATAAACTGACCTGGTTGTGATCCATGCTAAATACAACATCCCCAAAAAATTGATGAAGGACAAGTAGAACTCGCCATGGTAGATAGACCAAAAGACCAAAAGAGCCTCCAGCAAATAAAATTATGGATGCCACGCCTAAGATTACATGTCCGATTGGCCCTAATAAGTTCCATATAAAACTTAGACCTACCATTAGAAAGACTAAAGGTACAGCTAATAAAACCAAAAGGGGTGCGCCAAACAACATAAGTAATATAGACCCAAAGACAAGAATTATCAAAAGAAAGATCCTTGCTTCATTGTTCGATGGAATCATGACTTCAAAGTGGGATCCCGTTTTAGAGAGCTTGATCCTAGAATTGTGGGGCTGTGACCTCAAGACAGGGATCTTGGCTGGGGGCGAATAAACCAATTCTCTCGATGCTTTCCAATCCTGGAGTGCTCTGAGAGCTTCAGTGGCCGACTGAGGCCGATCCGCAACACTAGGCTCCACCAACCAACGGATCCAATCCTGAAAATCTGAGCTGATAGAGACCAGTTTCTCAAAGCTAATCCGGGATCCTGCTTGGGCTAGATCGGCGGGATTTCGGGCGGTCAGTAGATAGATCAGGGTTGCCCCCAGAGCATATAGATCCGACGCAGGTACCGTTTTGCCGCCAAATTGTTCTAGGGGCATATAGCCATAGCTGCCCACCACCGTGTAAGTGCCTTCTTCACGAGGGGCTGCCGCCTGCACGGATCCAAAATCCACCAAGTAAACCGTCCACCCACCCACTTGATCAGGAGTTGATTTTAATAGGATATTGCTGGGCTTGATATCTCGGTGGATCACAGGCGGGCTGAGGGTGTGGAGATAGTCCAAAATCCTGAGTAATTGTTGGGCAATCCCTTTGACCTCCGCTTCGCTAAACCGCCGTCCCTGTTGGATCCAGGCTTGCAGCGATGGCGCATTGATATAACTTTGGGCCAAGGCCATTCCCCGGCCTGATTTCAGATTGACCTCAAAATAATCTCGATACTTTGGAATGGCAGGATGATCTAACGTCTGTAAAATCTGAGCCTCCCGCTCAAACAACTTGAGATTGGCCCACTCAAAGTCGGATCCAAAGAGTAGAAATTTCAGAACCACCTGATCTGATTGGACTAAATCTTGGGCCAAAAGAGTCTGGCGGCCAGCGCGTTTGTTTAGGTAGCGAATCAGTTGATAGCGACTATTGAGAATCGGGGTGGATCGGGCTGTCGAAGAAGTCATGGGTTTGCAACATTTATGTCAATACCACACCTCCAGAGTTTAGCCTGCTCGCCCCCTACAGTGCCCCTGCGGCGGTGCAATCCAGGATCCCACCCGATAGATGAGCGGTGATATTGCAAGCCCTCAACAGGCCTGAGCCTTGGGATCCCTGGGGATAGTCGATCACAGTGACGGCTCCATTCCCCTGCTTAAAGCACCAAAACGCAGCAGGGCCAAGGTCAAACAATCGAGCAATGGCGGCTTTGTTGATGGCATCGTGGGCCACCACCAGGGCGGTGATATCGGATCCTTGCCGGGTGCTTTTATCCAGGATGGTCTGCCAGGCGGATCCGGTGCGCTGCCAAACTTGGGCCAGATTTTCGCCACTGGGCATCTGCACGGTTTCGGGCTGATCTAACCACTGTTGCAGTTGGCCCGGAAATTCGGCTTCGATCTCCGATTGCAGCTTGCCCTCCCAGGATCCGTGGCAGATTTCTTGCAACAGATCAATTGAGATCAGCTCTAGCCCCGGATGCCGTTGCCGGATCGCCTCAGCCGTATCCCAAGGCCGCTTCAGAGGACTGGAAAAGGCTATATCGAGGGGGGTATTGGCCAAGAAATCAGCTACTTTTTGGGCCTGGGCCTCGCCGGTGCGGTTGAGGGGGATATCCCGCTGGCCCTGAAATCGCTGATCCCGGTTCCAGTCGGTCTCGCCATGCCGCACCAACAGCAGCCGGATCCCATCTTTTTTGGCGGGCAACGGTTCCCCCAGATGGGCGGTCTGATTGACGGATTCCAGTTGAGCCATTCCGGGTTGCAAAGACAGCGGCATCCCGGCCCCAAAGTTGAGCACGCTGATGGCGCAGTTGCTCTGGCCCAGCTTTTGAAAATGCTCTGGCCCAATCCCCAAAGCACTGGAGATCAGAGCACGATTGATGGCACTGTGCCCCACCAACAGCACCGTCAGAATAGGATCCCCCGTTGTGTGGGCGGTTAACTCAGGATGGGCCTGGGCCAGATCAGTCCAAAACTGGCGGGCCTGATCCCACAGCTCCCGCACTGGATAGCGATCCCCCAGCTTGAGCTGCACCGGATCCGCTCGCCAACAGCGGTAAGCCTCCGGGAACTGCGCCTCCACCTCGGCAAAGGTTTTGCCGGCCCAGTCTTCCAGATCAATTTCTCGGAGGTTATCGGTGATTCGCAACTGCTGATCGGGATGGGCCACCAGGATCCGCTGGGCGGTTTCGTGGGCGCGACTGAGGGGACTGCAATAGGCCAGGTGCAGATCCAGCCCTGCTAAGGCTTGTCGGGTGCAATCCGCCTGAGCTTGTCCCTTTTCGGTCAGTCGAGAGTGATCCGTGCGACCCTGGATCCGCTGACTGATGTTGAATGTGCTCTCTCCATGCCGCACCAGCACCACACGCACGCTCAAGGCTGATCCCCCCACACAGTTTCCTTATACCTTACAGCCTCATGGAGAACAGGATCCTAAAAACCCCCCAATCCAAATTTGAACTGAGGGGGACGGGGCAAGCTAGTCCACTAGAGAGGATTGTGGCCAAGGCTCAATAGGGCCAGCTCCAGTTTTTGATCTCAGGCATATCATCCCCGTGCTGTCGCACATAGTGTTTGTGCTCCACAAACTTGTCCTGAATGATCTGCTTAATATGGGCACGCTCATACTTAAACCGATCCACCCGATCCAGGACATCATCCGCCAAGCTGAACCGATCCACCTCGTTGAGCACACACATATCAAATGGCGTCGTGGTGGTGCCTTCTTCTTTATAGCCCCGCACATGGAGATTATGGTGATTGGGGCGGCGGTAGGTGAGCCGGTGAATCAACCACGGATAGCCATGAAAGGCAAATACAATCGGTTTGTCCGGGGTAAAAAGGCTGGCATAATCCACATCACTGATCCCATGGGGGTGCTCACTGGGGGGCTGCAATTTCATCAGGTTGACCACATTCACCACCCGGATCCTGATATCGGGTAAGTGTTGCCGCAAAAAGTCCACCGCCGCCAGGGTTTCCATGGTGGGAGTATCCCCACAACAGGCCATGACCACATCCGGCTCGGATCCCTGGTCATTGCTGGCCCAGCCCCAGATCCCCAGTCCTTGGGTGCAATGGTTGATGGCAGCCTCCATATCCAGATATTGCAGCGAGGGTTGCTTACCCGCCACCACCACATTGACGTAGTGACGACTGCGTAGACAGTGATCTGTCACCGATAGCAGGGTATTGGCATCGGGGGGCAGATACACCCGAATCACATCGGCTTTTTTGTTGATCACATGGTCGATAAAACCTGGATCCTGGTGGCTAAACCCGTTGTGATCCTGCCGCCAGACATGGGAGGTGAGCAGATAGTTGAGGGAGGCAATGGGCCGTCGCCAGGGGATATGACGGGTGGTTTTGAGCCACTTGGCGTGCTGGTTAAACATCGAGTCCACCAGATGAATAAACGCCTCATAACAGGAGAAAAAGCCATGCCGACCGGTGAGCAGATAACCCTCCAGCCAACCCTGGCAGGTGTGCTCGCTGAGGATCTCCATCACCCGACCCTCTGGGCCTAAGTGATCGTCATAGTCGTAGGATTCCGCCATCCAGGTGCGGGGGGTGGCCTCAAACAGATTGGCCCAGCGGTTGGAGGCGGTTTCATCGGGGCCAAAGATGCGGAAGTTTTTCTGCCGGTCATTGAGCTTCATCACATCCCGCAAAAACTGGCCCATAACGCGGGTGGCCTCAGCCCTGGATTTGAAATCTCCCGGCTTGGGCACCGGCACGGCATAGTCCCGAAAATCCGGCATTTTTAGATCCCGCAACAGGATCCCGCCGTTGCCCTGAGGGATCGCCCCCATCCGTTTGTTGCCTTGGGGGGCCAGCTCCGCCAGTTCGGGCATCAGAGCACCCTGCTCGTCAAATAACTCTTCAGGCCGGTAGCTCTTCATCCAGGTTTCCAGCAGCTTGACATGATCCGGCTGGGTGGCCATTTCTGAGAACGGCACCTGGTGGGATCGCCAGTAGTCTTCGGTTTTTTTGCCATCCACTGTTTTGGGGCCAGTCCAGCCCTTGGGTGTCCGCAACACGATCATGGGCCACTGGGGCCGTTGGGTGGATCCGTGGGTGCGGGCCTGGTCTTGGATGCTCTTGATCTCATCTAGGATCGTATCCAGGGTGGCGGCCATCTGCTGATGCACCTGCTCCGGATCGGATCCTTCCACAAAGTAGGGTTTGTAGCCGTAGCCCACCATCAGGGCCTCCAGCTCAGCATGACTGATGCGGGCCAGCACTGTAGGATTGGCAATTTTGTAGCCATTCAGATGCAAAATCGGCAGCACCGCCCCATCGCTGACGGGATTAAGAAACTTATTGGAGTGCCAACTGGCGGCCAGCGGCCCGGTTTCGGCCTCCCCATCCCCCACCACAGCGGCCACAATCAGATCAGGATTGTCAAAGGCAGCCCCAAAAGCATGGGAAAGGGCGTAACCCAATTCGCCCCCCTCATGGATGGATCCGGGGGTTTCGGGGGCCACATGGCTGGGGATCCCGCCGGGAAACGAGAACTGCTTAAATAATTTTTTGATCCCCTCGGCATCTGGGGAGATGTTGGGATAGACCTCGCTGTAGGTGCCCTCCAGATAGGTGTTGGCCACCAGGCCGGGGCCGCCATGCCCAGGGCCAGTGATATAGAGCACATTCAGATCCCGTTGTTTGATCACCCGATTGAGATGGACATAGATGAAGTTGAGACCCGGTGTGGTGCCCCAGTGTCCCAACAGGCGGGGTTTGACGTGTTCCAGGGTGAGGGGATCCCGCAAAAGCGGATTGTCCATCAGATAGATTTGGCCCACCGAGAGGTAGTTGGCAGCCCGCCAGTAGGCATCCATTTTGCGCAGTTCGTCGCTGCTGAGGGGAAGCTGAGTGGGGGGGGAGGATAGGGCAACCATGAGGAAGTCTCCATGTCTAAGCCTTCGTCTTTACCCTAGAGCCAAAATACCCAGAGGCTTCCACTTCTTAATGCCTTGTTTGTCTGCGGCCAGTCATTGTCAGGATCCCCTGATGTTAGGGGTGATGTTACCTGTGTTGTGAGTTGTGTTTTAGCTTGTGCTGTAACTCGTGTTGTCCTGCACTTTTTGCATTGCTAATGCCTACTGTGGCAATGCTTCCGGAAAAGCGTCCAATCTCACGAAGGCAATCACTTGCACCTGTTCTGGCTCGATGGCCAACTGTAACACCCGCACCGTGATCCCCTGTTGATCTAGCTCCCGCAGATCAAACACTTCCGTCAGCCCCCCCAAAAAGGCGCCCGAGATCTCGCGAGGTACCGGCACCGATCCCAACGTAAACTCCGGATCCACCAATTGCAGGATTTGCCCTGAGTCCACCCTTATCCCACTGGTAAACTCAATCTCCAGCCGATCGAGATCCTCCCCGGTGGCAGATTTTTCCACCAGCACCGCTGACAACCGGATCCGTTGTGCGGGCAAAAAAGCCACCTCAGGATCCCGCAAATCAAACAGGGATCCCTCCCCTGAGCGAGCCGCAAAGGGCAGATCCGCCCGAATGTTTTGAAACTGGGCCAGCACCTCTGGGGTCTGTAGTGCTCGGTTGAGATCCTCCGCTCGAATGGCAATCCGGGCTGCCGCCTGCAGCGGTTGATTGAGGGTCAAGGATCCCAAATCCACAAAGATCGGATCCGTTTCTAGTTCAAATACATCAATCCGGGGAAAGGGCTGGCGATAGAGTCCCCGGGCTGCAATCAGCACCCGATCCGCCTGCCCCGCCAAAATCTGGGTGTTGGGGGTACTTTCGAGCCGCACCTCCAGCACCTCAGCTCGATCCAGTTGCTCCAGAATAAGATTGCGAGCAGTCTGGTTGGCCCAATAGCCCCCCGCTCCCCCCAATCCCGATAGCAAAGCCAACACACCGGCGATGATCTCCACACCCACCTCCAGGATCCTGGATCCAGATAAGCACTTCTATCCCCGCTTTGGGTCGGGTTTTGAGTGGGATTTGATAACTTAGATGGGCTAGCCCCAGTGAAGATCCCCATGAAGATCCAAACCCGGATCCTGCCTTTACACAATGGCGATCACCTGACCCGTGATCAGTTTGAGCGGCGGTATAAGGCCATGCCTGATCTCAAAAAAGCAGAATTGGTCGAAGGTGTGGTCTATAGGCCGTCTCCCGTCAGCGTTCGTCAGGCTCGCCCTCATGCCATTATCGCAGCTTGGTTGGCCACCTACGAAGTCGCTACACCGGGGGTACAGATGTTAATCGAGCCTTCTGTGCGCCTGGATCAAGACAACGAACCTCAGCCGGATGCCATCCTGCGCTTGGTCGAGGGCGGATCCTCCCGCATCAGTGCCGACGACTATATCGAGGGATCCCCAGAATTGGTGGTGGAAGTGGCCGCCAGCAGTGTTTCGATAGATCTCAATAGCAAACTCAATGCCTATCGTCGCAACGGGATCCAAGAGTACCTGGTTTGGCAGGTGGAGGATCCGCAGGTCAAGTGGTTCCGGCTGGAGAGCGGGCAGTATCGCCTGATGGATCCCAATCCAGACAAGATCCTTTGTTCTGATATGTTTGCCGGACTGTGGCTAGCGGAGGAGGCTCTGCTCAGGCAAGATCTGCCCACTCTTTTGCGGGTGCTCCAAACCGGGCTGGCAGATGCGAGATAAGGATCGAAGTCACGGGTCGACAAAGGATCTTCGGCACTTAACCTAACAAGTTGGCAGGTCGATCCGGTGCAGGGCTGGGTTGGGTTATGGTGCTGCACTGGGTTGACTATTCGTTGACTCTTAAAAGTGGATAGATGGCTTGCTAA
>CAZODP010000021.1:0-9991 GCA_964578595.1 uncultured bacterium
GGTAAGGATCCTGGCTTAGGTCTGTACCTCACGAGACTTAGAAACGCTGTAAGACCCATGAAAATACAAAAGGCAAGTCGAGGGATCAACCTACAGGGTGGAACTGGCGGGGCCTGATCCCATGTTCAATATCTCAGTTTTTAATATCTGATCTCAATCATGTCGGCTTGCCTGGGATCAAAGGGTTCAGGCCAACGGGTGCTGGTATCATAAAGAGCATCTTTGAGGTTGACAAAGCGCAGATCTGCTCCTTGCAATAGGGATCCTCTCAGGTCTGCCCCGCTCAAATCAGCCCCAATCAAGACTGCCCCCGTTAAAATTGCGCTTCTGAGATTGGCCGCCGTTAGGTTAGCGTGCCAGAGACGGCTATCCCGCAGCACCGCTAGGCGCAGATCGCTCTGGTGCAGGTTGATCTCGTGCATTTGTGCCCCATTGAGACGGGCTAGCTTCAAATCTGCCCCCGACAAATTGAGTCGATAGAGACTGGATCCCTGCAAATCCGCCCGCCGCAGATCTGCCCCGCTTAGATCTAACCCCCATAACCGGGATCCGGCTAAGGCTGCTTTGGGCATTTGGATACCGCCAAAGTGTCGTTCCCCTTGGGTGATCCGGCGCAAAAACTCTGGGACAGATGCAATGGGTGCCACGGTTAGTTTAGGAGTGAATAGCTACGGGTTAATGTTTGGGGATTCGTGTCTGATGGATGATACCTACGGGCTGGATCAGGGGGTGGGAGAACGATCTCAAAACCTTTGATAGTGGTTTAGTGATAATGGTCTAAGCCGGATCCCAACTTCAGAGTAGCCAGAAGGCGCTGGGGGATGGGGTCAGTTTTTCAGGTTCACGCTATGGATGCCATCTCTCGCAGTCTCCGCAAACGAGGCTTGGACAGTTCTCATCAGGATCGCCGCCGCCGCTTGCCGACACCGCTACGGCTGGTGATTGGGCTGGCGGGGTTGGTGATGCTGGGCACGCTGCTGTTGATGCTGCCGGGGGTGGGACAAGGGCGGATCCTGAGTCCGATTGAGGCTTGGTTTACAGCAACCTCGGCTTTGACGGTCACAGGGCTATCGATTATTTCTCCGGTTCAGGATTTGTCGTGGTTTGGGCAGGTGCTGCTGCTGCTGCTGATCCAGGTGGGGGGGGTGGGGTTTATGGTGATGGCGGTGGTGCTGTTTCGCCTGATTGGACGGCGGATCTCACTGGTGCAGCGACAAGCTCTCTGCGATTCATTAGGACTTTTGCGACCAGAGGCTATTTTGCAACTGACCCAGCGGATCCTGCTGTCGGTGGCTCTGATGGAGTTGGCCGGAGCCTCGCTGCTGTGGATCCATTGGCGAGATGATCTGGGGCCGGGGCGGGCGGTGTTTTATGCCCTATTTCACTCCGTATCGGCCTTTTGCAACGCCGGATTCGACCTGTTTAGCGGCCTGCCAGAGTACCCAGAGGGGATCCCCACCGATAATGGCTCGCTGCTGATTTTGGGATCTTTGATTGTTTTGGGAGGATTGGGGATCCCGGTGTTGGGAGATTTGCTGTCCTATCCACGGGATCGGCGACTGTCTTTGCATACCAGAGTCACCCTGTGGGCAGTGCTGATCCTGGTGGTGGTGGGAGGTGTGGGGATGTTTGTGGCCGAGAGTACCACCGATTCGGTGCTGTTGTCGGATCCGTGGCCCCGGCGCTTGTTGCGGACGTTTTTTCAGTCGATCTCGGCTCGGACAGCGGGATTTGCAGGGGTGCCGGTGGCGGATCTGACCCCTCCCAGCCAATTGCTGTTGATGGGGCTGATGTTTGTTGGGGCCGCGCCGGCGTCGATGGGCGGGGGCATCACCACAGGGACGTTTTCTACGCTGGTGCTGACCTTATGGGGCTATGCGCGGGGGTACGATACGGCCCAAATCGGCGGGCGCAGTCTCGGATCCGATATGGTGCGCAAGGCGTCGGCGGTGTTGACGGTGTCGCTGTTTGTGGTGCTGTTGGCGGCTTGGCTGCTGTTGGTCTCCCACGATATCAGCATGGATCCAGCCCTGTTTGAGGTGATCTCGGCTTTTGCCACCTGTGGGCTGACTTTGGACTTTACGGGAGATCTCAATCTGTTTGGCCAATTGGTGATCATTTTTATGATGTTTTGGGGCCGATTGGGGGCTTTGACGATCATCTTGGCTCTGGCCCAGCAACAGCCTCGTCAATTGGTCACCTTTCCAGAAGAGCAAATCTTGATCGGATGACAGAGGGGTTATCTGGATCCTGTGGGTGGGTTGCGTTATCGTGAAATGACTTTTCTGCTGAATATCAATCAGATCATTGATTGAGCCGAGTCTACCCAAAGACAAGTTCAAAAAACGCCTTCTGTTTTAGCTCAGGTTTAGTTGAGGCAGATATGTCTGATTCCCCCTTTTCTCTGCAATCTCCCTATCAACCCACAGGAGACCAACCCAAAGCCATTGCTGGATTGGTGGGATCCATCCGGGCCGGACACCCCTACCAAACCCTCTTGGGGGCAACTGGCACCGGCAAGACTTTTACAGTAGCGCATACGATTGAGCAGGTGGGCAAGCCAGCCCTGATTATGGCCCCTAATAAGACCCTTGCTGCACAATTATGCAATGAAATGCGAGAGCTTTTTCCCAATAATGCAGTGGAATATTTTATCAGCTATTACGATTATTATCAGCCTGAAGCCTATGTTCCTCAAACTGACACTTATATCTCTAAGACCGCCTCAATCAATGATGAAATCGATATGCTGCGCCACTCAGCGACTCGATCTTTATTTGAACGAAAAGACGTGATTGTGGTGGCTTCGGTGAGCTGTATCTACGGCTTGGGAATGCCAGAGGAATATCTCAAAGCCTCGATCCCGTTTCAGGTGGGCACGCAACTACATCAGCGACAACTGCTCAGGGATCTAGCCGGGATCCAATATGAACGCAATGATCTGGACCTGATCCGGGGTCGATTTCGTCTCAAGGGCGATGTTTTGGAGATTGTGCCAGCCTACGAAGATCGAGTGATTCGGATTGAGTTTTTTGGAGATGAAGTCGATGCGATTCGCCTGATCGATCCAGTGACAGGAGAGATTTTGCAAAGTTTGAGTGCTTTACGACTGTATCCGGCTCGGCACTTTGTTACCCCAGATGACCAACTGGAGACTGCTTTGGCTGGGATCGAACAAGAGCTGGAAGACCGGCTCGAAGACCTGCAAAATCAAGGCAAACTGTTAGAGGCTCAACGACTGGAACAACGGACTCACTATGACCTGGAAATGTTGCGAGAGGTGGGCTATTGCAATGGGGTCGAAAATTATTCCCGTCATCTGACAGGCCGGGATCCGGGGCAGCCTCCCCCCTGTCTTGTCGATTACTTTAATCCTCAAGATTGGCTGCTGGTGGTGGATGAATCTCATGTGACGGTGCCCCAAATTAGAGGCATGTACCACGGGGATCAATCTCGCAAACAAGTGCTGGTGGATCATGGCTTTCGACTGCCCAGTGCTAAAGATAATCGTCCTCTCAAGGCAGAAGAGTTTTGGGGCAAGGTCGATCAGGCGGTCTTTGTGTCAGCCACCCCTGGAAATTGGGAACTCGAGTTGTCCGAGGCTGAGTTTGGCAGCATTGCTGATCAGAAAAAGGGGGAGATCAAGGTCTATCAATCCGGAACTGGGCGAGTGGTGGAGCAGGTGATTCGTCCCACTGGCGTGGTGGATCCCAGTGTAGAGGTGAGACCGACTTCAGGGCAAATTGATGATCTATTGAGTGAGATCTATCTGAGGCTGGATCGATCCAAAGATGGGATCCCGGAGCGGGTAATTGTGACAACTTTAACCAAGCGCATGGCAGAAGATCTGACGGAATATCTGCAGGAGCGTAGTATTCGAGTGCGCTATCTCCATTCAGAGATCAAGTCCATTGAGCGAATTGAGATCCTGCAAGACTTTAGAGAAGGAGCCTTTGATGTATTGGTGGGGGTCAATCTTTTGCGGGAAGGATTAGACCTGCCAGAGGTCTCGCTAGTGGCGATCATGGATGCCGACAAAGAAGGTTTTTTAAGAGCGGATCGATCCCTGATTCAGATCATTGGCCGGGCGGCTCGGAATGTACGCGGAGCGGTGTTGATGTATGCCGATAATTTGACCGGCAGTATGTCACGAGCCATTGCCGAAACGGAACGGAGGCGACAGATCCAGTTGGCCTATAATGCCGAACACAGCATCACCCCCACGCCGATTATCAAAAAGTCAAGTAATGCGATTTTGTCTTTTTTGTCGATCTCTCGCAAACTCAACGACCAAGAGCTAGAGCGAGCCTACCAACTCTCTGAAGAGATCCCACTTTCGGAAGTGCCGGAGCTGATCACTCAACTCGAGGACAAAATGAAGACAGCCGCCGCTGAGATGGAGTTTGAAAAGGCCGCCGAGATCCGCGACAAAATCAAAAAACTGCGCCAGCGCCTGCTCGGCCACCGCACTGAAGCCTAGCACCCCCACCCCCACCCGTCCTCCTCTATTGACCCCTATTGGACGGATCCAACCCAAGTGCTAGACTAAGTCATAGTCATAATGAGTTTGAGTTAGAGTCCATTAGGAGTTACCCATGAGCAATCCATCAGCCCCAGTCCAAAGTCAGACCGTGCAAGATCAAGTCAAGAACCCAGTCGAAAACGTGGTGATCATCGGATCCGGGCCAGCAGGCTACACGGCGGCCATCTATGCCGGGCGCGCCAACCTAAAGCCGGTGATGTTTGAGGGCTTTCAGGCGGGGGGGATCCCGGGTGGACAGTTGATGACCACCACCGAAGTGGAGAACTTTCCTGGCTTTCCGCTGGGGATCTCTGGGCCGGAGCTGATGAAGAATATGAAGGCCCAAGCGGTGCGCTGTGGGGCAGAGTTGATCACCGAAGATGTCACGGCTGTGGATCTGACCCAGCGGCCTTTTGTGATCCGCTCTGAAGATCGGCAGGTCTTAGCCAACAGTATAATTATCGCTACGGGAGCCACCGCAAAGCGACTGCATTTGCCCAGCGAAGAGCAGTATTGGAACCGGGGCATGTCGGCCTGTGCCATCTGTGATGGGGCGATGCCGATGTTTAAGGGGGTGGAGTTGGTGGTGATTGGCGGGGGGGATACCGCCTGCGAAGAAAGTTTGTATCTGACTAAGTTTGGATCCCATGTGCATATGTTGATCCGTGGGGATCGGATGCGGGCCAGCAAAGTTATGCAAGATCGGGTGCTCAACCACCCCAAGATCACCGTCCACTGGCACACCCAAGCGGTGGATGTGGTGGGCAACGACACCCGACTGACCGGCGTTCGGGTCAAAAATAATCAGACCGGGGCAGAAACCGAGATTCAGGCGGGGGGGCTATTCTATGCCATCGGCCATACCCCCAACACCCAGATTTTTGCCGATCAGCTCCAGTTGGATCAGACCGGCTACATCCTCACCCAGCCCGATTCGGTGGCCACCAGCGTGGAGGGGGTCTTTGCCTGCGGCGATGTTCAGGATCATGAGTTTCGCCAAGCGATCACCGCAGCCGGCACCGGCTGTATGGCAGCAATGCTGGCGGAGCGGTGGTTGTCTGAGCATGGCTTGGCTCAGGAGTTCTCGGCGGATCTGAGCCAGACTGATGGCGCTATCTCCAGCGAAGTCTCCTCCGAAACTGGGGCTGACGTGAGGGATGCTGAGTTTGGATCCGAGCCAGCAGAATTGGATCTATCTGTCACCCGTCATCGGGGGGGCTATGCCCTGCGCCGCCTCTACCATGAGAGCGAGCGTCTGTTGATGGTGAAGTACACCTCCCCCACCTGCGGCCCTTGCCACACCCTCAAGCCCATCCTGGACAAGATCGTTGATGAGTTTGAAGGCCAAATTCACGCCATCGAGATCGATATCACCGAGGATCCTCAGATCGCCGAAGCGGGTGGCATCACCGGCACCCCCACCCTTCAGTTTTTCAAAAACAAAGAGCTGGTGGAGCAACTGATGGGGGTCAAACCCAAAAGCCAATACCGCGAACTGATCAGCAAGCACGTCACCAGCGAGAGCAGCCCCGTGGCAGTTCTGAACGGATGAGTTAACTCTGCTGTCAATGGCACCCGCCCCTTGAGTCACTGGCTTGAGGGGCAAAGCCTGTCTCAGTCTCAATCCCGTCCCCCACAGCTCCCCGATAGCTCAAGGATCAGGAGTAAACTAGACAAGGCTTATCCACCCGACTGGGTAGCCCTATTAAGCCGGACTGGGAGAGGTAGCTATGAATACGCCAGAGAGTTTTGACGATCTGGATCTGGGGGATCTCGATGAATTGGGGGACGGACTGGATGCACCCGGATCCCCCTCGCAGCCCCGCAATCCTCAAGATGCCCCTGGCCCTTCAGCCCCACGGGATCCCAATCGGCGTAGTGCTGCCAGGGATCTGAGAGAGCAAGAGATGGCTTCAGGATCCCGCCGCCCCAGGCAAAGCCAGTCCGGGGATAGCCGTTCTGGAGATGGCCGTTCTGGGGATAGTCGTCAGGCTTCTGCGTCGCTGGCCCCTCCTCGCGCCCCCAGCCGTTCATCTGGGCCGATCCCCAGGGCAAACACTGGCCAGAGCTACAGTAACGACTACAGCAGCAGCTATGATCCCAATCGCTATCGTCGTGGAGATGAAAGCAATTACACAGGGGCTTACACTCGTGCCTATACTGGGGGCGGCAACTATGGTGGGGGGGGCGGTTCCACCGGATCCAAGCGCAGTAATCTGCCCTCCAACCTGACAATTTTGGCCTTGGTGGCTCTGATTTCTTTTTTTGTGGGCTTCGCCTCCCGCAACACTTACGACAATATCGGCGGTTTTGATGACGAGCGACTGGTAACAGCCCAAGAGATTCCACAACAATTTCGCAGCTTTTGTGTCACTTACAACGGCTATCCCTCTTTTACATTGGTGCAGCTCACCAGTATCTCCACCCTGACGGTATCCACCGTACCGATTTTGCGGCTCGATACCTGCACGATCCCGGTCAATCAGACCGCCAATGCCCTCCAGGCTTTAGGGATCCAGCGGCGGGCAGACACCATCGGCCCTCAGTTGGGGGGATCCAATCTCACCTTGATTGCGCTGCCAGTTACCACCGCACTGGCCCAAGAGATTTTTAATCAGGTGCCTCAGCTCAGACAGGGTCAGCAATCCGAAGCCGATGTGATCCAATCGATTGAGCAGGCTATCAACACAGCTCTGGTCTCTGATTTGAGCGGATTAGAACTTCAGAGCCTGATCGCTACCAATATCCCAGGGGTCTATGGGATGGTGCCAGGACACTCGTTTAATTTGCGCCCTAACCTGCGGCCCTCTCAACAGTAGTTCAGGCCAGTAGGTCAAACCAATTGACTTTCATGTCAAATAACCATGTCTGGTAAAACCCACCTGGATCCCGGCCCCCGGTAGCTCAACAATCAGGAATTGTTGGTGACAGAAGGATCCTGTCTAAGGGTTTGTTCGAGGCCCTGTTGAACATCCGCTAGTAGATCACTCATGGCTTGACGGCGATTGGATTGATAGCAGGGCCAGTGGGCCGACACCGAGATCGGATCCCCAACGATCAGATGGGCTGATTTGCGCCCCAGATCGGGGGATTTGAGACCCAAAGGATCCGCTCCCTTGATCCGAGTCACCACATCCCAGAGGTGAAGGGTGGTTTCCACCAGTCGCTCTTGGGCGGGGCGCAGATCCACAGTTTGACCCACAATGCCCGTGAAGGTTTCCGCCAGTCGCATATGCCACAGATGTAAATCGGCTTCTTGGGCCAGCCGATCCGCCAACCCGCGATCAATTGGGGATAAAGCCCCCAAATCCGGAATATCTGCCCGAAAGATCCGATCCCAGCCTGCTTGCTCCACCCCATGACGACGTTCCACCAGATTGCCTTTGGCACGGGATCCATTCAGGCCCCGTTGTAGCCGCCGCTCCGCCACTTGTAGGGCCACATCCAGCAGCCGTGCCAGCCGGATCCGCATGGTTTTGACCCTCTCCACCAGTTCAGCAGCCGGGATCCCCTGCTCAAAATCAGGATCCTCAAGGGGGGCGGCCAACTCGTCGGCATTCACATCAGGATAGTAGGTGGCATAGAACTGCTCTAGGCGAGTGAGTAAGAACTCTCCAACCTTCAGCATCCGGCCATAAAGCTGCTGCTCCAGTGAAGATTCTCCGGGTGAAGGGGAGCTGATGCCACAATCTTGCTCCATCTGACTAATGAGCTGGGTCAGGGGCGGGAGCAGATCATCGTGATAGGTGTAGCGGATCCCGATGGGCAGGATCACCACATCTACATCATCTTGTCCGGCTTTATGCAGATCCTCCAGGCACCAGTAGCTGAGTTGGGCCACCCCTGGTTCCAGTGGATTCAAAATCCGGTTGTGACCATTGATGGCTCCTTCAGGGGCAATCGCCAGCGGCCACTCACCCTTGAGAAACAGATCCCGTGAGGTGCGCAGGGCCGGACGGTCCAGCTTACCCCGCAGGATCGAGATCCCCCCCAAACTGGGCAGCATCCAGCGACCCAAGGATCCCAGCCACAGATGCACCCCCCGGTCATACAGAAAATGGGTACTGGGGGGTTTGGCCAGACGGATCCCCCGTTTTTGGGCCGCTTGGGGCACCAGTTGGGTCAGGGTATACATCAGACAATAGGGATCCATGTGGGTGGGATGGCGGTAGGCCAAGACAAAGCGGATCCGTCCGGCTTCAAACTGCTGGTAGCAATCCACCAAGGTCTCAAGACCCTCTGCCGTGATCGGATGGATCCGCTGCTGAAACCGCAGCCACAGAGGCCCAATCCATTTGACCAGTCGGTAGGCCCAGGGATTGTAGGCGGGAGGAATGAAATGTAAAGGAGGCTGAGCGGTGGTCAAGGCATCCATAGCTGAGCGGGAGAAATTAGATTTGGTTTTACTCTAAATCCAGACGCTATTCTATGTGGGGCAGCAATAGGCCACTTTTTGGATTGGAAGAGCGATGAAGATTGGGTTGGTGGGAGCCGGGGCGGTGGGCAGCTACATCGGTGGACGATTGGCCGCATCGGGGGCGGAGGTGTTGGTGGTGGCCCGTGGATCCCATCTGGAGGCGATTCGGGCGGGGGGCTTACACCTGATAGATCGCCATTTGGGATCCGAGCAAACGGTTTGGCCCCGCCTTGCCACCGATCAGATTGATGCCCTCCAGGAGACCGACTGGGTTTTGGTTACGGTCAAAGCCCACAGCCTCGGCCCCATCGCCCCCGATCTGGCCCAACTCCAAGCTGCCGGGATCCCTCTGGTGCAAATCCAAAATGGGATCCCCTGGTGGTATTTTTGTGGTCTGGAGGGGGAATGGGCCAATCACCGGCTGCAAAGTGTGGATCCCGATGGTGAGATTGCCAAAGTTTTAGATCCGGCTCGGTTGGTGGGGGGGGTGGTCTATGTGGCTGCCGAGATCACCCAGCCCGGAGAGGTTACCTACAACGGGGTGGGACGACTGATCTTGGGCCAAATCGGGATCCCACTGCCAGAAGATATACGCCAAAAGCTGGATCCTTTGATGCTTAATTTGAGCCAAGCCCAGCTCAACCCGATCCTGAGCCAGGGGATCCGCACCGATATCTGGGTCAAGTTGTGGGGCAATGTCGCCCTCAATCCCCTCAGTGTGCTCACCCGCGAGGCCCAGGATATCCTCTGTCATTTTCCGCCCACCCGTGAGTTGATCCGCCAGCTCATGACCGAAACCCAGGCCATTGCAACCCGCTTGGGCATCGATCTACCAGCCAACCTTGAAGCCCGCATCGAAGCCGCTGGCAAGGTCAAGGGCCATCGCACCTCCATGTTGCAGGATCTGGAGCAAGGCCGCCCCCTAGAAGTGGAAACCATTCTGGGATCCGTGATTGAGCTGGGCCAGTTGGTGGGGATCCCGACTCCACATCTGGATAGCATCTATGCCCCGGTCAAGTTTTTGGATCCGGGCCGACCCATTTATTAGTCCC
>CAZODP010000021.1:10091-11513 GCA_964578595.1 uncultured bacterium
ACAAAAGGGGACTGGCGGCCCCGTGTTGGGATCCTCAGATCATCTGTCATACTAAAAATATGAAGTAATGTAACAAAGCGGATTTTGCTATGGCCCCCGAAGTCAACGTCGATGAAATTGCCGTCAAGCTAGACAGCCCTCGCTCTGCGGATCGGATGGTGGCTTTGGCCTCCTTGCGGCAGGTGCCGGATGCGCTGGCGGTGCCTCTGATCCTTAAGGTGATCGACGACAACAATTTGCAGGTGCGGTCGATGGCGGTATTCGCCTTGGGGGTCAAGCACTCTGAGGCCTCGCTGCCCAAGTTGCTGGAAATCCTCGAAACCGCCGATGACTACGGGATCCGGGCGGATGCCGCCGGTGCCCTGGGCTATCTGGGGGATCCACGGGCCTACGAAGCTCTGGTGCGGGCCTTTTATGAAGATGTGGAATGGTTGGTGCGGTTTAGTGCGGCGGTGTCGCTGGGCAATCTCAAGGATCCCCGCGGCTATGATCTCTTGATTCGCGCCCTCAAAACAGGAGATACCTTAATGCAGCAAGCGGCCATCGCGGCCCTGGGGGAAATCGGGGATCCCCGCTGCCTAGAGGAGATTTTGGCCTTTGCTCAATCGCCAGACTGGTTGGTGCGCCAAAGGCTAGCCCAAGCCCTCGGCAGCATTGCCACCCCCAAAAGCCGATCTGCCCTGGAGTATCTCAGCAAGGATCCCCACGATAATGTGGCCGCTGCTGCGCTTCATTCCCTCCGCCGATTGGACGAGCAGAAGGCTATTTGATCCGGCCTCTGGTTCCAGTCAACCTGCATACAGGCACCTTTCTGATCCAGATTCAGAATCTCAGATTAACGATCTCAGGGCCTGGGTCACCTGCTGCTCTAGCTCCACCGGATCCCCTGAGTTGTCCAACACCAGCGAGGCTCTGGCACATTTCTCGGCCAAGGGCCACTGGGCAGCCAGTCGATGGTCAATCTCAGGATCCGATAGCTGATCGCGCCCTCTGATCCGTTGTCGCTGCTGCTTTGGGGTACAGGTCACCACCCAGATCTGATCCACCCAGCTTTCCAGACCCGCCTCAAATAGCAGCGGGATCATCAGACAACCCACCCGGATCCCTTGCATTTGCCAGTGCTGAATCCCCGCTTGCATCTGCTGGCGCACGTAGGGATGGATCAGCCCCTCCAACCAAGTCCGCTGCTCAGGATCTGCAAACACCTTGGATCCCAGGCTGCGGCGATCGAGGGAGCCATCTGCTTGGACTATCTCTGGGCCAAAGCGAGCCACAATCTGAGCCAATATCTCAGATCCGGGGGCCACCGCCTGCCGCGCCAACTGATCCGCATCCAGTACCGGGATCCCCTTGGCTAAGAGGATCCGGGCCACGGTCGATTTGCCTGTGGCGATCCCGCCTGTCAAGCCGATCAGCAGAGGT
>CAZODP010000021.1:11613-13041 GCA_964578595.1 uncultured bacterium
TTGACCGCTTCAGGCCGCTTGTCGGTGGGCAACAGATCCCCACGGGTGATCACCGCATCGATCAAACCATACTCCTGGGCCGCATCAGGACTGAGAAAGTAATCCCGGTCGGTGTCCCGCTCAATTTTTTCCAGCGGCTGGCCCGTACGCTCCGCCATGACCCCATTGAGCTGACGTTTGATAAACATCACTTCGTTGGCCTGAATCTCAATATCGGTGGCCTGACCCTCAGCCCCCCCCAACGGCTGATGAATCATGATCCGGGCATGAGGCAACGACATCCGCTTGCCCGGTGCCCCCGCCGTCAGCAAAAACGCCCCCATACTGGCAGCCAACCCCATACAAATGGTGCAGACATCCGGCTGGACATATTCCATCGTGTCAAAAATCCCCATGCCCGCGTAGACGGATCCCCCCGGCGAATTGATGTAGAGATAGATGTCCCGCGTCGGATCTTCTGCCTCCAAAAACAACATCTGAGCAATCGCCAAGTTAGCCACATCGTCATCAATGGCACTGCCCAAAAAAACAATCCGATCCCGCAGCAGGCGCGAGTAAATGTCAAACGCCTTCTCCCCCCGACTGGATTGCTCAATCACAGTGGGTACCACCACCCCAGATAGACGAGGATCCCAAATTGAGGTGGACTGAATCGGCAGAGAGGATGACAAAACCGATGACAAAACCATAGCGTCCCGAAAGAAAAATGAGCGACCGGATCCTGTGGGACTATCCGCCAGTCCTCAGCATCCGATCTTCAGCATGACATATCTCAGCCGGATCCCAGCCAGAGAAGCGAGGCAGTCCCTAAGCCACCCCTTGCGACTCCAGCATCGAGGCCACGATCCGCTGGGTGATCTGCACCCCTGTGGCGGCCTGCCAACCCAGGATCCCCAAGATCATCACATTGAGCACAATATGCAGGTTACGCGCCCACATCTTTTGGCCATCCCGCATAATCGGAGCCAACGACGCTGACACCGCCACCAGAGCCGTGATCCCCAAACCCGCCAGCAGGTGTGGCCCCACAAATAACTTGCCATTGTTGAGATAGGTCACCCCCATTCCCCCAACTGCGCCGACCACCATCAGCACCAAAAATAAGGATCCAATCTGAAAGTGCTTTTGAGCGAACTTGCCCTTGACCAGCTCTTTTTTGGCTTCACCGGTGGCACTCCGGGTTTTACGAACCTTCATGCCAGAATACAGCGCGTACAAAGCCAGACCAAAAGCCGCAAACATCGAGAGAGGGTGTACAAAAGGTAGGGCTAACTCGACCGGAGCCGGAAGATGAATGTCCATAGGTGAGCCTGTGTGGAAGTGTTGTCAATGGTTGTAAACTTAATTTAACACTACTCTCTTGGGCTGAAGGCTTTGGCAGCCGTTGTTTTAGAAACACCTTCTAGCCCCATACCTTCTAGCCCCATA
>CAZODP010000021.1:13141-20673 GCA_964578595.1 uncultured bacterium
CACTCTTGAATCAGGCACCCTTGAATCAGGCACCCTTGAATCAGACTTGGACTACACCTCAGTAGCCTACAAAGACGCCTACTCCCGCATCAATGCCATTGTGATTGAAGGGGAGCTGGAGGCCCACAACAACTACCTGGCTTTGGCTGAGATGGTGCCGGATGCTGCTGAGGATCTCAAAAAGCTGGCCAAGATGGAGAGCCGCCACATGAAAGGCTTCCAAGCCTGTGCCCGCAACCTTGAGGTGGAGCCGGATATGCCTTTTGCCAAAGCCTTTTTTGCCCAGCTCGATGGCAATTTTCAAACGGCAGCCCAGCGGCAGGATCTAGTGACCTGCTTTGTGATCCAGTCGTTGATGATCGAGTGCTTTGCCATTGCCGCCTACAACATCTACATCCCTGTGGCGGATCCCTTTGCCCGCAAGATCACCGAAGGGGTGGTCAAAGATGAGTATTTGCACCTCAATTTTGGGGAGGTCTGGCTGCGGGATCATCTCAGCGGCATCAAAAGTCAGATCGAAGCGGCCAATAGCCAAAATCTGCCCCTGATTTGGAAAATGCTCCAGCAGGTGGAGGACGATGTGGAGGTGTTGCAGATGGATCGAGAGGCTATTGTGGAAGACTTTATGTCCTCTTATGGTGAAGCCTTGGCCAACATCGGCTTTAGTACCCGCGAGGTGATGCGTCTGTCCGCTCAGGGATTACGGGTGGCCTGAGGATCCGGGCGGCCTATCAACTCTCTAGTCCAACCCTCTAGAGACCACACAGATCAAGCTCAGGGATCCGGGTCTATCGCCGACTGCCGTTACGCTGTAAACTTCTGTCACTTGGCCCTATTTCCCTGAGAAGAGAGACGCTGTCTATGTTTGGCCTGATTGGGCACCTGACAAACCTAACCCATGCCAAGCGGGTGGCTGGTCTACTGGGATTCTCGGAGTATGCCGATAGTGATCTGGAGTTTTGGTGCATGGCTCCAGCTCAGGTGGTGGATGAAATCAAAGTCACCAGCATCACAGGTCAGACCATTCAGGGCCACTATGTAGAGTCCTGTTTTTTGCCAGAAATGCTAGCGATGGGCAAGGTCAAAACCGCCTGCCGTAAGGTTCTCAATGCCATGGCTTTGGCCCAAAAGCGTGGGATCGACATCACGGCACTGGGGGGATTTAGCAGCATCATCTTTGAAAACTTTAAGCTGGATAGTCTCAAACGGGTGCGCAATATCGATCTCGATCTGCGGCGTTTCACAACAGGCAACACCCATACGGCCTACATCATTTGCCAACAGATCAAGGCTGCTGCCGAAAATTATGCCCTGGATCTGGCTCAGTCCACGATCTCGGTGGTGGGGGCGACAGGGGATATTGGCAGTGCGGTCTGTCAGTGGCTCACCGCTAGGTGTGATCTCCAACGGCTGCTGTTGGTGGCTCGTGAGCGGACTCGTCTCGATCAGCTACAACAATCCCTGGGACGGGGAGAGATCACCCCGCTTGAAGATGCCCTGCCCCAATCGGATCTGATTGTCTGGGTGGCGAGTTTTAACCAGAGCATGGCGGTGGATCTGGCCCGTCTCAAGGATCCCTGTGTGATCATTGATGGGGGCTATCCCAAGAACATGACCACCTCGATGGTTCGTGACGGGATCCATGTGATCGATGGGGGCATGGTGGAGCACCCGCTAGATATTGAGTGGTCGATCATGCAATTTCTCAATGTGGCCAAACCCACCCGTCAAATCTTTGCCTGTTATGCCGAATCGATGTTGTTGGAGTTTGAGGGATTGCACACCAACTTTAGCTGGGGCCGCAACCTGATCACCCTCGACAAACTGGATCTGATCGGAGATTATTCTCGTAAGCATGGCTTTCAGCCCCTGATGCCCACCCCTTAGCTATCTGTATATCACCTTTCTATATCTGATCTTAAAGAGGTCACGGGTTTGGGATCCGCTCAGTAAGATGAAGGGGGAGAAGCTCGTATCTAGGGGTGCCAATTGTATGGATCAATCCACTGCGGTCTTGCCGTTGCAGCGTCCCAAAGATGTTTCGGTAGCTGATATTGAGCAAGAGCTAAATAAAGTCTGGTCTGCCACGGGAGAGAGCACTGCGGCGCGGGCGGCCACCTTTAATTTGCTGGTTTACGAATCTCTGGATAATTCGATGTTGCTGCCATCGGATCCGGTGGAGGCCATTGCCACCCAAAATCCCTGTCGTGTGATCGATATGCGGGCCAAAGCCGAGGATCCGGAGGGGACGATCGAGGCTCAGGTGGCGGCCTACTGCCCCATCAATCGGGATCGGTCTAGCTTGGTCTGCTGTGAATACATCACATTGCAGGCCCCCGAATCAGCCTTTGTGCGGATGGGCAGCACCGTCGGATCCCTTCTGATCAGTGATCTGCCCACCTACCTGTGGTGGAATGGGGATCTGGATTTGAACAGTCCTCTCTTTCAGCAGTTGACGGGTCTCAGTGACCGGATCATTGTGGACTCGCGGGATTTTGTCAATCCAGAGGAAGACCTCGATGAGATTCATCAACTGACGGAACAAGGGCTACACTGCGGCGATCTCAATTGGCGGCGGCTCAGCCCTTGGCAAGAATTGACCGCCCAGGCTTTTGATCCTCCCGATCGGCGGCAAGCTCTCAACTTTATCGATCACATCACCCTCGACTACAACGCGGGCAATCCCTGTCAGGCCTTTTTATTTTTGGGCTGGATCGCTGGTCGCTTGGGTTGGCAGCCGGTCGAGCGGATCCGCACGGTTGAGCATGACGCCTATTTAATTGACCGGATTAAGCTGACTGGATCCGATCAAAGAGTGATCACAGCGGAGTTGGCGGCGGTGCCTCTGGCCACTGAGGCGGCTCATGCTGGGGATCTGATTGGTCTGCGGTTGACCTCCTCGGATCCGAGCGTAGATGCCTGCACTGTGTTGTGCTCTGAGACCACCGGCTGTATGCGGATGGAGACGATGGGGGGTGCCCAATCCTGCCAGATCCGACAGGTATCGCCGATGGAGCATGAAAGTTTGGCCATGCTATTGGCCCAACAACTTCAACGGCTCGGCCCGGATCGGCTGTTTGAAGAAAGCCTAGAGGTCTCTGCTCAACTGTTGGCCGTAGGTCAGTGATCCAGTCAGGAGAAGATTGGTTTCAGCAGTAGAGGATCCGCTCTGGCTCTAAAAGGTGCAGGAGTTGCTGAAGATTTTGCCGAATCACACTTGGGGTCGGATCCCACAGCAATGCCACACGAAACTCAGTGATAGCAGCCTCAAGCTCTCCCAGTTGAATCAAAGTGATGACCAAACTGTATGGATCGCAACATTTGAGTCATGATTCATGTCCTAAAGATGGGATCCAGTGTTGATAGGGCCAGATGTTGATAGGGATGAATAGGGCAGAGACCTTTAGCCGCGAGACCAGCCTTTTTCGGCTTGATCGAGCACATAGGCTGCCACCGATTCGATCTGGTCAGGTTTGAGGCGACGACCAAAGGCAGGCATCGCATTTTTGCCATTCGTCACTTGGGAAATGATGGCTTCTGCTGTATCCATGTGATACTCGCGCAGGGCATCAAGTTTCAGCGTTTTGGCGGCCACCACGGTATTGCGACCTCCCCTATGGCAGGCGGCGCAGTTGGAGTTAAAAGCCTGACGGCCTACTTCAAGGTTGGGGGTTGCCATGGCAGACTGAATCAACAGGGATCCCAGGGTGATCAGGCCGCACACACAAACAATCAAGATACGATTGAGGGTGTTTTTTAAGGTTTTAGCTAGCATGATTGGATCTCAAACAGAGGATATTTTCACTGTTAGGGAAGGATCCAAAGGTGTCAAAAGACCCTCTGTCAATCGTAAAGAGATATGAAAAAGAGGCTTTTGGGGCTGTTTTTTGAGAATGATGGTGGGCCGCCAATTGATAAATCCACTTTGGGTGTTGTGACGGCTAGGTATTGTGAGGGGGCTGGGATCCATGAGCATCGATCACAAAGCAGATACAGCCCAGGCCGAATACCAAGGATCCGATCAAGTAGAGTGCTGACCGCCAACTGAGCTGCACTTGGATCCCTAAGCCCGCATCCAGACAAAAGGCACCACTGCCCACCAAAAAGAGCCAGCTACCCCAGCGATACATGCGAGAGGAGTGTGAAACCTTGGGATCCCTCATGCTTTGGAGCGCAATACTAAACCATTAGCGGCTGACAGAGACTAGCCTGAAGTTCGTGATCCAGTTGGGCCAAATCCCCAATGGCTTGGCGATAAACCTCAGCTGGGGAGGATCCTTGGGCCACCTGCCTGAGCCACCGTTGGGCTTCATTACCCTGATCCAAAACCCTCTGGATCGGGGCCAAAAAACAACTGAACCCCTTGGCATGAGATTCCACCCAGGCGGTGGCCAGTTGGCGGTCGATCCAGTCTTGGGCGGTCAGACTCTCCCCGGTTTGCCAGTGGATCAGGGTGGCCTCTAGGGAGGATCGGGCCGCCGCCTGTTCATTCACCTGCTCGATCTCAACCAACTCATCTGGTGTAAACGCCCCATGCAACGGATCCCACCGCTCTGGATCCGCCAGCATCTGGTGCAGCCGCGCTTCAATAAAAGCCGCAATGGCTAAAATCACCACCGGATCCGCCACCAGATCACAGATGCGCACCTCAACTCGGTTGAGCAGATGGGGTCGATCTGGCCCATTGGGGCGCACCGAACACCAGAGATGGCGGACATTTTGCATCGTACCCTGCTGTAATTGCTCCGCTGTCCACTGGATATAGTGCTGGTGATCCACAAAATAGGGCACCACCGTCGGGGTTTTGGGAAACACCTGCCAGCGGCGGGAATGGGATCCGCTTATCCGCCCATCCAAAAACGGCGATGACGCGCTCAGGGCCAAATATAGCGGAGCCTCCGCCCGCAAGAGACGACAGGCCCGAAAGATAGCCTCCTGATCCGGCAGGCCGAGATTGATATGAATGCTGGCGGTGACCACCGCAGTGCCGTAGGTCTGCTCGATATAAGTATGGTAGGGGTGAGTCGGATCCGAGCGCTGAAATACTTGGGATCCCCCCAAAGCCAGGGTGCTGCCTGGCAGCAAAGTGTAGGGGCCAAACTGTCGCAAGAACTGCCGCAACTGCATCCGGGGGCGCACCAACGCGCAGAGCAGATCCTCGTAACGACGCAACGGATCGGTGATGTACTCCACATTGCGCACATCTGGCTCTTTGGCAAAGCCGGACATTGCCGCCACCACCTTGTCCGAAAAGCCCACCACCTCTCCCTCTGGGGTACCGGTATACATCTCCACCTCAAAGCCCTTGGTGAGCAATGAAAATGAAGTCTTGTGGGATGAGCTGTGGGACGCAGAACCGTTGGGCACCGAAAACTCCTTATGCTTACCTTATGCTTAGGATGAATGCTTATTTTCGAGCTATCCAGCCCTCAAGATCCTGACTCCAGATCCCCTAGCCTGATCTTTAATTGGCGAGCCGACTGAGAAAACCGCTGTTTTTGCCCCAACACCATCGCCAAAAGGGGGACAGTTACCAGTCCTAGCCCCAGCGCAAACACCAACAGGATCCCTAGGGGTAACTCCACTGACCGCACTGCCAAAAATGCCAACACCACCGGGGTCGGATTTTGGGCGGCTGCAATGGCTGCGATTCCGGCCACTAAGCTGATCAACAGGAGGCTAAGGATAAACATGGCAAGCTCAGATAGGAGTTTTTAACACCATCATTTCGGCATCAATGGGGAGGGAGACAGACTGCTGTCAAGTCAGCCATAACCAAGTGGACCCAGTACATGACCAATTAGCCAAAGTTCCAACCCAGCCAGAGTTAGGGATCCAAGCTCAGCTTTTGAGGGCTGGAATACCCAATTGAGAGGCTGAAAAGGGTAGGTTAAAGCAGCTTATCTTGATCATAGAGCACATCCATCTTTCTCAACACCAAGGGTAAGATAGCGGGCGACAAGGTTTGATATCCTAGAGTACCCAAGGGGAGTTAGCTCAGTTGGTAGAGCGCTGCGATCGCACCGCAGAGGTCAGGGATTCGAATTCCCTACTCTCCACTCCGTCTCGATCAATCCGGCGGTTCAAGTTTCGGCTGGGCCATTACCCAATGTACCCTTTTGATACCCGCTCTCATCTGCTGCGCCAAAAGTTTCATCAGCGGCAACGGCTGGGCTGGATCATGCCTCTATCGGTGGGGATCCATGTGGTCTTGGGGGCAGGACTCTGGGCTGTGGCCGAGTATTGGCTCCTCAAGTCTCCTCCAGAGCCGGATTGGCTGGGGGTGCAATTGATCCCCATTGAAACCTGGGATCCGATCGAAGAGCCGGACAGGGGGATAGAGGATCCGATCCAGGCGGCTACAGCTCTGCGGGTTCAGCCTCGATTTCGGGATCCCCATGCTTCGGTGGGGGGGGCAACCCTGCGACGGCAGATCCGGGAGGCGGTGCCCCTGGGATCCTCACCGGACAGTCCACCCAACCAGGCTACATCTGACGAGACTGTACAGGATCCTCAGCTTTTGGATCCGGTGGCTGGCTCTGCGATGCCTGATGTTGATGATGTTGATGTTGTGGCCGCAGATGATAACTCTGTTCAATCTTGGGGTACTGAAGCTGCGGCCTTGGATCCCACACCCTTTTTGGTGCAGCAGTTGGAACAAGCTATTGCTGAACAAGACTGGTCTGAGGCCATTGCCACGGTAGATCAATTGGTATTGGTGGCTCCCAACCATACGCAACGGCTTCAGGCTTACCGCTCTCGGCTTCAAGAGTGGCAAGACTTTGAGGCGGCTCAACAGCAAGCAGAAGCCCCAACCCCTGCACAGCCTCAGGATCCAATCGCTTCAGATCTGGCCCAGTCATCCGTGCCATCGAGGCAGGATCCCTTGGCTTTGACTCCAGACCCAGGGGTGCTCCCCCAGGCTCCTTCTGAACCTATGTCCCAACCATCGGCCCCACCTTCAGAGGATCCTCTGTTAAATGCTCAAAGATCTGATAGCCAGGGTTCTGGGGGGGGTGCAACAGCGGGGGTGGCTGCCTCCGGTCAAACGGATCCTGCTCTGGAGATGGGATCCGCTCAGCCCCTAACCCAAAGCAATACGGACTGGGGATCCTATTTGTCCCAGCTTCAGCGGCGGGTCACAGAACACTGGCAGATCCAAGGATCCGGATACTCTCACACCACACGGGTGCAGCTCACTTTGGCCAGCCAGGGAAATATCGAGGGGATCCGGATTTTAGCCCCCTCTGATGATGCTTTGGTGGATGCGGCGGTGATCAGTGCCATCCGTCAAGCCGCCCCCTTTGATCCGTTGCCGCAGGGCTATCGACGATTTGTGTTTGATCTCGATGTCCTGAGCGGTAGGGTGCAAATACAACAGAGCCAGCAGCAAAACTAGGATCACAAAACTAGGATCAAAAGCCAAAGCCATTGGCAAGCATGACTCCTCAGCTCGCCCAACCCAGCCCGTAGTATGTGAGTCGTGTGAGTCGCCAGTACCTTGGTCGCATTCTCGATGGTCTGCTGTAAAT
>CAZODP010000021.1:20773-36784 GCA_964578595.1 uncultured bacterium
AGTCGCCAGTACCTTGGTCGCATTCTCGATGGTCTGCTGTAAATAGTCTGCTGTAAATAGTCTGCTGTAAATGGTCTGCTGTAAGAGGTCTTGTGGAGCGGATCTCACAGCCTTTCCCTCAATCACTCACTACAGTTATGAACAGGACTCGAAGCTTAGCGGTATCGCACCCGTGGATCCAAGACCCCGTAGAGCAGATCCGCGATCAAATTAAACATCACAATCAAAAGGGCATAGATAACTGTGATCGCCAACACCACCGGGGTATCGGAGCGAAAAATCGAATCCACCAGCAGGGCACCGATCCCTGGCACCCGAAAAATCTGCTCGGTCACCAGTGCCCCTGTGAAGATGGCAGGTATGTCCAATGCCACCAAGGTTATCACTGGGATCAGGGCATTGCGGAGGATATGGCGCAACACCACCACACGAGCAGCCAAGCCTTTGGCCCAGGCGGTACGGACATAATCCCGCCCCAGTTGCTCCAGCACTGCCGCTCGGACAAAGCGCATCAGGGTTGCGGTGTGAAATAGAACCAGCACCCCAATCGGCATGATCGACTGCCGCACTTGGGCCAACAGTGAATCCCAGTCAGATACCCGCAGCGTGCTGTTGTAGATAAACGGAAACCAACCCAGTTGCACACTGAAAATGATGATAAACACGATCCCAGTGAAAAAGGGCGGCAGCGAAAACCCCACAAAGGCAGCGGTGGTCACCACCTGATCGAGCCAGGTATGCCGCTTGAGGGCAGAGATCACCCCCAATGGCAGAGCCAGCAGCACCCCCACCCCATAGGCGGATCCCACCACCCAGAGCGTTGTGGGCAATCGTTGCCAGATCAGCCCCGCCACCGGACTGCGGCTATTAAACGAAAACCCCATATCTCCCCGCACAAAGGCCCAGAGCCACTTGATATAGCGAATCGGCAAGGGCTGATCTAACCCCAGTGAGCGGCGGATGTTTTCGCGCACCTCAGCCGTGATGGCAGGATTGGTGGCAAACTCCCCCATCGGATCCCCAGGAGCAAGGGCCAACACAAAAAAAATCACAGCACTGATGGCCAGCAATGTGGGGATCGAGATCAAGATCCGACGGATCAAAAAGTGATTCATAAACTTCGGCGTAGCCTGGACAATGGAACTATAGCCAACCTCTGCCGGTGGTGAATGAATCCAGCCTTACTTCTCACTTCCCAGATTTGCTTCAGCTATCAGCCCTATCAGCGTCGCTTTCGGCAGCCGCTTCAGACCCATCACGGACTCTGGCAGGAGCGGACGGGGATCCTGGTGCGATTGCGGGATCCGGGGGGAAGGGTGGGCTACGGGGAGATCGCGCCGCTGGCTTGGTTTGGCTCAGAATCACTGCCACAAGCCCTGCGCTGGTGTCGAGAGCATGAGGGGGCGTTTGATCCCAGACTGATGGCAGGGATCCCGCTGGAGATGATGGCGACTCGGTTTGGGTTGAGCTGTGCTTGGCAGGATTTGCACCAGGATCCGGTGGTGTTGCAAGACCTAGATCAGCGGCCCCGATGGCAACTCTGCAAGCTGCTGGGATCCCCTGCCACAGCCCTAAAGATGCTTGCGGAGCCTTTGGACTGGGAAGGTTGGGGAGCGGTTAAGCTCAAAATTGGTCTGGCAGATTCAGGATTGGAACAGCTTCAGGTGGCGGAAGTAGTGGCCCGATTGCCGGATCGGATCCCGGTGCGGCTAGATGCCAATGGCGGACTGGAGGCCAGGGGTTTGAAACAGTGGCTGGATCGGCTGGATCCCGATCGGATTGAGTATCTGGAACAACCCATGATGAATTGGCATCAGATGATCGGCCTTGAGGGTCGGATCCCGCTGGCCTTAGACGAATCGGTGGCGGGGTTGCGATCGTTGCTGGCTTGTTATCGAGCGGGCTGGCGGGGCTGGGTGATCCTCAAACCTGCAATCTCAGGATCCTGGACAGAGTGGCAGCAGTGTGAGGCTGTGAACCATCTGAAATGTGTGGTGTCGGGGGCATTTGAAACCCTGGTGGGGACGTATCATGCCCTGCGCCTGGGCCGGATCCTGGAACTGGATCAACGGGCCGCAGGGTTTGGGCTGGAGGACTGGCTACCCAGAGATGGCGGTAATCCTGTGGATCCGTTTCGGGTGGGATTACAAGTCTCACGGTTGCAGTTTGCCCAGGTCTGGCAAGCACTAGAAGGGGTTGAATGATGGATTTGGCGCGGCTCAAGGATCCGGACTGGCTGTTGGGGGCGGATAATATCCGGTTAATGAGAGCTATCGCCAGCGTTGAAGTCCTCTTACACAACCCACAGACCGGTCAACCATTGCCCCGACGACTGTTGATTCAAGAGCGGGATCCAGTGCTGTTTTTGGGGGCGGTTTGGGGGGGGTATCGCCTGGGCTATGGGGTTTTTTTGGGGGATCCGGCTTGGGGCCACCAAGAGCTGAGCCAAGCCCTGCGAGTCATGGGGGCAGGCTACCACTGGCGCGAGGGGGTTTTGCAGCCTCACCAAGGGACTTGGGATCCTGTCCCAGCAGAAAGTGGCTGGTTGATGATCCCGACCGGGGGATCCTCAGGTCAGATTCGGTTTGCGATTCATACCCTTGAGACACTAAGGGCAGCAGTGCTGGGGCTACAGCAGTTTGTGGGGATCCCGGCTTTGAGCAGCTTATGTGTGTTGCCGTTGCACCATGTCAGCGGCTGGATGCAGGTGATGCGGGCCTACTTTACAAACGGACAGGTGCGGATCCTGCCCTGGAAGCAGATTGAGCAGGCTAGCGAGCGACCTCAGGGTTGTGATTTTATATCATTGGTGCCCACTCAGCTACAACGGTTGGTGGTTTCAGAGCAGGCTCTGGCTTGGTTGCGGTCTTTTCGAGTGATCTGGGTGGGGGGGGCGCCGTTGTGGCCGGATTTACGGCAGCACTGCATCAGAGAACGGCTCCCGATTGCCCTCAGCTATGGCATGACCGAAACGGCTGCTCAGATCGCTACCCTGTTGCCAGAGGGGGTTTGGGCTGGGGAGGAGGCTTTGAGGGTATTGCCCCATGCCCAGGTGCAGATCCAGGGATCCTCATCTGGCGGGCCGATCCAAATCAAAGCGGGATCCCTGGCTTTGGGCTACTACCCCGATTGCTGGGAGCCTGGGATTCCCTTTATATCAGAGGATTGGGGCCAAATGGATCCAGATGGGCGGCTGCGGATCCGGGGGCGACAGCAGGATCTGATCATCAGCGGTGGCGAAAATGTTTTTGCTGCTGATGTGGAGGCAGCTCTGTGGGCCATAGCGGGGGTTTGGGATGTCTGTGTGATCGGGATCCCGGATCCAGAGTGGGGAGAACAGGTGGCCGCAGCCGTTGTGCTCAGTCCAGAGTTAGAGGTGGCAGACCTACCAAGACTGCTCAAAAACCGGATCCATCCGGCTAAGATTCCTAAGCAATGGCAAGTGCTAGACCACCTACCTCGCAATGCCCAGGGCAAACTCAACCGAGATCGGATCCGGATGTTGTGGGATCAAAAGATCTGGGAAAAAGATAACTAACAACATTGTTGAAAAGCTCATTCACACCGGTGCAGCATCTTTCACCATCTTGTCCCAACCGAGGCCATCGAGGGCAGCATTGCGGCGCAGGGGGCGGGTGGCCAGTTCCAGCACATCCTTGGTGCTGCTAAACCCATGGATCTGAGCAAAGGTGAACTCCACTGACCACTTGGTGGTGATGCCTCGCGCCTCCAGGGGATTAGCGTGAGCCATGCCGGTGATCACCAGATCCGGCTGACCCGATTGGATCCGTTGCAGTTGATGGTAATTATCGGGTTTTTCCACAATCCGGGGCTTGGGGACTCCCATGGCTTCGCAGGTGCGCTCCAGCAGAGCCAGCTCAGAGGCTTGATAGCGTTTGTCCATATAAGGGATCCCAATTTCTTGGACGGTCATGCCACAGCGCACCAGCAGCCGCGCCATCGACACCTCCAGGAGATTGTCCCCCATCAAGAAAACACTCTTGCCCTTGAGCAGATTGACGTACTCTTGCACCTGCGGGTTAGCCCAGATCTCGGCCTCCCGCTCTGCCAACCCTTGTGGCTGGATCCCCAGACTCTGACCAATCGCCTCGATCCAAGCTCGGGTGCCATCCGGCCCAATCGGAAAAGGAGCGTTGATCAGGTTACATTTTTTGCGGCGCACCAGAGCGGAAGCTGTCCGGCTTAAGAAAGGATTCACCCCCACCACATGGGTGCCTGGTTCCAGGATTGGCAGCTCGCCATATCGCTTGGCCGGTAGCCATCCAGAAACTCGGATCCCTTGCTTTTTGAGTTCTAACGTCAGTTGGGTCACCACCGGATCGGGCACGGATCCAAAGATGACCAGAGGGGGATGCGTCTTGAATTCACTATTTTCGTCTTCTTTTTTCTTGCCAAAATTAAAGATGGCAGAGAGACCACCGCGAGTTTCTTTTTCTTCGGATCCTTTGGCCTGTTCGGGACACCGCTGCACCATAGCGGCTAAGACGGTATCTTCTCCCTGGGTAAAGGCATAATCCAGACCATTGGCGCGGGCAACAACGATCGGGATCCCGATTTCAGCCTCTAATTTGGGGGCGATCCCTTCCAGATCCATTTTGACAATTTCAGTGGTACAGGTGCCGATCCAAACGATCACGCTGGGATTACGATCCCGTTTGATTTGCAAACAGAGCCGCTTCAGTTCTTCATAATCGTTGAGTTGGGCATTGATATCCCCCTCTTCCAGCTCCGCCATCGCATAGCGAGGTTCGGCAAAGATCATCACCCCCATGGCATTTTGCAAAAAGTAGCCACAGGTTTTGGTACCCACCACCAAAAAAAAGCTGTCTTCAATCTTTTGATAGAGCCAAGCCACACAGCTAATGGGACAAAAGGTGTGGTAGTTGCCGGTTTCACATTCAAAATTGAGAGAACTGGGAGCAGTCGTTGTGGTCATGAGCTTACCTGGCGAAAAAATGAACGGAAATTGACAAAAAAGTCAAGATAACAGGGTCAAGTCATAGAAAAAAGGTTAGGGGAGCGGCAAGATCGGTCAAAATACATCCAAAAATCAGTCTGATCAAATCTAAATTCTGGCCATAACTCAGAAATGATCGGATCCTGAGACTCCACATCTTTTGGCCCAAAGTCAAGGCGGCATTCAGCCTGTCTTAACTCAAGTAATTCTCTCGGACTGAAGATACGAATCGATGTTGACGAGATATCCAGGATCCAGTACTCCTCAAGACCGCCTTCAAAAAATCTGGCCAACTTACTCGGCTCAGATCCCACCTGCCAGTTAAGGTTATCTGTGTGATTACTTGGGGATAAGACTTGGATCACAATTGGAGGGATTTCATGTATAGGTATCGGTCCGGATCGTAGAGGGATTCTTGTTCTGGCGAAAGAATAGCCAGGTCAGGAGTGAGTTGGTAGCCCCTTTGAGGGTGATCACGGGGTTGATTAGATCGAGGGGCATAGGATCTCCAGACTGAATAGATCGGATTGACTTAAACTAGGGCAGGCTCTTTGGCCGCCGGATTGTTGTAGAAGTCGGATAGCAGTGTAAACAGATCCCGGTCAGGGGTATCTTGCGGGACAATACCTTCCGGTTGGGCTAAAAGTTGGTCGGCAATGTTGAGGTAGTACTGGCAAATGGGTTCGAGATCGGGATCCCGCTCCGCCATCTCAAAAATAGTTTTGCCCTTAACCCGCGAGACACGAATGTCTTCGATCAGGGGCAAGACTTCTAAAACCGGCATCGGCACCTTGGAGATATATTTGTCAATTAGATCCCGCTTGGAGGTGCGATTGCCAATCAAGCCCGCCAGACGGAGACGCCGGGTACGGGCTTTTTCTCTGACAGAAGCACTGATCCGATTGGCGGCAAAAAGAGCATCAAAGCCGTTGTCAGTGACGATCAGGCAATAGTCGGCATAGTTGAGGGGAGCTGCGAAACCACCACAGACCACATCCCCCAGCACATCAAACAAGATCACGTCATATTCATCAAAGGCGTTCAGTTCTTTGAGCAATTTTACGGTTTCCCCCACCACGTAGCCGCCGCAGCCTGCCCCCGCCGGAGGGCCACCCGCCTCCACACAGTCCACACCGCCATAGCCCTTATAGATCACATCCTCAGGCCAGACGTTTTCGTAGTGGTAGTCTTTTTCCCGCAGGGTGTCGATGATGGTGGGGATCAAGTACCCCGTCAAGGTGAAGGTGCTGTCGTGCTTGGGATCGCAGCCAATCTGGAGCACTTTCATGCCCCGTCGGGCCAAGGCCACTGAGATGTTGCAACTGGTGGTGGATTTGCCGATGCCGCCTTTGCCATAAACCGCTAGTTTCACAGGATCCGTACCTCATGGGGTGTTGCTATGTGCTGATTATGGGGGCTGGGATCCGGGTTTGGAAAGGATTGCGAGATGTAAAGGTGGGCTGATTCAATAGCTTTAGTTCTCTTACCTGAGCTTGATGGCAAAAGCTGACTCAGATCAGCTCAGAGCTGTGTAGAACCTACCAAAGCTACTTTTGTTTATGGCATTAAAGCTAAATAGAACCAATACAAAAATATATTGCCATCCCGTCTGACCTGGTTCCTGGCTCTGTGGGGGGCTGTTGAGAGGCCAAAGCGGAGTCCGTCCGGATCTAGATCCCGATTTGAGGGGGATCGGCAGAACAGTATGACGATTTATCTCAACCCAGCTCTTTGGGGTCTGGTCAGGGGTTTGGTTTAAGAATCATCAACAGGACAAAGCCGCTGGCTCCGAGTAGGGCGGTCAGGATCCCCAGTGGAATTTCACCGGGGCTGAGCAGACGGGCCAAGTCATCGCAGACCAGCACAAACAGGCCCCCCAGCAGCATCGTGGCCGGGATCCCCGATTGGCTATCCACATAGCCCCAGCGGCGGATCCAGTGGGGGACTAAGAGGCCCACCCAACTGATCAGCCCCCCCACTGCGATGGCTGCCGCCGTCACCACCACCGCAGCCCCCAGCACCAACCACCGTTCTCGATGGATGGCCACCCCCAATGAGCGGGCCACATCTTGATCCAGCCCCAACACATTCAGCCGCCAGCGCAGCAGTCCCAGCACCGCCAGCCCCAGTCCCATCACAGGAGCCACGGATCCCAGTCGCGGCCAGGTGACACTCCACAGTCCGCCCAAGAGCCAAAAGGTGATCTCCGGCAACTGCCGCAGGGGATCCGCCAGATATTTGAGCAGTCCTACCCCGGCGGCAAATAGGGCTGACACCGCGATCCCCGCCAACAACAACCGCAGGATCCAGTCCCCCACCCGGATGGCCTGAGCAATTCCCCAGGAGAGGGCCAGTCCCAACAGGCCAAACCCAATCGCCCCCGATTGCACCCCAATAGCGTTGCTGCCCCAGACCAAAATGCTAAGAGCCGCCCCAAAGGCCGATCCTTGCGAAACCCCCAGTAACCCTGCCTCCACCAGGGGATTGCCCAACACCACCTGAAATGTCCAGCCCGCTGTGGCCAGACTCATTCCCACCCAGACCGCTGCCAGCAGCCGAGGTAGACGCAAATTGAGCACCAACCGCTGAGCCAAAGGATCCGAAAATAACTGTTCAGGACTGATCAGGCCCAAATCAGGATATCGCCCCAGCAAAAGAGAAACTCCAAAAACAATCCCCAAGATCCCCGCCAACCCTATGATTTGATGTTGGGATTGACCTTGGGATCCTTTCACTCTAGTCCCCGCAAATTGGGCTGAATCGACTGTTCAAATACCTCAGGATCCAGTCCGTAGGCAAATTCAAAGAAAGTCTGAGTTTCTGTGATCATATCCAGTTCAGAAAACCAATCAGGATGGAGTTGAGTCGCCAGCCATTTCAGGCCCAAAATCCAGCGGGGATCCGGTTGATCCCAACTGAAATAGTCTTTGGGAAATGCCCGTAATTGTTGATTTTGAGTGGCCCGTATTGCTTGCCATGCTGGACTTTGATACAGATTTGCCGCCACCTCCTCCGGATCCCCTGTGTAGTGAATCACAAAGATAAAATCTGGATCCCAAGCGGCGATCTGCTCCAGATTAACCGTCGTCCAGCCCTGTCCCAAGACTGCATCGTCCCAAGCGGGTCTGCCTCCAGCCCGCTCCACCAGAGTGGTTTGGATCCAGTTTAATGGCGGCACATTAAAGGCCACTTGCCCATCCCGGTCATTGTAGTAGAGCACAAGAACTGAAGGATATTCTTCTGCAGGGATAGCTTGGACAATTTGCTCAATCCGGTCGATCTGATCTTGATAAAAATCTATCAATACTTCAGCCCGTTCAGGATTTTGAAATAGGGATCCAAGGATCCGCAATTCCTCAACATACTGCTCTGGAGTCTCTAACTCTAGGTAGGTTACAGGTAGATCAATAACGGCTAAAGATTGACCCAGATCCTCAAACATATAGCTTTTAAGAATCACTCGATCCGGCTGGAGCGCAATCATTTGTTCGGGGCCAACCGCATTATCCAACAACACTTTTGTGTCAAATTGCGGATCCACCACCCGAAAAAACTCCCCTGCGATCCCCTGTCCACCTCTTGGTAATGCTACAACTCGCTCCGCCGCTTCAGGAAAAAGATAAATGGCACCCGTCAACAGCAGGGATCCCCGACCTGCTACCACAATGCGCTCAGGACTTGTAGCCGGATCCAAAACTTGGCCGCGGGCGTCCACAAGCGGGTCAGGCCTCTGGGCCAAAGCGATGGGATCCCTCCCAATTATGGGCTGAGCCAGAGTCCAGAGGCCTACTAGAACAATCAAAAGAGAATCTTTCATGGGAGTGGGATCCTGGGGTAAGAGTCTGTTATTTTAGCAGCCCAAATTCTTGCAAGGCTGGCAAAAAGTTGCGATTTTCATGGCCAGGCTGACTAAGCTTGATCAGCGCAAACCGCTGGAGTTGTTCCAATTGCTGCCAAAAGACCAACGGGATCACAATCTCATATTCGGATGCCTTATGTTGCAGTTTTTCAGGGATCTGATCTAGCTGGTTCCAAACAGGATCGGGATCTGGATCAAAGCACTTGGCCTCTTCTTGGCAAACCCTTTTAATCAACTCACAAAGAGCCTTTTTATAGGCTTGAATCTGGTCAGGATCCTGACAGGGCTGATCCACTAGTCCTTGCCGTTGCTCTGCTGTGAGTTGCATCCACTGATGAAGTTTGAGCTTAACTCCACAGCAATCTAACTTCAACCGCACAGACATCGGAATACAGCGCAATGAATGGGCAAAATCCTGTTCAAAAGCAAACAATGACATGAGAGGGATCCCGATCTAGCTCTTCAACTGTATCATCAGCTTCTTTAGGATTGACTTTCTTAAGCATCACCGCACAGGCTTTGAGTTCTGGTTGCTTGGAATCGGGACAACTGATCGGATGAGTTAAGGCATTACATTCTGCTTGATCCGCCCATAGGGATCCCCAGTGCATCGGCACAAAAACAGTGCCTGGACTGATCCCCCGTGTGATCTTAGCTGGAAAGTAAGCCCTACCTCTAGCTGATCGAACTTCAACCGGATCCTGTTCCATTAGCCCCAACTTTTCAGCATCGCGCGGATGGATCTCGATAAAAGGATCCGGGTGCATTTTGGTGATTTTATCCACTCGTCCGGTGCGGGTTTGGGTATGCCAATGGCCATAGAGTCGTCCGGTGGTTAAAACATAGGGAAATTGAGGATCCGGAGGTTCGGCCAAACCCCGCGAATGATAGGGCACAAATTGAGCACGGCCATCAGGGGTATGAAATTGTAAATCAGTGTAAAGCCGTTGAGGATCCACAGGTTTAGTTTTAGAGTTATCTGTGGGGTAAGGCCATTGTTGGGGGCCAGATTGGAGCAACAGATCATGACTCAAACCAGAATGATCACAGGGACGATCTTGAGTCAGAGTTGCAAATTCTGCATAGACATCTGCTGCTGTATCAAAGGGAAAATATCTCTCAAATCCTAATCGCCTTCCCACCTCAGCAAAGATCCACCAATCGGGTTTTGCCTCTCCGGGCGGATCCCGAAAAGCTGTAGATAGGGTCACTCTTCTTTCGGAATTGGTCATCACGCCTGTTTTTTCACTCCACTGACAAGCCGGCAAAAGCAAGTGGGCATACTCAGAGGTTTCAGTGGGAAAATAAGGATCCTGATAGATTGTGAATGGAGATTGTGATAGAGCTGCTTTGGTGCGCTCTAAATCAGGCATACTGACAGCCGGATTGGTGGCCGCAATCCACAACAATTGCACGGATCCATCTTCTAACCCTGTGATCATGTCCCAAGCTGTCCGCCCAGGCTCAGGACTGATGGATCCAGGTGGCAACTGCCAAAAGTCCTCCACCTGCTGTCGGTGATCTGGCTGAGAAACAAAGCGATATCCTGGCAGCAAATGAGCCAATCCCCCCGCTTCACGGCCTCCCATGGCGTTGGGCTGCCCTGTCAACGAAAAAGGCCCGGATCCGGGTTTACCAATCTGGCCTGTCATCAAATGAAGATTGATCAAGCTACAGACTTTTGCTGTTCCTTCGTGGGATTGATTGATCCCCATTGACCACAGAGATAAAACTTGCTTTGACTGTTGCCAGTAGGTTGCAGCTTGGACTAAATCTTGTTCTGAAATATCGCATCGCTGAGCCACTACTTCAGATGAGTAATGGCTAATCAGATTAAAATAATCAAACCCTCCATTGGTATGAGATTCAATAAAAAGCCGATCAAAAGCTCCTCTCTCAAGTAAAATGTGAGCGATCCCATTCAATAAATCAATATCGGTTCCAGGCCGGATTCTGAGATGTAAATCTGCCGCCTGAGTGGTTGGGGTTTCTCTTGGATCCACCACAACCATTTTGAGATCGGATCCTGGCTTGTGTCGCTTATTAAGTCGGTTAAACAAAATGGGATGACATTCTGCTGTATTCGTCCCAATCAAAAAAGCTAGATCACACAGATCCAAATCTTTATAGCAACAAGGGGGGCCGTCGGATCCCAGCGATTTGATATAGCCCGAGACTGCCGACGACATACACAAGCGAGAATTAGCATCAAAGTTGTTGGTTCTCAAGCAGCCCTTGATCAGCTTTTGAGCAACATAATAATCCTCGGTATGAAACTGCCCGGATCCATACATACAGATTGCCTCCGGTGTCGCTTGTAAAGACCGGATCTGATCCACAATTAAATATAGGGCTTGGTCCCAACTGATCTGGCGAAAAGGCTGATCCAACCTCTCTCGAAACATCGGATAAAGCAAGCGATCTTGATCCAAAGCCTCTAGGATCGTAGCCCCTTTGACACAGATCATTCCCAAGCTAGATGGGTGCTCACGATCCCCTCGCACTTTGTATCCTGAGGGGCTAGAAATGGTCTCCAAGCCACATCCCACCCCACAGTACGGACATTGACTTTTAGTGCTGCTATTCTTCATCAAGCTTTTGTTTCTCTTTTGATCAAATACGCCAGAATAGCGCGAGTCTATTCAAGAAAGCATAAAAAATCGCCCTTAATCAAAGGGTAATGACGGATACGGTTCCCCTTTTCAGTTGTCAATTAGGCATACTGGCCATGAAATAAGCGCATAGGCTTGGTTGTGGATCCCAGTGGTTCCCTTGCCCTAGAGACGACTTCAAACGTTCTTCAAAGTTGGTGATAGAGGGACACGATCTGATCCTGCACCTGCTCGATCGATAGGGCATCCGAATCGATCACCACCGCATCCTCCGCTTGCCGCAGCGGGGCTACCGATCGCTGACTATCCTGCTGATCGCGGCTTTGGATCTGCTCTTGCAAAGCACTCAGTTCCACCTCAACCCCTTGGGCCTGCAATTCCCGTTGTCGCCGTTGGGCACGCTGGTGGGGGGAAGCGGTCAAAAAGATTTTTAGCTCAGCATCTGGAAAGACCGTTGTGCCAATATCACGCCCCTCCAGGACAGCCCCGCCCGCCTGGCCAATCCGCCGTTGCATCTCCACCATCGCCCGCCGCACCCCCGGCAATGCCGACACCCGCGAAACCGCCTGAGTCACTGAAGCCGAGCGAATCTGGCTGGTGACCTCAAGGTCATTGATCCAGACTTGAGTGCTGGTCTGTTGATCAATCCCCGGCTTGGTGTTGAGCCAGATCCGAGCCTGTTGAGACAGCTCCGTCAGTTGGGCTTGATGTTCAAGCGGGATCCCTTTTTCGAGGGCCAGCCAAGTCAGAGCACGATACATTGCACCCGTATCCAGATAGAGCAGCCCCAACTGAGCCGCCACCCGCCGCGCCACCGTCGATTTGCCCGCCCCGGCTGGCCCATCGATGGCAATCAAGGGTTTGCGGATCCCTCCCGCTGGAGCCACATCAGTCCCAGCAGCAGGCACAGTTGAGTCCAAAGTATCCAGATCAGTGTCTAGCATGAGCCTCAAGCATGAGATTATCAATCAATCGGGTCTGGCCCATATGGGCGGCCACCGCCAGCAGAGCACGGTGACCAATCCGCTCAACCGGCTGCAACGTTTCAGGATCCACTAGTTCAAGATACTGGATCCTCAGGTCAGGATGCTGGGCCAAAACCCGCCCTGCTACTGCCAAAATAGCCTCAGCACTGGGATCTTCAGCCCTCAAATTAGCCTCAGCCAGAGCATCTTGAGCGGCTGACAAGGCCCGACTTAGCCCCAAGGCTTGCTGCCGATCTTCTGGAGACAAATATCGATTTCGCGAACTCAAGGCCAGCCCATCCGGATCCCGAATGGTTGGGCAGCCCACAACGGCTGTGTCAAACCAGAGATCCCGCACCATCCGCCGAATCAACACCAACTGCTGAAAATCTTTTTGGCCCAAATAGGCCCGTTGCGGTTGCACCAGATGCAAGAGCTGAGCCACCACCGTCAGCACCCCCTCAAAGTGCCCCGGACGAAAGGATCCGCACAAAGGTCGCAGCAACTCCGGCGGCGGCATCACCCGCATCATCCGACCCGATTGAGCCTCTTGAGCTGAGCCAGGATCCAATGACTCTGGAGCAAAAACCCAATCCACCCCCAACTGCTCACAGCGTTGACAATCTTGATCCAGTGTGCGGGGGTAGCGGCTCAAATCTTCGTGGGGGCCAAACTGCAAGGGATTGACAAAGATGCTCACCACCGTCAGCTCGCACTCCTGCCGACACCGCTGGATCAAACTCTCATGCCCCTGATGCAGAGCACCCATCGTCGGTACTAACCCCACAGATCCCCTGGCGTTTAGGGATCCAGGCAACTGCACAGACCGCCGTAACTCCCGCAGTTCGGCAACTGAGCCAATCAACCTCATGCTGTTATCTCAGTTCCTCGATAGCCTAAGGATCCAAGCCTAGCCCTGGCAGTTGGAGACAGTTTGACTGTTCATCCCTCAGTCCATTGCTGGAGCTGCTCAGCCCATCTCGAACTCCCCATCAGCAGAGTCCAATCAGGATCCCGCCAACGCAGACTATAAGTTTTGCAGTCGTGCGCCTGCCCCAACGGACTAAAGAACCGGTCAAAGTCCGATCCGGTTACTGCGCTGATACTGCAGATAGGCCGCCACAAACAGGCCCGCAAGGGTGACCACCACCATGCCCAGCACGATCCCCAATAAAATTGGCTCAATCACAGCTAACTCCCGCTAATAAAGACGTTTTTAACACCCAACATCATAGATCAAGAGCCGGATCCCATCCCACAGTCATAATCCAGACTTTTGGATCCAGTTCAGCCCCCAGCGACATGACGGGGCCGGGATTCTGATATCATGATGAATCTGAATACTGGAGAGGTGGCCGAGTGGTCGAAGGCGCAGCACTGGAAATGCTAGGACTACAATCCAACATAACTAACTTGTAACTAACTTAGGTGGCTGAAACCCTTATTCTTGCGTTGGTATCTATAGGTAAGGTGTCTGACAGGTTACTTGAGGTAGATAGGATCATTGGGAGAACTCTGGGAGAACTTTGGTAGAATACTTGGGTTAAGTAATCAAGTTTACTTAGCAAGGCTGAGACTCGATTGATACACAGTGGCTCTAAGTAAGGAGATGCCAGTATGGTCTACTCAAAGGATCCCCATAGTCAGACTGAGAGACTTAACTTAAAGGTTGGTTGTGTCGCAATAGACACAAATACCAAAAAGGGTAAAGAATACTTACGCCTAAAGTGGACATACCAGGGGGAACGTAAGTATGTGTCCCTTGGGCGATATAGAAATCAAGAGTCTGTAAATCAAGCTCATGCCATAGCAAAGCAGATCGATGGGGATATACAGCGAAATAAGTACGATGAGACTCTTGAGCGGTATATCCCAGACAAGAGCAAACACAAGTTAAAAGTAGTTCCTAGTCAAACCCAAGTAGAGCCTACTACCCACACATCACTAAAGGATCTGTGGCCTTTGTATATGGAGAGTAGAAAGGGTCAAGTAGCAGAAACAACTATGCAAGGTAACTATAAGCAGTTTGGGGCAAGGATCAATGAGTTACCTACGGCACTGCTGTCAGATGCAATAGAGATTAAGGAGCATCTGATTAAGGCCAAGGGAGTAAAGCAAGCTAAACGTCTGGTAACTCAGTTCAATGCTTGTTGTGATTGGGCTAAGAAGAAAAAACTAATCTCAGATAATCCCTTTGAGGGTATGGCTGATGATATTAAGATCCCAAAGGGAGAAGCGGGTGAGTTCAATGATATAGATCCTTTCACTAAAGAAGAAAGGGATACGATCATTGATGCCTTTGATCAGCATAAGCTGTTCTATGTGTATGTCCCTTTTGTCAAGTTCTTATTCTTTACTGGCTGTAGGCCAAGTGAGGCTAAAGCACTGACTTGGGATGATATAGGTGAAAGGGAACTTAGTTTTAATAAAGCATTAGTTGAAGTGAGTGGTAAGCAGATCCACAAGAAAGGAACTAAGACTGGCAAACCTAGACGATTCTCTATCAACGATGACCTTAGGGAGATTCTTGATTCAGTGCCAGGGAGAGAACATCGCAAAGGATCTGATTTAGTATTTACTGTCAATGGTAAGCCTATTGTCCAACATAAGTTCAACCGTGCTTGGTATGGTCAGATTAAAGAAGGGTTCCACTATGGTGGGATTGTGACAAAACTAGCTAAAGATAAATTGATAGGAAAATACTGCAATGCCTATCAAACAAGACATACTTTCATCACATTAGCTAGGGATGAAGCAAAACTACCATTAGCAACTATTGCTAGATTGGTGGGAAACAGTGTGGATATTATTGAGAAGCACTACGGATCCACTACTACTTACATTGATATACCCTCATTGAAGTAGAAGGATCATTTACTTGGGGATCCAATGTCTATGAAGAAAGCAGTATCTTCTAAAGAGCGTTACTTTATGCTTAACCCTGTGAGTAAACGTGTGGGGATCTCTTATGGGATCTTGTATAGACGTGCGATCAAGGGTAGAACTAGGTTCTTTAAGTTCAATTCCAGACGGTACTTACTGGATAGTGACTTGATCTGTATCTTGAAGGAACTAAGACCTAAGCAGACTGTAGAAGTTCAGAATAGGATTGATGACTTTATTCAGTCTATTTAATTTAATATAATTCCAATAAAAAACCCTAGCTCTGAAGACAAGTTAGGGATGGATGCCTATGGTATTAAAACTGCTATAGCAATCAGAAATGACTTATGAGAAGCTCCCATACATAGACAACTTTGGGAAATTGAACTTCTCTTCATTGATGAACCATTCAAATAGCCATTTCACAATTCTAAACTCTCGGCACTTGTGCCAAAGACGTCTCAGAAACTCTTTGCCCTGTAGCCAGACATCCTCAATCGGATTCTGTTCTGGAGCATTTGGAGCAAGACGAATACAGGTCACCAACCATTCATCTTCCTCTTTTCCCTGGTTAACTTCTTCCAGAAAGTTTCTCATACCCTGACTTCGATGATAGCTAGCTCCATCCCAGATGATCACAATCTTCATGCCTGCATAAACTTCTATAGCAATCAGGAATGATCTATGAGATATTAGACATATTCAGACTCAACA
>CAZODP010000022.1:0-6263 GCA_964578595.1 uncultured bacterium
CTACTGCGAGGCAGTCTCCTGAGTCTTTATGCTCAAAAATAAGCCTCTAAAACCCTAGAGTCAAGACATCTTGCGGTGATCTTTGCTGCCTACCGATGGGCTAACCCAGAATCCTGACCACAGACCCGATCCGAAAAATTGGGTTGGAACTTCCTTATCAAAAGTCCTGTCAACTCCCCATTGATTGATGGATTTTTTGTGGATTCTCTTATCTTTGCTCAAAAGACTACAAATCGGTCATTCTATTCATATTTATTCATGTGATCTCAATCTATTTGAGCTAACGGATGGGATCACACCATCTTTTTAGCCTGGCTTTTAGGGTAGTGACAGACACCCTACACGGAGTATTCTGATGTCTCTTCTTAAATCTTCATCATTTGGGCCTTTGGGATCGATGGTTTTGGCCTTAGCCCTGGTGAGCTGCTCCTCCGGATCCCCAACAGCCCTTGAAACAGTTCCATTGGAAACGGCTACTGCTCTCTCTACCTTGACGGTAGGCAACGAGGTAGATGGTGAGGGCGAGCTTGATGGGTCACAAGTGGATCCAGCCCGAAAAATTGATGGCATTCAGCAGGTGCCAGAGCGTCCTTTTGCTAGAAATCACCTCAGTGCATTGCTACCACGAGAGTACATTGAATTTCGTCCAATTGAGCCACCCAAGCTCAAACTGTTAGAGGATCCCACCAACTTGATTGGGCTGGACTTTGATCTAGTGACTGGTCGCTTAGAACGCTTTGAATTGAGCTATGAAGATGATGAAACACCAGATGCGATCGCAGACTTTGGCCTGGGGTTTGATGGGTCTGTTTTGCCAGAACCTGAGCTACATCGTCAAGATGTGGGTCGTACGGTGATTGGGTCCGATCATCGGATCCGGATTTCCACTACCACCAGTTATCCCTGGCGAGCCATGACTAAGGTTTATATGACCTTTCCCAATGGCGATCAACGCATCTGCTCTGGGGCGATGGTCTCGGTGCGTCACGTCCTCACCGCTGGTCATTGCGTTTACAACGCCGATCGAGGGGGATGGGCTGCACTAACGGTAGTGCCAGGGCAAGATGGCACCTATATGCCATTTGGGGCGCATCAAGCCACTCGGATCCGGACTTATGCAGCTTGGGCTTTTCAGGAGAACTCCAACTATGACGTTGCCCTGGTTACTCTTAATGCCCCTGTCGGTCAATCTACAGGCTGGCTAGGCTATGGTTACTTCCCCTCCATCAACGGTGTGACTGGCAATCTGGGGGGCTATCCCGGCGATCGAGATGGCGGGATGAATCTCTACTATCATTTCAACGCCATCACTGGTAGCACCTCTCGACGGATTAACTATCAAATTGATACAGCCGGTGGTCAGAGTGGTAGTGGCGTTTACCGGATCCTCAACGGCAATCGCTATGTCTTTGGGGTTCACACCAATGGCACTTGGAATGACGTCAGTGGTACCAACAGCGGCACCCGCATTGATGCCACCAAGTTTAGTCATCTGAAAAACTGGATTGGCAGTGATCTCTGAGATGATCTCTGAATCTTAGAGGCCAGGCAACAGCTCAACAGATTCTGTATTGACTCTGTGTCTGGCTCGAATCACTCGACCTGTTAAGGATACCCCCTGCCCCGGTGGAGGGATCCTTAGCAGTGAGTCAGCCCCCTAAGCGACCCGAAAGAGAATGGTCGCAGATTGAGTAAATAGCTGTATAGTGATAAAGTTAAGTCACATGATTGACTTTAGGTTACTGACAAAATTCAGACTCAGCTCTGGAAGGGGGAATCAATGCTATTTCGGCAGTTATTTGACTACGATACTTGGACCTACACCTACTTGATCGCGGATCCGGATACGCACGAGGCAGCTCTGGTGGATCCGGTATTGGAAAAAGTGGAGCGGGATGCTGGGCTTTTGCAGGAGTTGGGGTTGACCCTAAAGTTTTGTCTGGAAACCCATGTCCATGCGGATCACATCACCGGCACGGGGAAATTGCGGGATCTGACGGGTTGTGAGGGGATTGTGCCTGCGCAGGCCCAGGTGGGGTGTGCCAGCCGCGAGATTCAAGACGGCGAAACCCTGATGCTGGGATCCATTCCCATCCAAGGGATTGCCACGCCGGGACACACTGACAGTCACATGGCTTTTTGGGTGCAGGGATCCCATCTATTGACAGGGGATGCGCTACTGATTCGGGGCTGTGGCAGAACAGATTTTCAGAGTGGGGATGCCGGGACTTTGTTTGATACAGTCACCCAAAAATTATTCACGTTGCCCGATCACACGTTGGTCTATCCTGGCCATGATTATCGAGGCCATTCGGTTTCCACTATTGGTGAAGAAAAAGCCTGGAATCCTCGCTTTGCAGGACACAGCCGGGAGAGCTTTATCACATTTATGGATGGCCTCAATCTACCGGATCCTAAGCGGATCATGGAGGCTGTGCCCGCCAATCAACAGTGTGGCAATGTGCCAGCATTAATTTAGGCCCTCAGCTTGATAGTTAAACCACAACAAAAAAATCACAATAAAGCACAATAAGGATTACAATTATGTCAGTTGCAATCAAAGGTCAAATACTTGAAATTGACGCCTACTCTCTCAAACAGCAGCTCGACCAAGGATCCGTTGTTTTAGTGGATGTGCGGGAGCCAGCCGAGTACAAGGGCGAGCGGATTTTGGGGGCTGTGAACCTGCCCTTATCACGGTTTGGGCCAGAGTATCTGCCGGCCATCCCGGCAGGAAAAACCTTGATCTTGCAATGCCAATCGGGAAATCGATCTGAGCAGGCGGCTCGCAAACTCATTGAGGCAGGCTATGGCTCTGTGACCCATTTGGCTGTGGGAATTATAGGTTGGAAAGCGGCGAAGTTGCCGGTGAAATCAGGAGGGCGTCAGCCCATTCCTCTGATGCGGCAGGTGCAAATTACCGCCGGATCCTTGGTTGCAATTGGGACATTCTTGGGGGCGGTCGTCAGTCCTTGGTGGCTGATTTTGCCAGGATTTGTGGGATCAGGATTGGTCTTTGCGGGGATATCGGGCACTTGTGGCATGGCAATGGTGCTGGCTAAAATGCCTTGGAACCAAGCCTGATTTAACAACCCTGACCCAATGTGCCCTCAATCGTCAACGGATCCTTTTTCTGGCAGGTGATCGATGTTTGCTTCCCCATCCACAAACGCTAAATTCTGGCCAGGGTTGAGTCGTTATCTACCCTTTACTGACTGGCTATTTCACTACCCCAAAAGCTGGCTGGCGGGGGATGTGATAGCGGGAATGATTGTGGCGATTATGCTGGTGCCCCAGAGTATGGCCTATGCACTGTTGGCAGGGTTACCGCCGCAGGTGGGTCTGTATGCCAGTGTTTTGCCGGTGATGGTTTACGGACTGCTGGGCAGTTCACGGGTGCTGGCGGTGGGGCCGGTGGCGATGGTGTCGCTGTTGGTGGCAACCGGGATCCAGTCTGTGGCGGAGCCAGGATCCCCTGAAGCTCTTCAGGCGGCTCTGCTGTTGGCTGTGCTGGTGGGCGGGATCCAATTGGTAATGGGGATCTTGAGGTTGGGGGTGCTGACCAATTTTCTCAGCCACTCGGTCTTGACCGCTTTTACAACGGCGGCGGCTCTGATCATCGCCTCCAGCCAATTGCGGCATTTGCTGGGGATCCCAATTCCCAATTCGGAGTCGATTGTGGCGGTGTTGGGGGAGGTGATCACTCACCTAGATCAGGTCAATCTCGTCACCTTGACGCTGGGGTTGTTCAGCATTTTGGTGATGCTCTATTTCAAGGACAAACTGGAATCCCAATTGTCCAGACTGCCTCAGGCCTGGCGGATCCCGATCACCAAAGCTGGGCCACTGGTGGCGGTGATCGCTACCACACTGGCGGTGGTTGGGCTGGGCTGGGCGGATGGAGCTGGGGTGCGGGTGGTGGGCCAGATCCCGGCTGGGTTGCCGCCGCTGGGGATCCCGGTCTGGGATGGCTCAATGGTGCGTGCTCTGGTGCCGACAGCTTTGGCCATTAGCCTAGTGGGCTTTATGGAGAGCTTTGCGGTGGGGCAATCCCTGGCCAGTCGACGGCGGCAGACTGTGGATCCCGATCAGGATTTGATTGGATTAGGGGCGGCCAACCTGCTGGCGGCGGTATCGGGAGGTTATCCAGTCACGGGGGGGATCAGCCGCTCAGTGGTCAATTTTTCGGCGGGGGCCAACTCAGGCTTGGCCTCGATCATCACGGCAGGGTTGGTGGGGCTAACACTGCTGCTGTTGACGCCTCTATTTACCTTTTTGCCCCAGACCACCTTGGCAGCGATTGTGCTGGTGGCGGTTTTCAGCTTGATTGATTTTCATCCCCTCAAAGAGCTTTGGATCTATGACCGAACAGGCGAACTTTGGGTCTGGATCCTCACCTTTGGGGGGGTGTTGGGGGCCGGGATCGAAATCGGGATCCTGGTGGGGGTGATGGCCAGTTTGGGCCTGCATTTGTGGCGCAGTAGCCGTCCTCATGTGGCGATTGTGGGACGAGTGGGTGATTCCGAACACTTTCGCAACATTTTCCGCCATGAGGTCAGCACCCATCCGGAGCTGCTATTGATTCGGGTGGATGAAAGCCTCTATTTTGCCAACGCCCGTTATTTGGAAACCTCCGTGATCAAATGGGTGGCGGAGCAACAGGAGGTGAGTGATTTGGTCTTGATTTGCAGTGCGGTCAATCAGATTGATGCCAGCGCCCTAGAAACACTTTTTTCCCTCAAAGAAAAACTTGACTATGCTGGGGTTCAGCTCCATTTTGCTGAGATCAAAGGCCCTGTGATGGATCATCTCAAGCAGGTAGACTTTGCCGAAAAAATGGCCCCTGGATCGATCTTTTTGTCGACCCACACAGCCGTAGAATCCCTGATCCGGAAGCATCGTGATTCAGGGGCTGAGGTTTTATCCTTGCAGAGCGCGCAAAAACTGCCGGATCCCGCTTAATAGACCCACCGCGCCCCCTTGATCTCGCCCCACAATTTGACCTAGCTCCTCTCCATTGGGCTTGTGATCGAGAGTCTTCAATAGCTCATAATCGCCACCTTCTGTTTGCTGCCAAACCCCCCAGGGATGGGGAAACAGCCGACACACAGCCACGGATCCCAAGGCTTGCAGATAGTAGGCGGATTCAAATGTTTTGATAAAGCGATCCCGCAGTCGCCGTCCGGCTAAACCCACCCCCACCGAAGCGGCATCCTGGAGCTGAGGATTAAACAAGATCGCTCCCCCCTGGGATCCTGCGCCATAGTCTTGGCAAATCTGCTCCACCTGCTCCACCGCATAGACTGAAGGCACCACAAAAAACAAGCTGGATCCCGTCTGCACCCGAAAACCTGCCCCTAAGCTGACAATCTGGATCCCATCGGGTAAATCAGGCCAATCCCGCTGAGCCAGAGCCGCCGAGCCTGCATCACTAAAGACCACCGTCAACGGGGGATCACAGCCCAGCACCAATGGCAGGGCCACAGTTTCGGGCTTCAGCTCTGGCACCACCAACTCCACCTGAATCCGGCGATAGCCTGCTGCGATAGCCGCCTGGATCCCAGCGATAGCCTGCTGTTGGGCTGCTGCTAAATCCACCGGCAAAGACGGCATCTCAGTCACGATCCTTGCTCCCAAGCCGGATGATTGAACAAGGCCGCCAGCACCTGTACCCCCCGCAATTGATTCGACAACGGCAAATGCCCCTTAGGGGCCGACAGATCCCAGACAAACTCATCCGGCCATCGCGTCCAGTGGCTACCCTGTTTCCAGCCAATCTGGGGCCAGAGCCGATCCCAACGTTTGTCCAGACTGATCCAGATCCGCCGCTGCACCGAAAAGCCAAACCGATCCGCCGATACCGCTCGCCAGAGCTGATCCACCGTTTGCAAATCTGCCACCGGGATCCGTCGTACCTCCGTAAAATAAAGCCAGCCCCGCATCGCTGCCCCGGATCCGGTCGGGTAACTGGCCGCCTGACAGAGTAGCCGCCGAGTCAAGTTATCAGCCTGCTGAAGGTCTCCTGTCCCCAGAGCCACTTGCAAAGGGGTGTAATCCACCTCAGCCCCTGACAAAAGCGGGATCGACAAAAGCGGGATCCCAGCAGCAGCTTTCAGCTCAGATTCGGCCAGATTGTGCATAGATCAGGTGCAAAAAACATACTTTGACAACCCAGTTTTATCAGTTTACCCGACCCTATGATGTCTATTGGTTCAAGTTGTGGCTCAAGTTGTGGCTCAAGTTGAGACTCAAGCCACCAGTCA
>CAZODP010000022.1:6363-8256 GCA_964578595.1 uncultured bacterium
TCTTGAAATCAGGATCAACTTTGATTAGCGATCTTGTTATGGACTGAATTTGGTTGTGGGTTGGATGAGACATCAGGGCTATCAGCCGGATCCGGTGCGTAGCGATAGACCCCCACCTGCAGGTTGGCGTTTTCTTCAGTGTGGTGTTGAACCCAAAACTCAGTGATAGGGGTATCGGCCGCGATCACAGTCGGTTGGCCCGCTTTGCAGGTATAAGCCTGATGATTGTCCCCACAGCGCAGCACCACAGTTCCCGGTTGAGTGGTCACCCTCAGTTCTAGGGCGGGTGGATCGATCTTAATCCGCTTTTCCGCCTGGGATCCCAATAGGGGCACCCTGTAGGTCTGAAGGACTTTGGCGTTAGGAGTGGTATCTGTGGATCCAGCCCCGTAGACTTGACCCGTGGGCATACCCACCAAAATCCCCATTGTGATAACCATGCCCCAAACCAGACGGATCCAGGACAGTTCAAAATAGAGTTTAGATAAAATGGCGATCAACCTAAGTCCTAAGTAGGGAGCAACGGGTCAAGGCAACTGGCCCCATTCTAGGATCTCTGTCTGTCTTGGCCGCTTCTGACGCTGGTTTTGAGATTAGCCTTCAAACCAGAGGCTGCCACTTTACTGATCGAGCGCGGGCCACCTCCACCACCACCTTGACGCGAGGATCCTGTTGAGTGACGGCATGCAATGTTTTCAGCTCCTGTTGAGTCAGGATGTGCCCCTCGTAGAGCCAGAAGACAATGCCTTTTTTACTGTTGGGGAGGGCATCTTGGTATTGCTGTACCAAGCCCGGAAAGTAATAGGTGCGCCGGTCAGACTTGCCCAATGTGGCGGGCCGAACCCCGTGGATCCGGTTAAGGGAGGCTGAAATATCCCCCAAACCTTTGGCGCTCATGTGAACCACCCCGTAGCCTGCCCCCCGCAGACGACGAATGTAGTGGCTCTCAGGGCCGCCCTCAGCCGGGACACAAATCCCCAAAGATCCCTGCTGCTCTAATGCTTTTACAAACCCTTGCCCTGAGCCAATCAGCAACATAGCTGCCCCTGAGATACTTGATGTTTATTCACATCACCATCTTAATCAGAAATGAGGCCCAAAACCGATCAAGCTCAGAGCCGATAGACCTAGAGCGGATCAGACTTAGACGGGATCATAGAATCCACCCCTAAAGCGGATTTTGGCAGCACGTAGATCAGTCCAGAGATCAGTGTCAACACCACTGCCCCCCAAAACACCGGGATCCCCCCCGGCCACTCCCCCATCAACAGGATTAGGGCCACCATCTGGCTAACAGTCTTGGCTTTGCCCCACAGATTGGCCCCGGCAATTCGAGGTTGATGCACCCGCCAGCCCGCAATCGCCAATTCCCGGCCCAGGATCAAAAACACCCCCCAAGCTGGGATCCGAGCCTGTTCTACCAATGCCAACAGCGGTGCCATCACCAGAAGTTTGTCCACCAGCGGATCCAAAAACTTGCCCAGCTCAGAGGTTTGGTTGAGGCGACGGGCCAAGTAGCCATCCAGCCAGTCGGTCAAGGCTCCGATCCCAAAGGCTGTCACCGCCACCCAGCGGCCCAGATTGGATCCCTGCGCCAGTCCCCACAAAATCAGCGGAATGGCCCCCAACCGAGCCAAGGTGATCCAGGTGGGGAGGTTGAGAGAGTCAGGCATCTTCAATCAAGCATCAGCTACCCCTCAACCATAGGCGAGACCCCTTCATTCAGCCCATACCTCCCATCTGAAGTCTATCGAGGCTAAACCGGCTAAAGGTGTCTTTTTGCCGACTATGCTCAAATAGGCCCGACTATGATTGCTAATGGATCCTTAGGCTTAGGGGTGCCTGACTCGCGATTGGCTTGTTTAGAGTTTTTGAGTTGTTTGTTTTTGAGTT
>CAZODP010000022.1:8356-25149 GCA_964578595.1 uncultured bacterium
TTGTTTTTGAGTTATTTGGGGGCACAGCCATGACTCTGGAAACCCTTTTCATCAGCCTTAACAACAATGCCGGTTGGATCGCTCTTTTGGTCTTTGCGCTGCCCTGGCTGGTATGGGTGGTGTGTGATCTGATTCCCGGCAACTGGGAGGAACCCTGGATCTTGAGTGTCAATATGATGGCGGCGGTCACCGGCATGGCGATGTGGGCAGGCTACCTGGCCTTTGCCAGCAATGTCGGAGGCTGGGGGAAGGTGATCAAAGAGGCTCAGGTTTTGTTGCTGCTGATCCCGCCCTACTATGTTTTGATGTCGATGTGGGTGGCCCGGCAGCGGCTGCCCCTGTCTCAGATTCCCGCCTTTCGCACTTTGCAGGGGTTGGGGATCCTGTGTGGTGTTTATTTGATTCTGTCTTGGCTGGGGCGACGGGTCTATATTGTGTTTTTTTCGTATATGCCTTTTTCCAGCTTCCTCTGGATCCTGGCGGTTCTGCTGTTGGTGGGCTATCTCGGCTACCGACAAATAATGGGATCCCCCCCTGCTCGCTCCCGTGATTGATCCGGATCCGTGCCGCTAGAGCTGAGTAATCTAGTTTAGATTGAAGATCCGCCAGTGCGAGTATTGTTGTGGTGCTGATTCAATGACCTTGATTACGATCCCTAATCCTGTCAACGCTGTGGATACCCTTGCGGCTCAAGTGCGGCCTGACTTTGGGCTGCTGACCCGGCAGGTGCATGAGCGACCTCTGATCTATCTTGACAATGCCGCCACCTCCCAAAAGCCAGAAGCGGTGTTGCAGGCCATGCAGCACTACTATCATCATTCCAATGCCAATGTGCATCGAGGGGTTCATACCCTCAGCAATGAAGCCACCGACAGCTACGAAGGGGCACGCAAAAAAGTAGCCCAATTGATCAATGCCCGTTCTTTTCAAGAGATTGTCTATACCCGCAATGCCAGCGAAGCGATCAACTTGGTGGCCTACACCTGGGGTATGTCTGAACTCAAACCAGGAGATGAAATTATCCTGTCTAGGATGGAACATCACAGCAATTTAATCCCGTGGCAATTGGTAGCCCAAAAAACCGGATCCGTGCTCAAATTTGTGGAGATCACCCCCGCTGGCCATCTGGATCTGGAGCAGTTTCAATCCCTATTGACGGAACGCACTAAGCTGGTGGCGATTGTCCATGTCTCCAATATGCTGGGATCCATCAATCCGGCTGAGACAATAATTGCTTTAGCCCATGCGAATGGATCCAAAGTTTTGTTGGATGCCTGTCAAAGTGTGCCCCATATGGGGGTGGATGTCCGCGCATTAGACTGTGATTGGTTGGTGTTTTCGGCTCACAAAATGTGCGGGCCAACTGGGATCGGGATCCTCTATGGCAAGCAGGATTTACTGGACTCCATGCCTCCGTTTATGGGGGGGGGCGAGATGATCGCCGATGTGGGATGGGAGCAGTCCACCTATGCCGAATTGCCCCACAAGTTTGAGGCGGGCACCCCTGCGATTGCTGAAGCGGTGGGATTGGGGGCAGCGGTTGACTACTTGACCGAGATCGGCATCGATCGGATCCACCAGCATGAGAAATTACTAACTCAGCGGCTTTTGGCCGGGATCCAGGCGATTGAGGGGGTGACGGTCTATGGGCCAACAGATGTCAGCCAGCGGGCCGGATTGGTCAGTTTTGCAGTGGAAGGGATCCATGCCCACGATCTGTCCACCTTGCTAGATCAGGATGGCATTGCGATCCGGGCCGGTCACCACTGCACCCAGCCGCTTCATCGTGATCTGGGGGTAGCTGCCACCGCCCGCGCCAGTGTTTATCTCTACAACACCCTCGATGAAGTGGAGACATTTTTGGTCAGCCTACAGGAGTCGATTGATTTCTTTCGGACGGCCTTGGCTTAGGGATCCCATTGGGAACTCGATTTGCCCTGAACCTTGAATCACCACAACTTTTGATGCTGTCGTAAACTCAAGATCCCGCTCTATCTCGGATTAGAACCGAAAGACTGTTTTTTGGGCCAATGGCCTATGTTAATGAGCACACACGTCAATTAGTACAAATCAATCAGAGCACAACTAGACCAGTCCTGACAGGAGTCTTCAGTGGTTACCACTTCTTCAAGATCAACTTTTAATACTCAGCGTTCCAGCCAGATTTTTAGCCAAGCCCAACATCTGATGCCGGGGGGGGTCAGCTCGCCGGTGCGGGCCTTCAAATCCGTCGGCGGGGATCCGGTGGTGTTTGACCGGGTGCAGGGGGCCTACGCCTGGGATGTGGATGGCAATCGCTATGTGGACTATATCGGCAGTTGGGGGCCAGCCATTGTCGGTCATGCCCATCCTGAGGTGATCGAGGCTTTACACCAGGCTTTGGCCAAAGGCACCAGCTTTGGGGCCCCCTGCGCCCTCGAAAACCAGTTGGCGGAAATGGTGATCGCGGCGGTGCCCAGTGTGGAGATGGTGCGGTTTGTCAACTCTGGGACTGAGGCTTGTATGGCGGTACTGCGGCTGATGCGGGCCTACACCGGACGAGAAAAGGTGATCAAGTTTGAGGGCTGCTACCACGGCCATGCGGATATGTTTTTGGTTAAGGCCGGATCCGGGGTGGCCACGCTGGGGTTGCCGGATTCGCCGGGGGTGCCCAAAGCCGCTACCCAGGCTACATTGACGGCCCCCTACAACGATCTCGATGCGGTCAAGGCTTTGTTTGAACAGGATCCTGACTCGATTGCGGGGGTGATCCTGGAGCCAGTGGTGGGCAATTCAGGTTTTATCCCGCCGGATCCGGGGTTTTTGCAGGGGCTGCGGGATTTGACTCAGCAATACGGATCCCTGTTGGTGTTTGATGAGGTGATGACAGGTTTTCGGATTGCCTACGGTGGGGCACAGGCCAAGTTTGGGATCACGCCAGATCTGACCACATTGGGCAAGGTGATCGGCGGCGGGCTGCCGGTGGGGGCCTACGGCGGTCGCCAAGAGATTATGTCGATGGTGGCTCCGGCGGGGCCGATGTATCAAGCTGGCACGTTGTCGGGCAATCCCTTGGCCATGACGGCTGGGATCAAAACCCTGGAGATTTTGCAGCGACCGGGCACCTATGAGTACCTAGATCAAGTCACTGGGACATTGGTCTCCGGTTTGCTTAGCATCGCTGCAGAGACCGGCCACAGGGCCTATGGGGGACATATCAGCGGTATGTTTGGGTTTTTCATGACGGCGGGGCCAGTGCATAACTTTGCCGATGCCAAGACCTCTGATATGGACAAGTTCAGCCGATTTCATCGGGGCATGCTGGAGGAGGGGGTCTACCTGGCTCCATCCCAGTTTGAGGCGGGTTTTACCTCGCTGGCCCATACCGATGAGGATGTGGCCTTGACCCTGGATGCGGCCCGTACTGTCTTGGCCAAGCTCAGCCACTAGGATCCTGGCTCTGGCTGCTTGAGTTTGTACGAGATCCTCAAGACCGCAAAAAGCCCTCAAAAAGAAGTGAAAGATAAGGTTACACTCACCGTAGACTTGCCTAGATCGGAGGGGTCGGGGTCGGATCCTGTGGTCTCTGCCCCTGCTGTTAACTAGGCGGGGCTGGCTCTTGTTGTTGTGCTCTGACTGCTACTTGTGGGATCCCGCTTGCGACGACCCTTGACCCTGAATTCCCGCCGAGTCTACTCATCGGGGGCTTACTCATCGCGGTCTTTGTCCAGGTATGGAGGCCAGGGGGGTCGCAATCTTTGGGTGGGATCCCTGCTGGGCGGGCTGTATGTGGTTCTGATGGTTTTGCGGTTGCGGCTGGGGGTGCTGTGGCCAGAAGGCTATGCCCATTGGTGGCGAGCGACGCAGGTGTTGCGGTTGGGGGGGGGGATCGATCCGGCCCGAGGATTGTATCCGGCTGAGTTGCCCCTCTACACCTGGCTTAATCGCACCCTGCTGCAGTGGCTCAGTCCAGGGATCCCGGCGGTCACCCTGCTACAGGGAATGACGGTTGGCTTTAGCTTATTGATCGTGTTGTGGCTCTGGGGCCGAGGCCATGTCTGGAGTGCAGGGCTGTATGCCCTCAGTCCTTGGCTGATGGACTGGGGTTTGGATCCTAACCCTGAGGTGATCGGGGCGTTTTTTTTGCTGTTGGGGGGGGTGGCCACAACATGGCGGTTTGGCTGGTTGGCGGTGGCCTGTGGGTTTAGCCCCTACACATGGCCCTTTGCGGCTCTATTGGCCGTTTTGTGGTCGAGCCAACATTGGCATCGCTATCGGCTGCGGGGGATTTTGGTGGTGGGATCCAGTATTGGGCTGGGGTGGTTGAGCCTTGGGGATCAGATGGGGTTGGTGGCTTTTCCCCCAGCACAGGGGCGGCTGGAGGTGGTGGCTCCGTTGGTGTTGACTTTGGGGTTGGCCCTGGTACGGCTGGGCTGGCCCTGGTCGCAGCGGCAGCAGGCGGTGGTGGCTCTGGCGGTGGCCCCTTTGATGCTGGTGCGCCTACTGGCTGGATTGTGGGATCCTGCCTTGGGGGCCGAAACCGCCCGATTGGGATTGGTGGCCCTGCCGCTGCTGTGTGATGTGGCGGGGGGGGTACTGGCGGAGATCCCAACCCGAGGGTGGCGGCACTTTTTGGGCGGTTTGTTACTGCTGGGTACCATATCTTTGACGTTGCAACTGTGGCCCACCTGGATCCATCAAGCTGCCCTCAATCAGGATTTGGAGCTGGTGGCGGCTCAGGTGGCGGCTCAGGTGCAGCCCCGCGATGGAGAAGTCGGATCCCTGGCTTTAGTGGACAGTGCTCAATTGGTTTATTTTGCGGGGTTACCCATTGAGGGGGTGCTCGGATCCGGTGCCCTAGAGTCGCTCTACGGGGATCCGCTGCCGGAGCAGGTGGGCTGGCTGGTGCTCAATCGCTCCGATCGCTGGACAGGATCTCGATCCCCTCTTTTGAATCGGTATGCGGAGTTTGCCTTTCACAATCGGCTGTTGCAATGGCGGTTAGTGGATCCCTCCCCATCGGATCTGGCCAACTGGTCAAATCTGGCGGCGCGGGCACACGTGCGGGTTTGGCAGCGGCAGCCTCTTGCAAGTTCACCCTGAGCTGCTGATCCCAGCCCTTACTTAACAAGCTAGGGAGAAGCCACAGCTCTCCGATTGCCATTATCCAATTGCCATTGCCGCAAAGAATGTCACAATCAAAGCAGATCATCGGGAGAACCGCTGTGTCAACTGCAACTGCTGCTCATCTCACCGCCCTCAATACTGGATTGCCAGGGGTGCGTTGGATCCAAACAGCCATCCGTGAACAAACGACCGTAGCGATTGTGGTCACCTCTCAGGAGGTTTTACAGGGCACGATCCGCTGGCAGGATCCAGAGTGTCTGTGTCTGAGAGATGCCAATAGCCTGGAATGGATCATCTGGCGCAGTGCCATCATCTACATTCGGCCCCAGCAGAAGGAAGACTAAAACAGGCTAAACCAAGATTAAAACCCAAGGTTAAAACAGGGCCAGGGTTACACTGAGAATCTGTCGGCAGGAATCTGACGTCAATAATTTTACAGCAGTCTTAGTCTCTCCCGGTTTGCACCCATGGCCACCATCAACGACAACTACCTCAAGCTCAAAGCCGGCTACCTTTTTCCTGAAATTGCCCGTCGAGTCAGGGGTTTTACGGAGGCTCATCCGGAGGCTGACATCATCAAGCTGGGCATTGGGGATGTAACGGAGCCGCTACCCCAAGCCTGTCGGGAGGCCATGACCCAAGCGGTGGCGGAGATGGGGGATCGGGCCACCTTTAGGGGCTACGGCCCAGAGCAAGGGTACGGCTGGCTGCGGGAAAAAATTGCTGCCCATGACTTTCAGGCACGGGGCTGTGAGGTGGATGCCAGCGAGATTTTTATCTCTGACGGATCCAAGTGTGATGGCGGCAATATCCTGGATATTTTGGGTGACAACAACGCTATTGCCGTGACGGATCCGGTCTATCCGGTCTATGTGGATACCAATGTGATGGCAGGCCACACCGGAGAGGCAGGTGAGGATGGCAAATATGAGGGCCTAGTCTATCTGCCCATCTCAGCCGATAACGCCTTTACAGCAGAGATCCCCACCCAAAAAGTGGATCTGATCTATCTCTGTTTTCCTAACAACCCGACTGGGGCCACCGCCAGCACAGAGCATCTGCAAGCCTGGGTGAACTACGCCCGCCAGCACGGATCCATCATCTTGTTTGATGCGGCCTACGAAGCCTTTATCACGGATGAAAGGATCCCCCATTCCATTTTTGAGATTGAGGGGGCGCGGGAGTGTGCGATTGAGTTTCGCTCTTTTTCCAAAAATGCTGGCTTTACCGGAACCCGTTGTGCCTTGACGGTGGTGCCCAAAACCTTGCAGGGCGAGACCTCAACCGGAGCAAGGGTGGATCTCTGGAGCCTCTGGAATCGTCGCCAATCCACCAAGTTCAACGGTGTCTCGTACCTTGTGCAGCGGGGGGCGGAGGCGGTCTATTCTGAGGCCGGACAGGCCCAAGTCAAAGCATTGGTCAGGTTTTATCTGGATAATGCCCGCATCATTCGAGAGCAGCTCACCCAAGCCGGGATCCAAGTCTACGGGGGTATCAATGCCCCTTATGTCTGGGTAAAGGCACCGAATGGCCTCTCCAGTTGGGACTTTTTTGACAAGCTACTGCACACCTGCCACGTGGTGGGCACCCCCGGATCCGGCTTTGGGGCGGCGGGGGAAGGGTACTTGCGGATTTCAGCCTTCAATAGCCGAGAGCATGTGGAAGAGGCCATGGGCCGGATCACCCAGGCCTTTTGTCAGTAGGTTGAGTCCATGGCGCAGCCTTCCCCCCGTCCCTACACGGTGCTGCTACTGATCCCAACTGGGATTGGGGCCGCGATCGGGGGCTATGCCGGCGATGGGATCCCGATTGCACGGGCCATGGCAGCCGTGGCGGATCGGCTGATCACCCATCCCAATGTCTTGAATGGGGCGCAGCTCTACTGGCCCATAGTCAATGCCCTCTATGTGGAGGGGTATGGACTCGATCGCTTTGCGGTGGGGGCCTGGGGGTTGCGTCCAGTGCGCAAAAACAGAGTGGCTTTGGTTTTGGATCGGGGGCTGGATCCTGACCAACGGGTACGCCATCGACAGGCGGCAGAAGCGGCACGGGCCACATTAGGGCTATCGCTTTTGGATCAGATCATCCTGACGGATCAACCCCTGGGATCCCAGCTTTTGATCACCGCCTCTGGGGCCAGTTGGGGGACGCTGGCTCAGCCGGATAGTCTGCTGCGGGCAGCCGAACAGGCCTTTGAGGCTGGAGCCGATGCGGTGGCGGTGGTGGCCCGCTTCCCGGACTTGGATGGCGATCCGCTCTTGGCCCCGCTGACAGATCGCTATGCCCAGGGGCAAGGGGTGGATCCGATGGCCGGACTGGAGGCGATTATCAGCCATCTGGTGGTGCGGCAGTTTGGCAAACCCTGTGCCCACGCACCGGCCTTTGCCCCCTTTGAGTTGGATCCAGATCTCCATCCCCGCGCCGCTGCCGAAGAGTTGGGGCATACTTTTTTGCCCTGTGTGTTGGTGGGGCTGAGTCGGGCGCCGCAGTTTGTGGTATCTAGGCTGGGATCCCACCCTGAAGATATCTGGGCCAAAGAGATCGATGGGGTGGTGGTACCCGCCAGTGCTTGCGGTGGAGCAGCGGTGTTGGCCCTCTCAGAGCAGGCTCTGATCATTGCGGTTGAGGACAATACCACCACCATGGAGGTGGATCCTGATAGCTTGGGGATCCGGGCCTTGAAGGCTCAATCCTATCCCGAAGCTCTGGGGATCCTGGCCGCCCACAAAGCCGGCATCGATCCGGTTACCCTCTACCCTGAGATTGCCGGCCTGAAACTGCTGGATCCGGGGGCCGACCCAGATAACAGCCGGATCCTGTCGCTCTAAACTCTCTAAACTAAACAGTAGTGCTTTCGGGTTAGGCTCTCTTGCGACGGATTTTTATCACTGGTGCGAGCGGATGTGTGGGGCATTATGTGTTGCGGCAACTTCTGCATCAGCCCCAGGTCAAGTCTTTACCCATTCCAGATCGTCCCTCTCCCCCAGCCCCCAGTCAGTTGGATCCCCCCTATCATGTGATTGCTCTAGTCCGGGATCCGGCTCGACTGCGGTGGACCCCCCAAGATGCGGCCTTGATGGCAGCCCAGGGATCCCAGCTTACGGTGCTAGTGGGAGATCTGACCCAGATTGAGGCCCATCAAGAGATTCTGGCGGAAACGGAGGGGCTGATCCATTTGGCGGCGGGCTGGAGTGATGATCTCACCGCCACCACCATTAATGTCACCCAAACGTTGCGGCTATTTGAACTCTTGGATCCAGCGTTTTGCCAAAAAATCATCTACTTTTCAACCGCTAGCCTACTAGACCAGCAGCATCGACCCCTTGAGGTGGCAGGACGGGCCGGAACCGCCTATATCCGCAGCAAATATGAGATGTTGATGCGCCGGACTGAGGTCAAGTTGGCGGATCGCCTGATCACCCTTTACCCCACACTGCTGTTTGGCGGCTCGCCGGTTGCCCCCTACTCCCATATCACCAGCGGGATCCCGGAGGTGCTGCCCTGGATCAATCTGGTGCGATTTTTGAGGTTAGAGGCCAGTTTTCACTTTATTCACGCCGCCGATATCGCGCAGGTGGTGGCCCATCTGTTACGGCAACCCACCATCACAGGCGATTGGGTGCTGGGCAATCCCCCCCTGACTTTTCTGGACAGCATCGAGCAGATCTGCAACTTTCTCCACAAGCGGATCTACTTTCGGATCCCAGTGCCGGTCAAACTCTTGCGGTCACTGGCCTTTTTGTGGCGGATCCAGCTCTCGGAGTGGGATGACCACTGCATTCAGTATCCCCACTTTGTCTACGATGCCACCAGTCCTGATCGCTTTGGGATCCCGACCCTCTATCCCACCTTGGCCTCGGTGTTGCAGGACTATGCCTGAAAATCATTTGAGACAACAAAATAATTTCTGCTCACTGCTAACTGTTTCAGGGTTATTTTTTTAAAACTGAATCTATGATTTGTTCATGGCAAGCTGTTATTTTATTGGTGGTGAGCTTATCAATTTTTGGGCTAGAAATTTCGCCCATTTCGCTGAGCTTTATCCAAAGGTTTGATACGATTTAGCCAATATCTGCATGGGTCAAAACGTGAGTACCGTCAGCTTGGCTGTCAATGGCACCCTGATGAGAGGGTTAGCCCTCAACTCAAACCTGCTCAACCTGGGATCTGTTTTTGTCAGAGAGGCCAAAACCTGGCCCTACTACCGGCTCTGGTCAATTGGGGATGTCCATCCCGGCATGATCCGGGTCACAACCGGGGGATCCGCCATTGAGCTGGAAATCTGGGCCGTGCCAGCCGCAGGACTGAGCCAGCTTTTGCTCCAGGAACCCGCAGGGCTGTGTATGGGTCGGATCCGATTGGAGGATGGCTCTGAGGTTTTGGGGGTATTGGCGGAGTCCTGGCTGTGTGAGGGGCAACGGGAGATCACATCCTGGGGGGGCTGGCGGGCTTACTGTCACTCGCGGGATCCTGCCGCTCGATCCCTGAGTTCCGTTTTGTGAGATCTGCTGATCTTGGAGTCAGTGATCCTTGGAGTCAGTGGTCTTTAGAGTTAGTGGCCTGGGTCTCAATTCCAGTTAGGTCTCAGGTTGCTAACAGATTCAGTTTGACAACAGAAACAGTTCAGACCTTTTGACACGTACTACCCTTTTTGGAGCACAGCATCATGTCTTTCTTAAATCGCAGCATCAAGATCCTCGGTGGCCGCAAAATCAGCCGTCGCCAGTTGATTCAGGGATCCTCAGCTTTGGGGGCACTGGCCCTCACCTCGCAGGTCTGGCGCACCGGCACCGCCAATGCTCAGGGCAATGAGGTGATTGTGGGCTTTATCTATGTGGGGCCACGGGATGACTTTGGCTATAACCAGTCTCATTTTGAGGGCAAAGAAGGCATTAAAGATCTGGTGAAAACCGTCGATGAAGAAAATGTTCCCGAGACCACGGCGGTGCAGGAATCGATGCGGGCCATGATCGACCTAGATGGGGTTAATGTCTTGTTCCCCACCTCCTTCGGCCACTTTGATCCCCATATTTTAGAGGTGGCGCGTGAGTATCCCGATGTGCAGTTTTTCCACTGCGGCGGCCTCTATCAAGAGGGGGTTCATCCTGAGAATGTGGGCAGCTACTTTGGCTACATCGACGAGGCTCAGTATGTGGCCGGGGTCGTGGCTGCCTTGACCAGTGGCAATGGTCAACTGGGGTTTATTGCCGCCAAGCCGATCCCACAGGTACTGCGCAACATCAATAGCTTTACACTGGGGGCGCGCTCGGTGCGGCCTGAGGCCACCACCCAGGTGATTTTCACGGGGGACTGGGCCTTACCGGTGCGGGAGGCAGAGGCCGCCAACAGCATGGCCGACCAAGGGATCGACGTGATCACCTGCCATGTGGACAGCCCCAAGATCGTGATGGAAACCGCCGAACGGCGGGGCATCTACTGCTCGGGCTACCACGCCAATCAACTTTCGTTAGCGCCTGCGGGCTATCTGACCGGAGCAGAGTGGGATTGGACTAACGTCTACACCCGCTACGTCAACGACATCAAAGAGGGCAAAACCCTGATGAACGGAGGGATCCCTCATCTGGTGCGGGGGGGGCTGGCGGATGGGTTCTGTAAACTATCAGACTATGGTCCTGCGGTCAGTGCCGAAGCCCGAGCGGCGGCAGAGACAGCCCAATCCCAACTTCTGGCCCGGGAGCTGGTGATCTACAAAGGCGAACTGATGGACAACAGCGGCACTGTCATCCTGCCCGAGGGAGAAGAGTATCCCCAAACCGCCCTGGAACTGGAGGAGATGGGCTGGCTGGTGGAGGGGGTATTGGGATCCGTGTAACCCTGTTTCAGCCCAGCCGGAAGCCCAACCGGATCCGTTCTGCCCCACTCCCGTCACCCACTCCTGTTCCAAAACCGTTGCTATGTCCGTTACCCCTGTCTCCACTGATGCCCCGGCTGAACCGCTGCGCTGGCGGTCGGCCCTTGAGCCAATTGTGTTGCCGCTGCTGGCACTGCTGGCCTCGCTGCTGATCTTTGGCCTTTTCTGTGCTTTTGCGGGGGCCAATCCCCTAGAGGTCTACCACTCCATCTATCTGGCCGCCTTTGGCAGTTGGAACTCCTTTCAAAACACCCTGATCCGGGCCTCACCGTTGATGCTGGCCTCGCTGTGTACGATCTTGCCAGCTCGATTGGGGCTGATCGTGATCGGTAATGAAGGGGCGGTGGTGATCGGCGGTATTGGGGCGGTGGTGGTGGGACTGGCCATTGAGTCTTGGCCCCCCTTGATGGTGGTGACGGGGATGGCGGTGGGGGGCATCGTCAGTGGCGGCCTCTGGATCATGGCGGTGGGGGCGTTGCGGATGTTTCGGGGGGTGAATGAGACCATCAGCAGCCTGTTGATGAACTACCTGGCCATTGCCCTGCTCAACCATCTGGTGGGTGGCCCGATGCGGGATCCCAGCAGCCTCAACAAACCCTCCAGTTTTCCCATCATCGAGGCCAATATGCTGGGGAATCTGCCTGATACCCGCATCCACTATGGGCTGGTCTATGGGGTGATCGCCTGCTTGGTTGCCTACGTGTTGATCCAACGCACCACCTTTGGCTTTGCGGTACGCACCATTGGGGGCAATCCTCGGGTGGCCAAGATGGCCGGAATCGCGGTGGCTAAGCTCAGCCTGATCATCTGCTTTTTGGCCGGATCCTGTGCGGGGTTGGCGGGGATGGTGGAGGTGGCGGCGGTGCATGGGCGGGCCAATGAGTCCCTCAATGCGGGCTACGGCTACAGCAGCATTTTGGTGGCCTTTATTGCTCGCCAAAATCCTTTTATGGCGATTCCGATGGCGATCTTGTTGGGGGGGATCCTGGCCAGTGGCGGCATTTTGCAGCGGCGGCATGGCCTGCCTGATGCTTCGGTGCTGGTGTTTCAGGGCATTGTCTTTCTGCTGATTTTGTTCAGCGAATCCCAATACGGCAAATTCAAGTTTTTCCAAGATCGAGAACCTGAGGGATCCCCGTCTGTTTAATCTCAATCGTTGATCTAAATTTCACTTGATCTGAATCTATTTGTGATCCCGTCTACTCAATCTTCGATACATCAATCTTTGAGATAATTTCCAGATCTTTTGGAGCTAAAACGATGGAACCCGATGGAATTGGCTGGTGGGGCGTGCCCCTGGCGGTGATGGCAGGAACCTTGCGGGGCAGTGCTCCCTTTCTGTTTGTCAGTTTGGGAGAATGTCTGACCGAAAAAAGCGGCAAGATCAATCTTGGTTTAGAAGGTACTCTGCTGATGGGGGCGATGAGTGCCTACGCGGTTTCCTACCTCAGCCAGCCTTATGTGGGATCCGCCTTGGCTCCGTGGTTGGGGGTGTTGGCGGCAGGATTGGCGGGCATGGCCTTGGGTGGGATCCATGCCTATCTGTCTCAGCAGCCCAAAGTGAACGATGTGGCGGTGGGCATCGCCATGATCATCTTTGGCAGCGGTTTGGCCTTCTACTTTGGCAAGCCTTTCATTCAGCCTGTGGCTCCTCAACTGCCTGCGATTGAGTTGGGGGGATGGAGCAGCCTTTCTGCCCTGCAAGCGGCCCTCAAAATTAGCCCGCTGTTTGTGATCGGCATCCTGTTGGCCTATGCCATGCGCCGATTTTTCAAAAGTTTTCGCTGGGGGCTGTATGTGCGGGCGGTGGGGGATAACCCGGATGCCGCCCGGGCGATGGGGATTTCTGTTCCCTGGGTTAGAACCTGTGCGATTATGGCGGGCAGCTTTTTGGCGGGTGTTGGCGGGGCTTATCTGTCTCTCTATTACCCCGGCAGTTGGACAGAGCGGATCTCCAGTGGTCAGGGGTTGATGGCGGTGGCGTTGGTGATTTTTGCCAAATGGGATCCGGTGCAATGTCTGTTTGCGGCGTTGCTGTTTGGGGGTGCTCAGGCGATTGGTCCAGCCTTGCAATCGGTGGGGGTAGAGTCCAACTATTACCTCTGGAATGCGGCTCCCTATGTGCTGACCTTGGGGATCATGATTTTGACCAGCTCTCCGGTGAAAACCTTGACGGGGATGCCAGGTGCTTTGGGAACGGGCAAGTAACAGGCTGGCTTGAGTCCACTGGCTATAGTTTAAGCAGAGCAGAGAAGGGATCCCGCATGACCGCTGTCCAGACACAACCCGCCACTATCCTCACCTTAGGAGATGTGCATGAGCTATTGGGGTTACGCCGAGGATCCTCGCTGGAGTTTGAAGACACATTGGAACTAGAGCCATTATCGGACACGGAAATCCAGGATCTCACACACTTACAAGAACTCTACTTTAGCTATCAAGACGACAGAACCTTAAATGAAGGTCAAGTTAAGTTTTTATTCATTTCTCCACTGTTAAAGCTAGCTGGATTCTTCTCAGGCGACATCAAAATTAATTTGGAAGAAAACATCGCAGATATCACTATTGAGGTTGACGATGAAGAAGTAGCAATCAAGGGCCGTATGGATCTCTTGGCTGTCAAGCGAAACCAAAATATGTCTTTTTGGATCCTAGTAGTTGAGACCAAGTCAGGGTTTGGGGCAACAAGACTGGCTACAGCACAACTTTTAACCTACGCCTACAAAGGTATTGAGGATCAAGATTACGTCTGGGGGCTTGCAACCAATGGTGAGGACTACCAGTTTTATATGATCAAGCAAGGGGATCCGCCTGTTTACCAGCAATTACCTCCACTTAAACTGACTCACCCCAAATCCAGTCATACCCTTCTCCAAGTTCTCAAAGCGATTCGCATCTCCATCTAACTCACTATTTCAACTCTCTTAGTTAACCCTGAACCAAAAGGATCCCACGTATGAGCGGACTCGGCGGACTGAATAAAACCCCCAATGGCGTTGTTTTGGGCCTGGTGCAATCCCAATTGCCTGTGGTGGTGACACCCGATGATGTGGCAGCCCAAACCCAAGTCATCGTAGACATGGTAGGCAAAGCCCGCCGCAATTTGCCCGGCATGGATCTGGTGGTCTTTCCTGAATATTCGCTGCATGGCCTGTCGATGGACACCAATCCGGCCATCATGTGCAAGTTGGATGGCCCCGAGGTGGCCGCCTTTAGCAACGCCTGCAAAGAGCACAAGATCTGGGGCTGCTTCTCGATCATGGAGTACAACCCCCACGGCAATCCCTACAACAGCGGTATCATTCTCGATCACCACGGCAATTTGCAACTCTATTACCGCAAGCTACACCCCTGGATCCCGGTGGAACCTTGGGAACCTGGAAACCTAGGGATCCCGGTCTGTGATGGCCCCAATGGATCCAAGATCGCCCTGATCATTTGCCATGACGGCATGTTTCCTGAGATGGCGCGGGAATGTGCCTACCAAGGAGCCGAGATCATGATTCGGACGGCGGGCTATACAGCTCCCATTCGCCACAGTTGGCAGATCACCAATCAGGCCAATGCCTTTTGCAATTTGATGGTGACCGCTTCGGTGTGTATGTGTGGATCCGATGGCAGCTTTGACTCGATGGGGGAAGGGATGATCTGCAATTTTGATGGCACCCCGCTGGTGATGGGATCCCACCGTCCCAACGAGATCATCACCGCCGAAGTTCGTCCTGATCTGGTGCGAGAAGCCCGGATCCATTGGGGTGTGGAGAATAACATCTACCAATTGGGGCATCGCGGCTATGTGGCGGTCAAAGGTGGAGCCCAAGATTGTCCGTATACCTATATGCAAGACATGGTGCAGGGTAATTATCGACTGCCCTGGGAAGATCAGGTCATTCATACCGACGGCAGCTCTTGTGGATTTGCCCCACCCACTCGCGAGTATGAGGGATCCCTCAAAAAGGAGGTGTCGACCCGTTAGGGGCAGAGGATCCGATGCCCAAGAAAATCCGCGAGTTAAACAGATGTTGCGCAAGGCAGGATTCACCTATGAGCCTGCAAAAGGAAGCCATACCAAATGGAGTCACGCACTCTTGGCAAAAAAGCTAGTCATTCCTGGCAACGATGGCAATGATGCTAAACCCTATCTTGAGTCACAAGTCAAAGAAGCCCTACAAATGCTGGAAGAAGCCAAAAATCAAGCTGAACAGCAATCAAATAAGGAGAGAGAGAATGACCAACGTCAATAAGTTCAAATATAGTATCTCGATTCAGTGGTCTGATGAAGACGAATGTTTTGTCGTCACCCTACCTGATTTTGAGGATCTAATGCAGCCATGTACTCATGGTGAGACCTATGATGAAGCCATGAAAAATGCTCAAGAAGTCTTGGAGCTTTTAATAGAATCTGCACAACGCAATGGCGAAGCCTTGCCAGAGCCAAACAAATGGGTCAGCGAAAAGAATTTAGCAGGGATCCGTTAATTAAAGTCTTTAGCTATTCCGGAGACGTTGCTCATGACTCTTATCTCTAACCTCCGTTGGACAACCTCTGACCTCGAACTGTTTCCAGATAATACAAATCGTTATGAGATTGTCGATGGAGAGTTACTGGTGACTCGTGCCCCCCATTTAAGACACCAAGCTATCGCTGATGCTATCTGTACAGAGCTGCGGAACTGGTCGCGGAATACTGGACTGGGCAATGCCTATACTGGCATCGGGATCCTCTTCTCTGAAAGTGACCATGTGATCGCTGATGTGGTTTGGGTTCGTCAAGGCCGACTGGATTATTTGTTGGATGATTCGGGTCATTTGACAGGTGCGCCTGATTTGATCGTAGAAGTTTTATCCTCTAGTGCCCAGGATCGACGACGAGATCGAGAACTCAAATTTAAGCTCTACTCTATTCAAGGTGTTCAAGACTATTGGATTGTGGATCGAGAGCAGCAAAGTGTGGAGATATTTCGCCGACACTCTGCTCAACTGGAAAAAGTCTCAACTCTTTTTGTCTCCGATCAAATCACCAGTCCGCTGTTGCCAGATTTTGAGTGTCTTGTCTCTGTCTTTTTTGAACTGTAACCGAGGGTTAACCATGGGATCCTACGTTCACTCTGAGCCTTACCCCTGGCCATTTGATGGCGATTTGCGGCCTGATAACACGGCCTTGATCATCATTGATATGCAGACAGATTTTTGTGGGATTGGCGGCTATGTGGACAAGATGGGCTACGACCTAGCTCTCACCCGTGCCCCCATTGAACCGATCAAACAACTGTTGGCGGTGATGAGAGCAAAAGGCTATTTCATCATTCATACCCGCGAAGGCCATCGCCCCGATTTATCCGATCTGCCAGAGAACAAACGCTGGCGCAGTCAACAGATCGGTGCAGGTATCGGGGATCCTGGCCCTTGTGGACGGATTTTGACGCGAGGTGAACCGGGCTGGGAGATCATTCCCGAATTAGCTCCCCTGCCAGGGGAAGTGATTATTGATAAACCGGGCAAGGGATCCTTTTATGCCACCGATTTGGACTTGATTTTGAGCCGCAACCGCATCCGCAATTTGATTTTGACGGGCATCACCACCGATGTCTGTGTCCATACCACCCTGCGGGATGCCAACGACCGGGGCTATGAATGTTTGTTGCTATCCGACTGCACTGGTGCCACAGACTACGGAAATCATCTGGCGGCATTGAAGATGATTCAGATGCAAGGGGGCGTGTTTGGGGCTGTTGCCAGTTCTGAGGCTCTCTTAGATGTCATCAAGGCATTGTGAAAAAGCTGCTTCTAGCTCTCTTGTCATTTCTGTTTCAGG
>CAZODP010000022.1:25249-35336 GCA_964578595.1 uncultured bacterium
TCTGTTTCAGGCTCTTTTCGATCCATCCATCTTTCTGAGCGCATTCGTCTAAGTACATTTAAGTACATTCAAAGGACACGATCATGGTTGCCACGCTTGCCGAGCCTAAAGTCAAATTAGTCAGTCCGCCCGATCTTCAGGTGATCAAGATGTCCAAACACTTTGGATCCCTGATTGCTCTGGATCAGGTGTCACTTCATCTCAAACCGGGATCCTTTCATGCCTTGTTGGGAGAAAATGGCGCGGGCAAAAGCACCCTGGTCAAATGTGTGATGGGTTTTTATACCCCTACAATGGGTGAGGTCAAAATCGACCACAAACTGAGCCAAATCCATAGTCCTCGGGATGCCCACAAATATGGCATTGGCATGGTTTACCAACATTTCACCTCCGTGCCTGCCATGACGGTGGCGGAGAATCTGATCCTGTCCAGCTTCGAGAGTCCCAGTGTGATCAACTGGAAAATAGAGCAAGAAAAGCTAGAAGCCTTTATGCAATCGGCCCCGTTTCAGATTCCCCTCAATATCCCGGTGGCCCAATTGGCGGCGGGCCAGAAACAAAAACTGGAGATCATTAAACAGCTCTATCTCCAAAACCGGATCCTGATTTTGGATGAACCCACCTCCGTACTGACCCCCTCAGAGGCGGATGAGATTTTGGGCTTATTGCGAGATGAGGTTTCTGCCGGACATCTGAGCGTACTGATGATCAGCCACAAATTTCGAGAGATCATGACCTTCTGCGATGAGGTTACCGTCTTGCGCAAGGGCCAGTTTGCTGGGGCAGGCCAGGTCAAGGATCTGACGGTGCCTGATTTGGCCGCCATGATGCTGGGGGAACGCAAAGACCCTACGCCTGTGCAGAAACACAACGGCCATGACCCAATGGCTGTGCTGCAAATCAACGGGATCCGGGCCAACAAAGACAATGGCCTAGAAGCGGTGGGTGGCGTCAATCTGGTGGTCCACAGCGGTGAAATCGTGGGCATAGCTGGGGTGAGTGGCAACGGACAGAAGGAGCTGGTGGAGGTCTTAGCAGGACAGCGGCCTGCCACTGGCGGTCAGGTGCTGGTCAACGGGGATCCCTATGGGGCAACCCGGGCGGAGATGGCGGCCCATCAGGTCTACGTCTTGCCCGAAGAACCGCTGCGCAATGCCTGCGTGCCTCATATGAGCGTGGCTGAAAACATGGCCCTGCGGACTTTTGACAAGCCCCCCCAAGCCAAGGGGATCCTGCTGATCCTTAAGGCCATTCGCCAGGCGGCCCGTAGCCTGATCACCCAATTCAAGGTCAAAACCCCCTCTCCAGAGACCCCGATCGGCAACCTGTCTGGGGGCAATGTGCAAAGAGCGGTCTTGGCACGAGAATTATCTTCACCCGATATCAAACTTTTGATTGCTGCCAATCCCTGCTTTGGTCTTGACTTTTCAGCCGTTGATTTTATTCATGATCAGATCATTCAGGCCCGAAACTCTGGTGTTGCGGTGTTGTTAGTGAGCGAAGATCTAGATGAGTTACTAAAATTAGCCGATCGACTGGTGGTGATCAGCGGCGGCCATCTAACTTATGAAACTTCCATTGCTGAAGCCGATCTAGCAGTGATGGGCGAACGCATGGCAGGACATTAGGAGGAAGATTATCATGCTAAACCTAGACGTCTCCCTCTTACCGCTGACCATTGCGGCTAACCCCTATCCCTATACGGTGCCGGATCCCAGTCGGATGGCCCTTGTGATCATTGATATGCAGCGGGACTTTTTGGAGCCGGGGGGCTTTGGGGAGTCTTTGGGCAATGATGTCAGCCTGCTGCAATCCATTGTTCCACCCCTCCAGCGACTTTTAGCAGCATTTCGTGCCCGCACTTGGCCCGTTATTCATACCCTGGAGTGTCATCAGGCTGATCTTTCGGACTGTCCGCCAGCCAAGTTAAATCGAGGCCGTGGATCCATCAAAATTGGGGATCCGGGGCCGATGGGCCGCATCCTAATTCGGGGAGAAGCGGGCAACGCTATCATCGCTGAACTGCAACCGCTTGAACAGGAAATTGTGATCCACAAGCCTGGGAAAGGGGCCTTTTATGCCACCCCATTACAGGCAATTTTGCAACAGAAACGGATCACCCATTTACTGATCACAGGGGTTACCACAGAAGTGTGCGTACAAACCACCCTCAGAGAAGCTAATGACCGGGGCTATGACTGCCTCCTTGTGGAGGATTGCACCGCCAGCTACTTTCCCGACTTTAAGGCTGCCACCCTAGAGATGGTCTGTGCTCAAGATGGCATCGTGGGCTGGACAGCTTCTAGCCAGCAGGTGATGGCAGCCCTAGCTTAATCAGGCTTGATCAAGTTGCAGCCAAGATATCCGCAGCGGCCTTGACAGCGGATCCAGGACTAAAATCGGTGTAGCCCACCGTATTGAGGGCCGATTCCAGGGTGGCCATTGTCATCAACACATCTCGACTGCTAATAAAACCCAGATGACCAATCCGGAAGATTTTACCCTTGAGATGATCCTGACCGGCGGCTGTGACGATATCAAACTGCTTGCTCAGGATGCCGCGAATCTTGTCGGCATCAATACCATCCGGTGCCCAGACTGCCGTCACCGCTGGACTGGCTGCTGATTCAGGTTGCACCAAGAGTTTTAGCCCCAGAGCTTTGATCCCAGCCATTGTGGCCGCCGACAGCAGAGCATGGCGACTGAAAATCCCCTCCAGTCCCTCCTCTTTCATCAAATGCAGACTGGCTTGGAGGGCGTAGATCATATTCACAGCCGGCGTGAAGGGGGTGGTGCCTTTATCTAGGTTCTTTTTGGCCAGCTCAAAGCTCCAGTAAAACTTGGGGGTTGTGGCGGTTTTGGCCCGCTGCATGGCCCGCTCACTCACCCCCACAAAGCCCAACCCAGGCGGGATCATGTAGCCCTTTTGGGATCCTGAGGCGACGATATCCAGGCCCCACTCATCCATCTTGACGGGCATGGCCCCAACGCTGGTCACCCCATCCACAATCGTCAGAGCCTCGCCATGTGCTCTCACCGCTTGGGCGATGGTCTCTACATCATTGGCCACCCCTGTAGAGGTCTCGCTGTGGGTCAGGATCACCGCTTTGATGGTCTTGTCGCTATCCGCCTCTAGCTTGGCTCGAAAGGCATCAACATCGTAGGGGGTCCCCCATGCCGATTCGACCCGTTCACAAAGATAGCCAAAGGTATCGGCCATATCTGCCCAGCGTTCGCCAAATTTGCCATTGACCCCACACAACACCCGGTCGCCAGGACTCAGCACATTGACCAGTCCAGCTTCCATCGCACCCGTGCCACTGGCACTGAAGATAAACACATCCGAGTGGGTCTGATGGAGCCACTGAAGATTGGCACTGACCTCCTCCAAAATGGCAGTGAAGTCTTTGCTGCGGTGGCCCATAGGAGCACGGGCCAATGCCAACAACGCCCGTTCGGGCACAGGGGTCGGCCCCGGCAACATCAGCATCAGCTTATCTTTCACGCTCGGATCCCTCCCCGGTTTGCTCTAAAACTCTTGGACTCTCAACCCTTAAACGTTCAAGTAAACATTCAAACAATAGGATTTCAATCAAAGACCAAGATGGTTGGATGCCAAGGTGGGATCCCGTCACCACAACGGAACCCCAGCAATCCTATCCCTCAGTCCAAGGTGGCGGCCAGATTTGAACTGGCGAATGGGGGCTTTGCAGGCCCCTGCCTTACCACTTGGCTACGCCACCAACCCTTCACTGACCTCATGCAAGACTTCATCCAACCTTTGCTCCACAGGCCCCATAGTCGACAGTTAAGTCTTTGGGAACCAACGCCCAGCAGTGATGCATGAAAGAGGTGCATGAAACAAGCAATGGATGCTCAGGCTATGCCATTTGCTTGCTTATCTTAGCAGGTGAATATCAAAGTGGATCCCCAATTTTTCAGTCCTCAGGATCCAGACTCTAATCAGCATCAATTCCGGTTTGGTATCGGCTGGCTAAGCCACGGCTTTGAGACCGGTTTGGACCCGCCAGAGGGCAGCATAGATCCCTTTGTGGGCCAACAGATCCTCATGGGATCCCTGCTCGATGAGCTTGCCATTTTCCATCACATAGATCCGGTCGGCATTGCGCACGGTGGAGAGGCGATGAGCGATGGCAATGGTGGTGCGGTGCTGGGTGATTTTTTCGAGGGATCGCTGAATGGCGGCTTCGGTTTCGTTGTCAACCGCAGAGGTGGCCTCATCCAGGATCAAAATCGGCGGATCCTTGAGCACCGCCCGGGCGATGGCGATCCGTTGTCGTTGACCGCCGGAGAGCTTTTGGCCCCGTTCCCCCACGATGGTGTCGTAGCCCTGGGGCAGGTGCTCGATAAAATCCTGAGCCTCAGCAATGGTGGCGGCGGCGATGATCTGCTCTAGGGTGGCATCCGGGCTACCATAGGCGATATTTTCACGCACCGTACCATGAAACAAAAACACATCCTGGCTGACCAGCCCAATCGCACGCCGTAAATGTTGCAGATCCAGCTCTCGTAGATCGTGGCCATCCAACAGGATCGATCCCGATTGGATCTCGTAGAGCCGCAGTAGCAGCTTAACTAGGGTGCTTTTGCCCGATCCGGTGGATCCGACAATGGCAATGGTCTGTCCGGCAGGGATGGTCAGGGAAAGATTTTCCATCACCGGAGGTTGATGGGCATAGCCAAAGGTGACATTTTGGAGCTGAATCTCTCCTTTGACGGAGGTCATGGGCCGATCCCCTGAACGGATGGCCAGTCGGGTATCCAATAGATTGAGCACCCGCTGGGTGGAGGCCATCGCCCGCTGATATTGATCGAGGGTGTCCCCAAGACGGGTCAGGGGCCAGAGCAACCGCTGAGTCAAAAACACCATGACGCTGTAGGTGCCCACCGTCAATTGCCCTGCGGCGGCAGCCAATCCCCCAAAGAGCAAGGTGCCCACAAAGCCCAACAAAATGATGAACCGGATCAGGGGAATAAAAGCAGCACTGAGGGTGATCGCCCGTCGGTTGCTTTGGCGATAGGCTTCGCTTTCTTGCCGCAATCGCTCAACTTCATAGTCTTCGGTGGCAAAGCTCTTGATGGTGGTGATGCCCCCCAGGTTATTGGCCAAAAGGCTGTTGAGCTGGCTGACTTTTTCGCGGACATCGGCATAGCGGGGGGCCAACCGTCTCTGAAAGTTGATCGATCCAGCCAGGATCACCGGCATCGGCAACATCGCCAACCAGGCCACACCGGGGGCCAAATAAAAGAAGGCTCCCCCAATCACCAAAACGGTCACCACCACCTGCAAGATTTCATTGGCCCCCAGATCCAAAAACCGCTCTAGCTGGTTGATGTCGTCGTTGAGAATGGCCATCAGCCCGCCGCTACTGCGCTCTTCAAAATAGGCCATCTCCAGCTTTTGCAGATGAGCATAGGCATCCAGCCGCAGATCATGTTCAATGTTTTGGGCCAGGTTGCGCCACAGATAAGCGTAGAGATACTGAAATAGCGACTCCAGGCCCCAAATCAAGGCACTGAGCACCGTCAAAAAAATCAACTGGTTTGTGACCGACTGGATCCCAAACCGAGCGATCACAGAATCCTGTTGCTCCACCACCACATCCACCGCCGCTCCAATCAAAGCAGGTGGGGCTAGATCAAAGAGCTTATTGAGAATAGAACAGGCAGTGGCCTGAGCAATCAGAGGATTGTAGCGGTGGCTATAGCGCAGCAAGCGCCGCAAGGGGTGCTCAGGAGAGGGATGCTGATTCATGGGGAAAGGATAACAGATGGGGGATCCTAAAGACTGTTTGGATCCTAACCTTTGTCAGCAGTCCTTAGTTAGTTCCTAGTGAATCTGCGGTTTCGAGCAAAACATCGCGGACTGTCACCGGATCCAGTTTAGGATTTACTTGTAGCTTTTTTAGCTTTTTGCTTTTCACGTTCTTTGGCACGTTTGGCGGCAGCTTTAGCGGATTTTTCGGCTTCGATCTGTTCCTGCTGCTTTGCGGCTTTTTCCTCTGCGATTTTGTCGAGGTAGTAGTGATAGTCACCGTTATAGACCACTAAATCCCCATCGCGGATCTCGACAATTTTGGTGGCCACCTGAGCAATAAAGTAACGGTCATGAGAAACCAGGATCAGGGTGCCATCGTAATTTTGCAGTGCTTCCTCTAGCATTTCTTTGGCGGGGATATCCAGGTGATTGGTCGGCTCATCCAGGATCATCAAGTTGGCGGGTTGGAGCAGCATTTTGGCCAAGGCCAGTCGCGCTTTTTCGCCCCCACTCAGAGCTTTGACCTGCTTAAAGACCGTTTCTCCACCGAAGAGAAAGCGACCCAACAGCGTCCGAACTTCCTCGTTTTTCCACTGGGGCACCTCGTCATGGATCGTCGCCATCACGGTTTTTTCTAGGTCTAGGGCCTCCGCCTGATTTTGTTCAAAATAGGCCGGGATCACATTGTGGGATCCTTGGGCAACGGTGCCTTCGGTGGGTTTTTCGGTTCCGGTGATCAGCCGCAAGAGGGTGGATTTGCCAGCCCCATTTGGCCCTAAAAAAGCCACCCGATCCCCACGCTCAATCAGCAAATTCGCTGACAAAAATAGGATCTTTTCGCCGTAGGTATGGGTAAGGTTTTTGATCTCCACCACCTCCCGACCACTGCGAGGAGCCGGAGGAAACCTGAAATGCAGCGTCCGGACATCATTGATGGGAGCACTGATGCGGTCAATTTTTTCCAATTGCTTTTCACGGCTTTTGGCTTGGGTGCTGCGGGTGGCACTGGCCCGAAAGCGATCCACAAAGGCTTGTTGCTTTTCGATTTCTTTTTGCTGTCGCTCATAGGTGGACATCTGAGCCGCTTTGAGTTCGGCTTTTTGGGTGAGATAAGCAGAATAATTTCCCAGATAAGTCGTAGAAACCCCGCGCTCGGTTTCCACAATGTTGGTGCAGAGCCGATCCAAAAACTCCCGGTCGTGGGAGACGATCACCATCGGCAGAGCTAGATTTTTGAGATACTCCTCCAGCCATTCGATGGTTTCTAAATCTAAGTGGTTGGTGGGTTCGTCCAACAGTAACAAATCAGGCTTTTGGAGCAAAATCTTGCCCAAACTCATGCGCATCTGCCAGCCACCGCTAAAGGCACTGACCAACCGTTCGGTATCATCTGGCTCAAAGCCCATCTCTGGCAAAATCTTTTCGATCCGGGCATCTAGCTCGTAGCCATGCAGGGCTTCAAACTGCCGTTGCAGCCGATCCATTTGGGTGAGCAGATGATCCAGTTGATCGGGATCCGCCTGTTCCATCTGCCGGGTGATCTGGTGCAATTCCTCTTGGATCCGGTTTTCTTCCACAAAGACGCGCCAAAACTCTTCCCGCACTGTCCGGGTGGGATCCACTTCAAACTCTTGGGTCAGGTAGGCAATATGAAAGCTAGCAGGCTTGAGCACCTCCCCAGACGTGGGATCCACTTCTCCGGCAATGATCTTGAGCTGGGTGGTTTTACCGGCCCCATTCACCCCCACCAGGCCGACCCGCTCCCCCGGCTTCACTTCCCAGTTGACGTCCCGGAGCACCTCGCCTGTGGGGTAGATTTTGCTGATGTGGTCGAGTCTAAGCATTCAGTCCTCAGAGGGATAAGCAGGACACAGGTCAACACTACATAATTGTACACATCTGGATCCCAGCCATCTCCCCCTCCTAACTGGAGGCACTGGTATAAAACCGCAGGGCAAATCGCCAAAACAGATGGGATCCCACTCCTAATCCTGCTGCCAAGACAAAAGATCCCAGCCAATAGGCTCCACTGGCTCGCCCCAGGATCGCCTCCGCCGGCACAGTGGTTAAGAAAGCAACAGGCACCACAAACGTAAAGAAAAAGCGATAAGCAGCGGGGTAGGCTATCGTCGGAAAACGGCCCGCCTCCACCAAGCCGCGCAACACCTCCGTCACGTTATAGATTTTGACAAACCAAATGCTGGTGGCCCCCAACATAAACCAAAGGCTATAAAAACTAAGGCACCCCAACCCCAGTGGGATCAACCCCCAGAGCAGGGATCCCAGCCCCAATTCCAAGCGACTGAGGGCATAGATCACCACCAGGATCCCGGCGGCCACATCGGGCAAACCCCAGGGTGAGATCACCCGCAGCGACAGCCAAAACTGAGAGCTGATCGGCTTGAGCAAGACAAAATCTAGTGTCCCTTCTCGCACCTGCTCCACGATCCGATTGAGGTTGGGATTCAGCACCAGAGCCGCAAAACCCTGCAATATCGTAAAGATCCCCAGCACGATCAGAGCTTCTTCCCAGGCCCAACCCTGAAAGCGGTAGTCCCCCTGATAGAACAAAAACAACCCAAATAGGCTGCCCGCCAATCCCCCCAAGCTGCCCAAAGCAGCCAGCACAAAGTTGATGCGATACTCCAGCTCCGCCGCCATCGAGGTGGCCCAAAACAACCACAGGATCCTGAGGTGATACATCAACCCCAGCCTCAAACCGGATCCTGAGAGAGATGGGCCATCTGCTGATCCCACTGCTCTGGCAATAGTGTGTGCAGGCTGAGGGCGTGAATAGTCTGGCCCATCTCCTCAGCTAGAGCGTCATAGACCAGGCGATGCCGTTGAATCGGCAATTGTCCGAGAAACTGCTCCGAAGCCACCCAGACGGTGTAGTGTCCGCCCGTACTGAGGGGATCCTTGCCCCCTACATGACCGGCGTGCCGATGAGAGTCATCCTGCACCACCACCGCAGCGGCTTGCAGTTTGTCTTGCAGTAGGGAGCGGATCCGGTCTGGAGTTTTCACAGTGGGTGTCCTAAGTGGGTGGGTGTCCTAGGGCGTTGTTAGGCTTGGGCCAGGGCTTGCTTGACCAACGGCTCCAGTTCTCCCCGCTGGTGCATCTCCAGGATAATGTCACATCCCCCCACAAACTCCCCATTGATGTAGACCTGCGGGATCGTGGGCCAATTGGACAAAAGCTTGATGCCCTGGCGAACATCAGGATCCTCCAGTACATTGACGGATCCGTAGGCACAACCCAATTGGTCAAACGTCCGTACCACCGCATTTGAGAACCCGCACATCGGCATTTGGGGCGTACCCTTCATGTAGATCAAGATGGGGTTTTCACGAATCTGATCGCGGATTTTGTCTTCGAGCAGGGGATCCATCAGCATCACACTCCGGCAGTATCCTAAAAGTCCAGTTATCATTGTGGCCCAATCTTAAGGATCAAGACCAGAAAGACCACCAGACAGCACTCCGTAAGTCATGGCTGATCGCAGGCAACAGAAATGATTTGTGAGATATCTTCCTAAAGGATCTATGGGCAGGCACAAAGCGTTTTCAGCATTTTCACAGATGGCAACAGAACGCTAGGGCGTTGAAGTAGCATCATCTGAGCATCTCTGGCTGAACGATCAAGCTCGTGCCAAGCAGTGAGTTTTCGATTGATAGCTCTTAGGCTCCACTCGGATCCTTGATCCGGTCTCACAGCATTCCAGTAAGCTTGCAATGAGGCATTGACCGATTGATTTCCCATTCTAAAGACACGACCAAAACCATCGCCCACAGGCACAGTCTACTGGTTACCATCTGAGGCTTGCCAATTCGCCGTGATCACAGGTAATGAGATCAAGTACCAGCCCCCATCAAAGTTTATACTTATAAGAGACTGTAGCAAGAACTGACTCACATCTTCCACATTTTCATCACCTACAAATGACCGAATTTGGTTAACAAGGCCACCGAAGACGGTATTTTCTGTGGTTACCCTGAGGGGGTGACAGAGGAGCTAGAAAGCCTGCCCGATAAGCTCTGCAGCCCTGAGAGCACGACGCTGATAACGAGTTTTTAAATCTGTTGTGAAGTCATCATCCGCCCCCATCTGGAGTCCCTCAGCCCACAGCAGCCCCCATAATCCCAGGTAAAAGGTGCTGTGTCGGGCTGTGGCTCGCTTGGGTTCACGGGTACGCCCCACATAGGGTTCAATCTTTTGTCGCCTGATTTTCTCCCCTCTTATCGTTGCACTGGTACAGCCCTTCCCTCAATCACTCGCTACACCCAATACACTTCCTAAACCAGTTTC
>CAZODP010000023.1:0-8355 GCA_964578595.1 uncultured bacterium
GTGGATTTGGCAGCCCTCGGATCCGTCTTGGCCAGCCAGATTATGGCAAAGTTGACAATGAGTTGAAAATTATTTGTGGTGTCGGTATTTGTGGCATTGCTGGCTCAGCTCACCGCAACCGCATGGATCCGAGTTAAGGGCATCCGTTGCGGCAGCCAGATATCAAACGAAGTCCAGTTGTTTTCACTGGTCACAGCTATCTTTCCTTGGAGAGCCTCAACCAAGGCTTTGACCAGCGACAGACCCAACCCCGTGCCCCCCCGTTGATGGGGATCCCCTTTGGGCACCCGGTAAAACTTATCAAAGATGCGCGGCAGTTCAGCTTTGGGGATGGTGCCTGTATTGCCCACCGTCAGCCGGATCCCTGGGATACCCTCTTGGGGGATGGCGGTGGCTTCGACGCAAATCTCACCATTGCGGTCGGTGTATTTGCAGGCGTTGTGGAGTAGCTCGGCCAAGATCCGATCCAGGCTACTGGCCTCAGTCCACAAAACCGGCAGCTCCGGATCCGGGGCATAGCTGAGGTTGACCTGGTACTCTTGGGCACGGACAGCACTGCTATCGATCAGTTGCCCCAAAACAAAATTGACATCCACCTGATCGAGATTGACCGGATCCGGCTTGACCGCCAACCGTTGCAGATTGAGCAGATCCTCCACCAGGTTGACCTCCCGATGACATTCGCTCTCCAGCACCTTGAGATACCGCTCGATCCGGTCTGGGTTGATCGGTCGGACGGCCACCGTTTGCTTGAGCATTTCAGTGGCCATGCGGATAGAGGCCAGAGGGGTGCGCAACTCGTGGGAGACGGTACTCAAAAAATCATCCTTGAGCTGATGAAAGCGTTCTAGCTCCTGGATCCGAGCTTGGTCTTGCTGCCGCAGCATCAGGTGTTGCAGCACCACCGTCAATTGAGTCGCCACCTGATAGACCAAGTTGATCTCCGCTTGTTTCCAGCGACGGGGACGGCTGTTTTGATACACCGCCAACAGGCCCCAGAGCTGACCATTCAAAAGGATCCCCACCACCAGATAGGCTCGCGCTTGATAGTGCTCCAACATCTGCACCGTAAGCTGGCTCCTGTCCGCCGTATTGATGTCTTCGATAGTTCTAAAAATCAACGTCGAGTCTTCCGCTTGCAATCCCTGAATGAAGGCATCGGGGGTTGTACCCGCCTCAGCGGCACAGAGTCCTAGCTTTTGAAGAATGCAGTCTTTGATGCTGTCTTTGATCTGGGGATAGGTCTCCTGCAATTGCAGCAGCGATGTCCACTCTGGCCCCACTGACTCCGCCACAAACTCCCCATTCCAGTCGGGGGCAAAGCGAAAAATTGCAACTCGATCCACCCCCAAGACTTGGCGCAGTTCACTGACAGTGGTTTCGAGGGTCTCGCTCAGGGTGAGGGGACGAGGGATCCGGCTGATCAGGCGCAGCAATGTTTCTCGTTCGGCTACCGCCTGCCGCTCCAGCTCCAGTTCCTTTTCAACCTGGATCGATACTGCCTGCTGGATCGAGAGGGTGAGCTGACTGGCAATCTGCATCATCACCGTGATCTGTAGCTCTTGCCACTGCCGGATCCCACTGCATTGATGGGCGATCAGCAGCCCCCAGACCTGGGATCTAACAAAAATGGGCACCACCAGATTGGCCTTGACTTCAAACCGCTCCAAAAGGGCCAGATGACACTCACTCAGCCCCGCCTGAGAGACATCCGGGATAGCGTTAACCCGATTTTTGGATCCATATTGAGCCGCCCGCGTGGTCTGAAAACAGGTGTCGATGATCTCCAGCCCCAAACAAGGGGTCCACCCGGATCCCACCGACTCCGCCACCGTTGTGCCGACATAGCGCTGATCAAACTGGTAGACGATCACCCGATCCGCCCGCAGGATCCGCCGTGCCCCCGTCACCGCCGTCTGAAAATTGGTGGCCAGATCCAACGATTCCCGCAACTGACTGATCAGCTCAATCAGCTCATCTCGGCCTGAGTCAAGATCGACCGTAAGGTATCCAGAAGGTAGGGCACGATCCATCACCCACTCCTAAAACTAATGCAAGCCTTTCGATGACAACATAGCAAGCAACTTAGGCACCCATGCTGAACTGGTATTTACACGTAACCTTCACAGTCTGAAGTAACCTAGGGCTGCTCATCAACCATCAATTCACTACAAATCTCAAAAATACTGAAAGCCTGGTATCGCAAGGATCCCAAAGTAACTCTTGTGTTTAGTTGAGATCAAATAGGCTACACAAAACTTGACTTCCAGACTGCCACCACAGAGCCAGCTCGACTGGATCCAGCCATCCCTGAACCAAGTATTTTGCTAGATTTACCACTCACGATAGGAGCAGTTTTTCCATTCATTTTGGACTTTGAGGATCCAAAGCCATTGGTAACAGGGGCAATTGATTCTTTGCAGCTAGTTAATTTGCAGCCAGTTAATTTGCAGCCAGCTAATAAGACGACGTCCGCGCATCCAAAGGGATATACGGAAGATTGTGCTTGCCGATATAGTCCTGAGTGGGTCGAAAGATGCGGTTATCGGAGAGCTGTTCCCGCCAGTGGGCCAACCAACCCGCCGCCCGCGAGATGGCAAACACCGGTGTAAACAGATCCGTCGGGATCCCTAATTTGGCGTAGACCAAGCCCGAATAAAAGTCCACATTGGGATAGATCCCCTTAGGGCCAAGCAGCTCTTCGCAGACCTTTTCCACTTCTAGGGCGATCTCAAAATACTTGTCGTGGCCATAGCGATCAAAGAGTTCTTCCACCAATCGCTGCAAAATAATCGCACGAGGATCCTTGACTTTGTAAACCCGATGGCCCATGCCCATAATTCGCTGCCGTTTTTCCAGTCTTTTTTCGATGTAGGGTCGGACATTTTCCACACTACCGATCTCCTGCAACATCAGCATCACCTGCTCGCTAGCGCCCCCATGCAATTGACCCGATAGCGTACCCACCGCCGAGGCCACCACACTGTAGGGGTTGGCCAGTGTAGACGCATTCACCAATAGAGCAAAGGTAGAGGCATTGACCGTATGTTCGGCGTGCAAAATCAGGCAGATATCAAAAACTTTAGCCGTCCATTTATCCGGCACTTTGTCGGTGAGCATATACAAAAAATTAGACGGATGATCCAGGCCATCGTGGGGCAAAATCGGATCATCCCCCTGTCGCATCTGATGAAAGGTAGCCACAATCGTGGGCAATTTGGCCAGCAGGCGAGTCACGGTGCCAAACACATAATCATCGTCATATTCTTGCCACGGATAAAACAATCCCAGCCCCGCCACACAAGTCTGTAGGGCATCCATCGAATGGCTGGTGGGGGGAAACGATTTGATCATGTCCCGGATCCGGTACTTAATCCGGCGGTGGCTGCGGATCGCATCTTCAAAGGGTTGGAGCTGGTCAACTGTCGGCAACTGGCCAAACACCAGCAAGTAGGCCGTCTCCAAAAAGGTACTGTGCTCAGTCAGCTCCTGAATCGGGATGCCACGGTACTCCAAAACACCCGACTGCCCATTGATATAGCTGATATTGGAGCGGGTGGCAGGCACCCCTTCGAGACCAGGTTTGTAGTCGCCGAGCATAGCAGATCAAGATAGCGGTGAGGTAGCAACAGTTTGCCACAAAACGCCGATCCGAGTGTGCTCAGCATATCCAGAGCATCAGATTGACAAGCCCTAGATTGACAAGCCCTAGCCCTCAGCCAAAGCTGGGATCCCCCATCTGCTCTAGCGGATAAAAGATCGCCCGCACATTGGGGCCAAAGTGAATCTGATCCCCTGGCTGTAACACGTAGCTATGAGCCTCGTTGTCGTTGACAAACACCCCGTTGCGGCTGCGGGTACGATCTTCACGCCCCCCATCAAACAGGCGATAGGTATGGCGGCCCTCAAATTCGGGATTGGGCACCCGCACCAGATGGGCATGATGGCGCGACAAAAACTTGTCATGGATCCGAATCGTATTGTCCGCAGAGCGACCCACCGTCTCCACCACCTCCCGCAAGATCACCACCTGAGTGGATTCGGGGGTCTGGATCACCAGGGCATACTGAGCTGCTCCAGTTAGGGCCGGATCGAGCAAACTAGGTGCCTCATTGACCCCCATCCCACCTGCTGAGGTTAATCCTGCACTTTCTACCATCGGCCTTCGTTCAGGGATCGGAGCCTGCTGTGTCGTGGTGCTGATCTTACCGATAGCCGTCCTTCTTAGGTTAGGGTCAGACATGACAAGCCCCGGTGGTGCATTCAAAAGCTGGTGCGTTCAAAAGCTGGTGCATTCAAAACCTGAGTAAGGGCCAGTAGGCTCAGCCGCCAAAGCAGGGCTTCTCAGCAAAAAATAGATAAACAGTATGAATACACAGAGCTATATGGCCTATTGTGCCTGCTTGAGAGGGGTGCGGTACAGAGGATCCGACCGTTTTTGAGGTTTTTTTAGAGTTTTTGGCCCCAGAACAAACTTTGGCATGACTTGGGCATGACTTTGGCATGACTTGAGCCTTAACCCGTAAACCCAGGATCCGTGCCCCAAAGCCCTGAGGTCATTCGTCAATCAACCCATCGGCTAACCCGTAAGTCAATCAGCCCGTAAGTCAATAGGTCAAAGTGTCATAATCAAAAACAGTGTCAACTCTCTACCCATGCCTGATTCTCGCCCTGATCCCACCGCTTTGCCACCCAAATCTCCACCCAAATCGACTGAAGCTAGCTCTCAAGCTCTAGCCCCCATTGAGGCTGCATCTGAACCGGATCCCAAGCCAGGGCTGTGGCGTAGCCAGCGGGAAAACCTGATCACCATTGTGTTGGCGATTCTGCTGACGGTCGGGATCCGGACTTTTGTGGCGGAGGCCCGTTGGATCCCATCTAATTCGATGTTGCCCACGCTGGAGATTGGGGATCGTCTGATTGTGGAAAAGGTGTCTTACCACTTTCGGGATCCTCGCCGCGGCGACATTATTGTGTTTCATCCCCCTGAACGGCTCAACTTTGAGGGGGCCTACATCAAGCGGGTGGTGGGCCTGCCAGGCGATCGGATCCAGATTGCCGACGGGGATGTGATCATCAATGGGATGATCATCGACGAAGAATATATTGTAGAGCCACCCGCCTATAGCTGCCCTGGAAGCTGTCCGGGGGTGCCTGTTGAAACCGGATCCGAGTTTGTGGTGCCACAGGGTCAGTACTTTGTCTTGGGGGACAACCGCAATGACAGTCAGGATTCGCACTTCTGGGGCTTTTTGGAGCGGGAGAATATCATTGGCCACACCATTGTGCGGTTTTGGCCCCCAGATCGGCTGCACTACTTTGGGGCCGTGGACTACCCTGAGCTACCCTCCTAAAACCCCGTTTTGAAACCTTCTTCTTGAAGGCTCAGAGTTGAAAGATTATTAGATCCGATCCCAAGCCCAACCCTCCGCTCTGTGGCTATTCTGGATGCGGATCAGTTGAGTTTAGGGTTATGGGGATGCAGGATTCAAAAACAGACACAGCTTGGGTGGATCCAGCGGATTGGATTGATCCAGAAAGTCCTGAGCAGCCTGTGTCGTCTCAGTCACCCATTCACTCCACTCATCAACCCTTTGAGTTGGCCAAGGGGGAGGCGGATCCGAATGTTGATGCGGAGTTTTTGGCCTTTTTGTCGGAGCTGGAGACAGACTCTGCCCGTACCGATGCTACTCAAGGATCCAGTGCTGAGCCTCAACCGGAGCCGGATCCTGTTTCTTTGCCCCAAGAGAGACCCCCAGATAATGCTTTACTGGATAACGCTTTACAAGATAGGGCTTTAGAGGAGCTATCTGATCAATTATCTGACGAATTAAAAGACGCCTATCAACTGCTGGATCTCCCCCCCTGGGCGTCGCTGGCCGAGATCAAAACGGCCTATCGGGCGCAGATGCAGCAGAGTCATCCGGATCGGTTGCCTGTGGGTACGCCACTGATTTTGCGGGCCTCCGCTGAACGGGAGTTTGAGTATTTGCAATCCAGCTATCGCCTTTTGCTCAGCCATCACATCAAAGTTGCAGGATCCATTCCCCCATCAACTCAGGATCCGGTGGCTCAGCCCCAACCGCCCACTTCAGGGGTGCCGATCCCACCAGAACCCACTTCTGTATTGGATCAGCTCCCAACCTGGCTCAAGGATCCCCGTTGGTCAATCTTGCCAACAGGGGCAGTGTTTTTGGTGGGGGTGATCGCTCTGGTGACCAGCCGCCCTGGGGAGGTCGAGCCGGATCCAGATCCTGTGTTGTCCGCTCTGGTTTCTACTCCTATCGCTGTGCAAGCTCCGGATCCTGTGCCTACCCCGACTGAGCGGATCCGGCTGGGCCAAATTGATCGGTTTGCTCAGATCTTGCAGGATCTGCAACCCCTCCAAGCCCAGGCGGATAGCCAATTGGCAGAGGCCACCACCCAGGCCCAGCGGGATGCCATCGAAGCCGACTTTGACCGGATCGCCCGTCCCATTATTGAGTCCTATGGCTTGACCGTAGCTGATTATGTGCTGATTGCCCGCCGCTCACAGGAGGATCCAGAGTTGGCCCGTCAGATCGTCGAGGCGGCCCAAAGGTTGCAAAGACGGGATCCGGCCAGATGATAGCATCAAGTTAACGGGTTAAAGATTAACTGGCTGAAGAGGCTAACCGGCTGGAGAGGATCCGATGGAATGGGCAGAGGTGCGAGCTGTGGCGGAAAAAGCCCTAGCGGATGGCAAGCTGACCGCCGCCGAACGGGAAGAAATCCTGGCCGCGATCATGGCCGATGGTGAGGTCTCTCCCGAAGAGATGGCCCTGGTGGATCAGATTGCTGAGCGGATCACTAGGGGCGAGATTGATCTGGCCTGAATGTGCCTCTGTGGGAACCCATCGCTGCCCCAAGGGGAAACAGGCTGGGTTAGAGTCAACTCAGAGCCTTTTTATCAGCCCAAAAATATCAGGCCCCAAAAATATCAGCTCAAGAAACCAGTCCAACCCATCAAAAAATAACTAAAAGATAACCAGAGGAAAAAGTATATGCGGTTTGTGCAAGGATGGATCCGTCAAGCGTTAGCACTGGGATTGGCTTTGTGTCTGGGCGTGTGCCTGGGCATGGCAACTGTTGGAGCTGGGGCGGCTCCGGTGTTTGCCCTCTCGCGGGCTAGCGACAACCCCCAAATTGAGATGACCCCATTAGCCGAGGATCCGATTACCACCCCATCGGGCCTGCAATATGTGGATATGCAAGTCGGGGATGGCCCCACCCCCCAACCAGGCCAAACGGTGTCGGTCAACTATGTGGGCCGCCTAGAGGATGGCACCATTTTTGACAGCTCCTACAGGCGGGATCAGCCCTTTAATTTCACCCTAGGGGTGGGCCAGGTGATCCGAGGCTGGGATGAAGGGGTGGCCACCATGCGGGTGAATGGCAAACGCAGACTGATCATTCCCCCTGATCTGGCCTATGGCAGTCGTGGGGCCGGTGGCGTCATCCCCCCTAATGCCACGTTGGAGTTTGAAGTGGAGCTGGTGGCTATTTTGGGCTAGCTGGATGGGTTGACGGGTGAAACCTTCTGATCTCTCATCACGTTCATCCACGCGCTCAGCCAAGGGATCCCTGCGCTGTTGGTATCGGCAGATGCGGCGCTCTTTTGTTGGGGCCGATCTGGATCGGATCAGTGCCGCCGTGATCGCCCAGTTGGAGCAGCGTTTACCCAAATCCGGTACTGTTTTGGCCTATCTGGGCACCCCCGAAGAGATCCAACTGGATCCTCTGTTTGAACACCTGGATTCACTGCGCTGGGGGATCCCCCGCTGTGTGGGTCGTCACTTGGTCTGGCATGACTACGCCGATGGGCAAGATCGCTGGATCCTGAGCAGCTATGGGATCCGAGAGCCGGCTCCAGAGGTGCCCCAGTTGGATCCCACCAGTGCGGCGGTGGTATTGATCCCGGCGGTGGCCTGCGATCTTTGGGGCACTCGCCTGGGCTATGGGGGCGGGTTTTATGATCGGTTTTTGGCCCAGATCAGGGCCGCAAAGTGGGGGATCCTGCCCCAAGCCTGTGTCAGCTCGGAGCCGTTACCCCAGGATCCGTGGGATCAACCCCTAGATGCCTGGGTGACAGAAACCGGGTTTTGGCGGCCCCTTGCCCAGAGATCCTAAATCTCAGCACCCTCAATCTCAGACAGGCTAAGGTATTCAGAGTTGACCGTGACCTGTTGGCTGACCTTTGATACCCCTTGAAGTAGCTGATTTGACTCCATCTGATATTCAACAACCCCATTCGTCATTGGCCCATTCGTCATTGGCCCATCCGTCATTGGCAGTGGGGCTGCGCTCAGAAACGCTACAGCTCCTGGACTGGGCACG